>NZ_JBQCCN010000321.1:0-19274 GCF_051962185.1 Sphingomonas sp.
ATAATTGGTGTAATCGTCGTTGGTCGAGGCGTTGTTATAGCCGCCGACATCCTCGGTCAGGCGATCGAAATTCTCCGACTTCAAATTCTTCGTCGCCTTGAACATCAGATGCTCGAACATGTGCGCGAAGCCGGACTTGCCCTTGGGGTCGTCCTTCGAGCCGACGTCGTACCAGACCTGGACCGAGACATTGGCGGTCTTGGTGTCGCGGATCGCATAGACGCGCAGGCCATTGGCGAGCGTGCGGACGGTATAAGCGATCGGCTTGACGC
The DNA here is from genome assembly GCF_051962185.1 of Sphingomonas sp. Classification (GTDB taxonomy): domain Bacteria; phylum Pseudomonadota; class Alphaproteobacteria; order Sphingomonadales; family Sphingomonadaceae; genus Sphingomonas. The sequence continues at coordinate 273 of NZ_JBQCCN010000321.1, forward strand.
TGGTGGCGGCGCTCGCCGCGGCGGCCGGCCGGGGCGCCGGCTTCCTGGCCGGCGGAGCGGCGACGGCGGCGATGGGAAGCAGGGCGGCGCCCATCAGCAGGGCGGCACGAGTCAGACGCATTCAAGTCTCCGGAAAGGAGGTGAGGATGCGGCGATGTGTCGCGCTAAAACGGCGCGAGTCAATCGCCGGACGCGCGTCCGCCCGGCGCCACGACGTTGGCGATCAGGCGGCGAGCATCATCCGCGCTTCTTGTTGCGATTGGCGTAGAGCAAGGCGGCCGCGACCGCTGCCGATCCTATCCCCGCACTCAGCGCCGCCATGCCCCATTTGCTCAGCTTGGCGGGTTCGGGCGTGCCCTCGGCGCCCTTTTGGCGTTCCTTGGCGGCCCGTACCGTGGCCATGATCTCATTTTCTTCTTCGGGCTGATCGATCACGCTCACTCTCCTCGCCCTTGTCCGTAGCGCGCCCGGAATCCGCTCGCAAATGCGTTGAGCGTTCCCTGGGCGATTGCCGCGCGCAAGTCCGCCATCAACGCCTGGTAGAACCAAATGTTGTGCTCGGTCATCAGCATCGCGCCCAAAATTTCTCCCGCCCGGACGAGATGGTGGAGATAGGCGCGTTCCCAGGTCGCGCAGACCGGGCAGCCGCACTCGGGATCGAGCGGCCCTTGGTCCTCGGCGAACTTGGCATTGCGGATGTTGATCGGCCCGGCCCGGGTGAAGGCCTGGCCGGTCCGGCCCGAGCGCGTCGGCAGCACGCAGTCGAACATGTCGACCCCGCGCTCGACCGCACCGACGATGTCGTCCGGCTTGCCCACGCCCATCAGATAGCGCGGCTTGTCGGCGGGAAGCTGACCCGGTGCGAAGTCGAGACAGCCGAACATCGCCGCCTGCCCCTCGCCCACCGCGAGCCCGCCGATGGCATAGCCGTCGAACCCGATGTCGGTTAGCGCCGCCGCGCTCTCGCCGCGCAACGCCTCGTCGAGCGCGCCCTGCTGGATGCCGAATTGCGCGGCATTGTCGGCATGCTCGCCGCCGCCCAGGAACGCCTCGCGCGAGCGCCGCGCCCAGCGCATCGAGCGCGCCATGGCGGCCGCTTGCACGTCCTTGGTCGAGGTGGTCGGGACCAGTTCGTCGAACGCCATGACGATGTCGGAGCCGAGTAGCCGCTGGATCTCCATCGAGCGTTCGGGGCTCATCAGATGCCGCGAGCCGTCGAGATGGCTCTTGAACTCGACCCCGTTCTCGTCGCGCTTGGTCAGCTCGGACAGGCTCATCACCTGATAGCCGCCGCTGTCGGTCAGGATCGGCCGCTCCCAGCCCATGAAATGATGCAAGCCGCCCAGCCGCGCGACGCGCTCGGCGGTCGGGCGCAGCATCAGATGATAGGTATTGCCCAGGATGATATCCGCGCCCGCCGCGCGCACGTCGCCCGGCTTCATCGCCTTGACCGTGGCGGCGGTACCGACCGGCATGAAGGCGGGCGTGCGGATCGTGCCGCGGCGCATCGCGATCTGGCCGGTGCGCGCCTTGCCGTCGGTGGCGTGGATTTTGAAGTCGAAATGGGGGGTCATGGCGCGGCGCTCTAGCGGCAGTCGGCGCGCGGGTCACGTCCCCGCGGATCAGGTGGTCAAGCCCGATCTGTCCGGCGCTCCTTCGAGATCGTATTCCTTGGCCAGCGCGGTGGCGCAATCGGCGCCGCGCTTCAGCCCGTCCTCGCCGAGATCATCGGCCATCGTGTCGAGATGCTCTTTCGCGCGGGTATCACCGTGAGTAGCGGCGATGATGAAATAAGCGGTCGCCTCGATCTTGTCGGGCGGAACGCCTTCGCCGTTGAGATAGACGATGCCGATCTCGTTGAACGCATGCACATTGTGGAGCTTCGCGCCCTGGCGATAGCAATCGAGCGCCTTAGCATAGTCGCGGCCGACGCCGCGACCACCCGAATACATCACGCCCATGCTGACATAAGCGTTGGAATATCCCTGCGCCGCCGACTTACGGAACCAACCCATCGCCGCAGCCGAATCGAGCGAAACGCCTTCTGGCGTATCGAGCATCACGCCGTAGCGCCACTCGGCGTGCGGCTCGCCTTTCTCGGCGGCCTGGCGGTAGTAATCGGCGGCCCTGGGCTTGTCGGCGGCGACCCCGCGTCCTTCGTCGTAGAACCAGCCCATCCAGTCGAGTGCGGTGGCGTCGCCGGTCGCCGCCACCTTGCTGACTTGCGCCAGCGCCTCTTTGTCCTTGCCCGCCTTGAGCAGCGCCTTCCAGTCGTCGACCGGCCCCGCGGCGGTCAGCAGCATCACCACGATCAGCGCACCCAATAAACGCATTCGGCCCCTCCCCTCGTCCTGTCGCCAACCTATCGCATCGCCTTCACATAGTCGACGAACGCGCGCAGCGGCGGCGGTACCAATCGGCGACCCGGATAATAGAGGAATGGCCCGGAAAAACTGTCCCACCAATCCTCCAGCACCGGCTCCAGCGCGCCGCTGTCGAGATGCGGGCGCAGCCAATCCTCGAACGAGCTGATCACCCCGCCGCCGGCGATGGCGACATGGATCAACAAGTCGATACCGCCGCCGACCGAGATGATCAGGGGCCCCTTGGGATCAATCCGCACGATCTCGTCGCCGCGCACGAATTCCCAGGGCGCCGTCAGCCGTCCGCTGGGGAAGCGGCCGAGCAGGCAGGCATGATCGAGCAAGTCGCGCGGATGCGCCGGGCGGCCGCGGCGGTCCCAATAGGCGGGCGCCGCGGCGGTGGCGAAGCGCTGGATGCGCGGACCGATCGGCACCGCGATCATGTCCTGATCGAGCCGCTCCTCGTAGCGGATGCCCGCGTCGCAGCCCGCGGCAAGGACGTCGACGAACGATTCGTCGGCGACCAGCTCGAGCTTGATCTCGGGATAAGCGGCGAGGAATCCGGGCACCACCGCCGGCAGCACCGTCCGGAGCGCGCTGCCCGGCACGTTGATCTTGAGCGTGCCGGCGGGACGGTCGCGGAAATCGTCGACCATCGCCAACGCGGCCGCGACCTCACTCAGCGCCGGCCCCAGCCGGTCGAGCAACCGCGCGCCCGCCTCGGTCGGCGCGACGCTGCGCGTGGTGCGGTTGAGCAGCCGTACGCCGAGCCGCGCCTCGAGCCGCCGCACCGCCTCGCTCAGCCCCGATGGGCTGGCGTTGGTCGCTCGCGCCGCTTCGCGGAAACCGCCCGCCCGCGCTACCGCGACAAAGGAATCGAGATCCCCGAGGTCAGCATCCATTGTTCGATAATCCGCACAGAGGCGTGCCGATTATGCCGGATATCGCGCAGGCACGCAACTCCTAGATGGAGCCTGTCCTCAAAAGGAGTTTCCCGATGACCGTCTCTCCCGCCATTTCCAGGGCCGGCACCTTCAGGCTCGGCGATCGTAATGTCCACCGTATCGGCTATGGCGCGATGCAGCTCGCCGGTCCCGGCGTGTTCGGCCCGCCGCGCGACCGCGATCAGGCCGTGGCCGTACTGCGCGCGGCGGTCGCGGCCGGCGTCGACCATATCGACACCAGCGATTTCTACGGCCCGCACGTCACCAATCGGATCATCCGCGAGGCCCTGTCGCCTTATCCCGGCGATCTTACCATCGTAACCAAGCTCGGCGCGGTGCGCGGCGACGACGGCGCGTGGCTCCCGGCGCAATCGCCCGACGACCTCAAGCGCGGGGTCGAGGACAACCTCCGCAATCTCGGCATCGAGGCGATCGATATCGCCAACATGCGCGTGATGGGCGACGTCCACACGCCGAGCGAAGGCTCGATCGCCACGCAATTCGCCACGCTCGCCGATCTCCAGCGCCAGGGGCTGATCCGCCACCTCGGCATCAGCAACGCGACCGCGACCCAGGTCCGCGAGGCGCAGGCCATCGCGCCGCTGGTGTGCGTGCAGAATATGTACAATGTCGCGCATCGCGAGGACGATGCGTTGGTCGACAGCCTGGCGGAACAAGGCGTGGCCTATGTCCCGTTCTTCCCGCTGGGCGGCTTCAGCCCGTTGCAATCCACCACCTTGTCCGAGGTCGCCGAGACGATCGGCGCAACCCCGATGCAGACCGCGCTCGCCTGGCTGCTGCGGCGTTCGCCCAACATCCTGCTGATCCCGGGCACCTCGTCGCTCGCGCATCTGACGGAAAATCTGGCGGTCGCCGAGATCGACCTGCCCGACGACGCCATGGCGAGGCTGAACGGCCTCGTCATTGCCGCCGGCTGATCGCCCAGTCCGAATAATTTGCTAACCATCGCCGTGCATATCGGGTCCGGGAGGATCCGATATGGGGCTGGTTGTCGGGTTAGCGCTGGTCTTCATCGTCTTCCCACTGCTCGTGCTGTTCGGTGCTGCCTGGGCCGTAATCCGACTGCAGCCGCTGGTCGCGATCATCGCGATCGTTTTGCTCTGCTGGCTGACCCCATTCCCGCAGATTTATAGCGGCATGCCGCTCCTGATCGGGATCGCGCTCGGTCTCGCGCGACGGATGAGCCGCCTCAGGCCAGATACGCCGTAATGTCTTCCGGCGTGGCGAATACCTTGTCGGGTCGCATCGCCAGCAGCATCTCGGGATTGGCATAGCCCCACAGCACCGCGCCCGCACCCATGCCGACCACGCGCGCGGCATCGATGTCGCGGGTCTCGTCGCCGATCGACAGGATGGCATCGGGCGCGAGGCCGCTCGCCTTGATCGCCTGGCGGAACTTGCGGACCTTGCCGAACAGGCCCGAGCCGCAGAAATAGCGTTCGATCCGTGCCGCGTCGTCCGTTCCCAGGATCGCGCGGACATTCGCCTCCGAATTGGACGAGCAGACGAACATCCGCACGTTCGCATCGCTCAGCGTCTTGAGCATCGCCCGGATACCATCGAACAGATGGATCTGGTGGGCGTCGCGACCGAACCGCGTGCGGACGTGGCGAGCGATGATCGGCAGCTTCCAGCGCGAGATGCCGAGATGGTCGATGACTTCGCGCGTGGTGCGCTTGCGCAGCCCCTCGACCTCGTCGGGATGGACCGCGCGAAAGCGGAAGCGCGCGGCGAGATCGTCGACGATCGACAGGAACCAATTGCCGCTGTCGGACAAGGTCCCGTCGAAGTCGAAGATGACGAGCTGGTACGGATGCCGCGCGGCGGTCACGATCAGCCGCCCCGCTTCCCGCGTTTGCCGCGCCGGTCGTCGCCCATCGGAAAGGCGCGGATGGTCAGCAGTTCGGCGCGGGTCAGCACGCCGTCCTTGTCCTTGTCGAGCCGGGTGAAGATCTGGTCGAACTTCGCCTGGAGCTCGGCGAGCGTGATCTGGTTGTCGCTGTCGGTATCGGTCTCGTACGGCCCGGGCAGCGCATTGGCATCGCCGAGCCATTTCTGCGCCCAGTCGGCGAACGCGATATAGCCGAGCTTGCCCTTATGGTCGGTGTCGATGGCGTCGAAGCTCTTCGCCACGCCTTTGCGCAATTCGTCGCGCGTCACGCGGCCGTCGCCGTCGGCATCGAACGTCGCGATCATCATCGCCACAGGCTCGACCACCAAGACCGGCGGCGCCGCGACCGCCGCCGGCCCGTTCTTGCTGCCGAGCGGAACGGGAACGCGATTGTCGTTCTGCGCACCGGCCGGGACCGCGAGAAGACCGAGCCCCAGCAAGACGATCCCGCCTGTTATCGAAACGAGACAAGAGGCGCGGGCATCGCCGCGGCGGATGGCTGGAAGGGCTCGATTCGGCGGCATGGGAAAGAGGCTGTGCCTCAGCCGGTGCGCCCGGGCAACAGCGACGCGCCTAACGGATGGGTACCGAAGCGCCTGCGTAGGGGTCATACGGGACCGGCGCGGCGGTGGACTGCGGCCGAGGCGGCGGGGGCGCCGGTGCGACGACCACCGGCGGCGCGCTGTCGTAATCGCCCGCGCCGGTTGCCGCGTAGCGCAGCCCACTGACGATAGCCGATGCGCCGAACAGGATGAAGCAGCCGAATACGACCGTCGCGCCATGCCGGATGTTGATCCGCCCGGTTAGCATCCCGAACCCGATCGCCGCCACCGCGATCACCGCGACCGACGTCGCCACGCTGCCCAGCAGCACGTCCTGCAGCCACGACACCGCGGCGACCAGCGCGCTCGATCCCGCAGCGGAATCGGCAAGAGAGGTCGGGGCGTAGGTCAGGATCATGCCGTGAGCTTATGCCAGTCCTGGGCCGAGGAACAGAGCCCGGCAGGCGGCGACGGCGTTCGCAACGACGATCGATCGCCGATAACCCATGATGAAAATCGCCCACTTCTCGGGCCTTGGCAATCGTCGTGCACCGCCATAGGACGGCTACGGGGTTGAGGGGGCAAGATGAAAAAGACCGGATTCCGCGCGCGTGCGTTTGGCGCGCTCGTTTCTCTGATGGCCGGCGCATGGCCGGCCATCGCGCAGACCTTCCACCCCGGCGGACCACCCAACAAGCAGCGGACCCCATTGATAGTGCCGCCGGCACGCCCCGCACCTGTCGCGATCGCACCGCCCGCACCGCCAATGCCGCCCGCTCCACCGCGCGTTGCCGTCGCGCCGGCCAAGCTGCGCGGTTCGCTCGTCTATGTCTATTCATTCCTCGACCTTCGGGAGGGTCTCTATACGTCGAAGGTGCTCGACCGCTTCGACGGCGACCTCACCGCGCGCCTCCAGGCGGAGACGATCGGCAGCAAGATTCTCCATTTCGACCACAGCGCCGCGAGCACCGGCGAATTCTATGCTGGTGGCTCGCTCAACGGCAGCGAGTCGCGGGAAATCCCGGTGATGGAGACGATCTACCGCAACCTCGCCGACGAGGTGGCGGTCAAGGCGCGCTTCCGCCTGATCGTCTTTCCGAGCCAATATACCGTGGCCGGAGCGTGGCGCTTCTATCAGATCCGTTTCGTCCTGATCGACACGCGCACCAATCGCCGCGTCATGGACTATCTCTACAGCGGCAAGCATCTGGTGATGTGGAAGAACAGCGAGAATTCGGAAGCGTGGTCGAAGAAGATCCTCGACCATCTGTTCGCCGAACTGAAAACGCGCGACCTGTTGTGATCGGCGGTCGGCGGCGGCGCACCGGTTGCCGTCGCCGATCCTATCGTTCGTGCCGTTGAACGGTGACCGGGGACCCTAGAGCGGCGTGGCCGCAGCGCCTGCCCGCGGCGGCGGCGCGGCCGGCGTCGTCGGCGCATTCGGCGCCGTCGGCTGCGCGGTGGCGTCGCCCTGGATGAGGTCAATGTTCGGTGCGAGCTGGCTGAATACCATGTTGCCGCACGTATCGAGCACCGTGCCATCGTCGAACCGAAACGTCAGGCTGCCGCCGCGAAGCGCATCGTCCATCATCGGGCGCATGCTCGACGGCATTCGATTGACGTTGGTCCGGGCGAGCATCGGGTCCTTCGCATAGGAAACCACCGTCGCCGGCTTGCCGGCATAGGTCAGGTTCACGCTATAGGTCTTGGGCACGCACAACGGCATCCGCCCGACCAGCACCTTCTTGCCGACCAGCAGATTGAGATCGTCCGGTATCTTGGTAGTGGCGGCGCCAGCGGGCGCCGGCGACGTCTGTCCATAACCCGGCGCCGCCATCACCAGCAACGCGACCACAACGCACGATTTGTTCATCCATCCCCTCCCGCAATCGCGCCGACAACCCGCCGTGCCGCCGCCAACTCCGATTACGGCAGCAGCAGCGAGGCGTCACCATAAGAATAGAAACGATAGCCGTTTTCAATGGCATGCGCATAGGCCGCCTGCATTCGGTCGAGCCCCATCAGCGCCGATACCAGCATGAAGAGCGTCGACTTCGGCAGATGGAAATTGGTCATCAGCCCGTCGATGCCGCGGATCTTCACGCCGGGGGTGATGAAGATGGCGGTGTCGCCCTCGAACGGATGGACGCGACCCTGGTCGTCGGCCGCGCTCTCGATCAGGCGCAGACTGGTGGTGCCGACCGCGATCACCCGCCCGCCGGCCGCGCGCGTCGCGTTGATGCGATCGGCGGTGGCGGCGTCGATACGACCCCATTCCGCGTGCATCTTGTGCTCGTCGGTATCCTCGACCTTGACCGGAAGGAAGGTGCCCGCGCCGACGTGCAGGGTCAGCGTGACATGCCCGATCCCCGCCGCATCGAGCGCCGCCATCAGGCCGGGCGTGAAGTGCAGCGCAGCCGTCGGCGCCGCGACCGCGCCGGGCTCATCGGCGAACATCGTCTGATAATCCTCGGCGTCGCGCGCATCGGTCGGGCGGCGCGCGGCGATATAGGGCGGCAGCGGCATCCGTCCCGCGCGCTCCAGCAGCAATTCGACCGGCTCGTCGCCGGCGAAGTCGAGCGCGAAGCTGCCGTCCTCGGCGCGGTCGGTCGCGGTCGCCGTCACCCCGGCGCCGAAGTCGATCGTCTCGCCTTCACGCAAGCGCTTGGCGTTGCGGATGAAGGCGCGCCAGCGGCGGTGGCCCTCGCGCTTGTGCAGGGTCGCGCCGATCCTGGCATCCCCTCGCCTGCCCTCGAGTTGCGCCGGGATCACGCGCGTGTCGTTGAACACCAACAGGTCGCCGCGACGCAGCTCGGCCGGCAAGTCGCCGACCAGCCGGTCGCGCGTCGCCCCGTCCGCCCCCGCGCCGTCGAGCACGAGCATCCGCGCCGCATCGCGCGGGCTCGCCGGGCGCAGCGCTATCCGCTCGGGCGGCAGGTCGAAGTCGAACAGGTCGACGTTCACGTCGCCCCTCGCATCAGCCGATAAGGGTTACTTCTTCTGCGGCGCCGGTTTCGCCGCCGGCTTGGCCGCGCTCGGCGCCGCGGGCGTCGGAGCGGTCGGCGTCACCAGCGTCGGTGCGGGCGCCAGCACCGGCGGCGGCGGCGGAGGGGCCGGCGTGTAGGGCGGCGGATTGTCCGCGGCGATATAGGCATGCAGGATCGTCGACGGATTGGCCGGCGGCTCCCCGCGCTCGACCTTGTCGACATATTCCATGCCCGAGATCACGCGGCCGAACACCGTGTATTTCTTGTCGAGTGAGAGCTTCGGCAGAAAGACGATGAAGAACTGACTGTTGGCGCTGTTCTCCGCCCGCGTCTTCTCCTCGGCCGAGGCATCGGGCGCCGCACCTTCGCGCGCCGCCGCCACCGCGCCGCGCACGTGCGGCAAATAGTTGAACTCGGCCGGGACGTCGGGCAGCGTCGAGCCGCCGGTGCCGTCGCCCTTGGGATCGCCGGTCTGTGCCATGAAGCCGTCGATCACGCGATGGAACTTCAAGCCGTCGTAGAAATGCTGACGGGTCAGCGTCTTGACCCGCTCGACCATCTTGGGCGCAACATCGGGGCGCAACCAGATGACCACGCGACCGCCGGTGGACAGGTCGAGATAGAGCAGGTTTTCCTTGTCGGTGACCGGCGGCGGCGCGAGCCGTTGCGGCGCCGGCGGAGTCGGAGGCGCCTTCTGCTTCTTCGCGGCGATCGCAGGATTGCCGGCGATCGCGACGCTCATCATCGCAATCAGGCCGAGAAAGAAACGCATGGGCACTCCGGAAAAGACGGTCATTCGGTGTCGCGACTTAGAGCAAATCGCGCCGAGCGCCAATGCGCAGTACGTGCGGCGGATTTAAGGCAGGATCGGGAGCGGTGTATCGCGCGAGCGCATCGGGAAAATGATCTCGCGCAAAGACACGAAGGCACGAAGAAGTAGATGGTTCGCGCAGAGGCGCAGAGGCCGCGGAGATCGGTTGAGCCTCGCGAAGCGAGGCTCTCTATTAAGCGACGCTCACAGCTCCACGTTTCCGCGCCTCCCCACGAAAGCTCTTCGCGCCTTCGTGTCTTTGCGCGAGAAAAAGCGCTTAACTCCCCTTGCGCCCCATCGCCTCGACGCGCGCCGCCACCTCTTCGCGCACGGTCGGCGATACGAACTTGCCGATCTCACCGCCGTACATCGCGATTTCCTTGACCAGCCGGCTGGCGATCGGCTGCAGCGCGACATCGGCCATCAGGAACACGGTCTCGATCCGGTTGTTGAGCTGCTGGTTCATGCCCGCCATCTGATATTCATATTCGAAATCGGCGACGGCGCGCAGGCCGCGGACGATGACGCTGGCACCTTCACGCTCGGCGAAATCCATCAGTAGCGAATCGAAACTGACGACATGGATCTCGCCGCCGATCCCGGCGGCCTCGCGCTGGACCATCGCCATGCGTTCCTCGACCGAGAACATCGGCGATTTGGACGGATTGGTGGTCACCCCGATCACCAGCCGGTCGACCAGCTTCGCGCCGCGCCGGATGATGTCCATATGCCCCAAAGTGATCGGATCGAACGTGCCGGGATAGACCCCCGTGCGAATGGTCATGTCTCCCCTCCCCAACTTCCCAACTAGCGGTCGCGGTCGAGCACATACCGCGCGACGCTGCGCAACAGATCGGCCTCGGATCCATAGGCCCGCAAATGATCGATCGCCTGGTCGACCAGGATCCGCGCCTGGCCCCGCGCGCGGTCGACGCCAAGCAGCGACACGAAGGTCTCCTTGCCCGCGCCCTCGTCCTTCCTGAGCTTCTTGCCCGCCTTGGCCTCGTCGCCCTCGATGTCGAGCAGATCGTCGGCGATCTGGAAAGCGAGCCCGATGTCGCGGGCATAACCGCGCAATCCCGTCCGCCCCTCGGGCGCGACGCGGCCGAGAATCGCGCCGGCCTCGACCGCGGCGCCGATCAAAGCGCCGGTCTTCATCGCCTGGAGCCGGGTCACGGTGTTGAGGTCGAACGTCGCGCCCTCGGCCTTCAGATCCATCATCTGCCCACCCGCCATGCCGTTGGGGCCGGCGGCGCGCGCGATTTCGAATACCAGTTCGGCGCGAACGAAGGGATCAGGATGGGTCGCCGGGTCGGCCAGCCATTCGAACGCCAAAGCATGCAGGCTGTCGCCGGCCAGCACCGCCGCCGCCTCGCTGAACGCGCGATGCACGGTCGGCTTGCCGCGGCGCATGTCGTCGTCGTCCATCGCCGGCAGGTCGTCGTGGATCAGCGAATAGACGTGGATCGCCTCGACCGCGCTGGCGGTGCGCGCGGTGCATTCGCGGTCGACCCCGAACAGCCCGGCGGTGGCGAACACCAGCAGCGGCCGCAGCCTTTTGCCGCCGCCGATCGCCGCGTGGCGCATCGCCTGGTATAATTCGGCGCGGGGATCGCCCGGCACCGCGAGCAGGACGTCGAAGCGGCGATCGACCTCGGCCCCGACCTGGGTCAGCGCGGCCTTTAGCGAAGGAGAGGCGACCACCGGCCGGGCGCTATCCGGCGTTGAACGGCGCGACGCCCGCCGGACGACCGTCCGAATCGAGCCGGATCGCCTCGATCCGCGCCTGCGCGGCATCGAGCCGCTCGGTGCATTTCTGGCGGAGGTGGGTGCCTTCCTCGTAGAGCCGGATCGCGTCGTCCAGCTTCGCCTCGCCGCTTTCGAGCTGGCGGACGATTTCCTCGAGGCGCTTCAGCGCGTCCTCGAACGACAGGTCATCGATCGGCGTGTCCATGTTGACAGCCTATGCGGCAGCGGACCGGCGGGAGCAACCGCCGATCCGCGACACATTCGGTTTCAGCAACGCTGAGACGGACCGGCGGTTACCGCGCGGCCAACGGCCCTCCGGTTATTTGACGAACCAGCCGAACTTCATCGCCAGCCACAGCAGCACCGCCGCGCCGACGATCGACGCGAGGAACCCGGCGGGGTGGAACGGCTTGTCGCGCTGGCTCGAGCTCAGCAGGTGGACGGCCAGGCCGGCGATGACCGAGCCGGCGATGCCGAGCAACGTGGTCATGACGAACCCGATATGCGCATTGCCCAGGATCAGCAGCTTGCCCAGCGCGCCGACGATGAAACCGACGACGATCATGCGGATAATTGCGAGCATTCTCTTTCTCTCCCCACGTTTGTGGCGGGCGGAGGATTGCACGGCCGTTCCGCTTGCACAATGAGTCGTTCGCGTCGCCGCGGACCCGCCGCCCGCGCGATGCGTTCGGTCGAACGAGACGAGAGGGAGCGCCATGTTCACCAGCATCAATCCCGCCACCGGCGAGCCCGGATTGAGCCATGCGGAATTGACCGACGCGCAGGTCGAGGCGCGGCTGGCGAAAGCACAAGAGGCGTTCCTGATGTGGCGCGACAGCGACCTCAAGGATCGCCTGACCCTGCTTCGCCACATCGCCGAGCGGTTCGAGGACGACAAGCACCGGCTCGCGCGGATCGCCACCGAGGAAATGGGCAAGACGCTCAAATCGGCCGTCGCCGAGGTCGAGAAATGCGCCTCCGCCTTTCGCTATTACGCGCGGCACGGCGCGCAATTGCTCAAGCCGGTGGAGGTCGACGCCCCGTTCGGCCATGCCGTCGCGCGCTGGCTGCCGATGGGGCCGGTGCTGGCGGTGATGCCGTGGAACTTTCCTTATTGGCAGGTCGTCCGCTTCGCCGCGCCGGCGATCATGGCGGGCAATGTCGGGCTGCTGAAACATGCCTCGTCGGTCCAGGGCTGCGCCGCGGCGCTCGAAGAGACCATCCTGGCCGGCGGCGCGCCGGAAGGATTGTTTCAGAATCTCGCTATCACGTCGGGCACGGTCGCCGACTTGATCGCCGACGATCGCATCGTCGCGGTGACGCTGACCGGGAGCGAGGGCGCGGGCGCAAAGGTCGCCGAGGCGGCGGGCAAGGCCTTGAAGAAGGTCGTGCTCGAACTCGGCGGGTCGGACCCGTTCGTCGTCATGCCGTCGGCCGATATCGCGCTCGCCGCCAAGACCGCGGTCACCGCGCGCACCCAGAATACCGGCCAGTCGTGCATCTGCGCCAAGCGGATGATCGTCCATGCCGATATCTACGACGACTTCATGGAGGCCTTCTCGGCCGGGATGAAGGCAGTGACAACCGGCGACCCGATGGACCCCGACACCGACATGGGGCCGCTGTCGTCGGAGGAGCAGCGCGACACCGTGCTCGGCCAGCTCGCCAAATTCCGCGAGGCGGGGGCGACCTTGTTGTTCGGCGCCAACAAGCCCGATCTGTCCGGCGCCTATCTGACGCCCGGCATCCTGGTCGACGTCGATCCCGAAAGCGAGGTCGCCAAGGAAGAAGTGTTCGGTCCGGTCGCGATGGTGTTCAAGGTGAAGGACATCGACCAGGCGATCGCGCTCGCCAATGACGTGCCGTTCGGGCTGGGTTCGTCGGTCTGGACGCAGGACGACACGGAGAAGGAGCGCTTCGCCCGCGACATCGCCGCCGGCATGACCGCGATCAACCGCATGCTCGCCTCGACTCCCGAAGCGCCGTTCGGCGGGGTCAAGAGATCAGGGCACGGCCGCGAGCTCGGGCCCTGGGGACTACATGAATTCATGAATCTGAAGGCGGTGATCGGGTGAGGGTGCAAGGCGCAGAAACGAGCAAATAGCCCCTCCCCTTCAGGGGAGGGGTTGGGGTGGGGCAGTGCCGCAAGCGCGCGCTCTGCGAGATATACCGCGCCCCCACCCGCTCCCCCGAAGGGGAGGGGCTTGATTTCAAATCAGATCGTGAAGCCGCCGTCCACTGTCAGCGTCGTACCGGTGACGAACGAGGCATCCGGTCCCGCCAGGAAAGCGGCCGCTCCCGCGATCTCCTCGGCCTCGCCGAAACGCCCGAGCGGGACGAGTTGCTTGAGCATGTCGCCGACCTCGCCGCCCGGCACCATGTCGGTCGCGATCGGCCCTGGCTGGATGACGTTGACCAGGATTCTGCGCGCGGCGAGATCCTTGGCCCAGCCGCGGCCGAGCCCTGCCACCGCCGCCTTGGTCGCGCCATAGGTCGCGCCGCCGGGGACCGGCGCGCGCTCGCCGGCGATCGAACCGACCAGGATGATCCGCCCGCCATCGGGAATATGTTCGAGCGCGGCGCGCGTACCGACATGCAGGCCGCGGACGTTGACGCCGAACTGATGCTCGAACGATTCGTCAGTATCCTGGTCGACCGTGGCGAATTCAGCGACGCCGGCATTGTGGACCAGGATGTCGATCCGGCCGAGCGCTTCGGCCGCCGCGGCGACGCCGGCGCGCTGCGAGGCGTCGTCGGCGGCATTGGCCTGGATCGCCACCGCCTTGCCGCCGGCCTGTTCGATGATCGCGACGGTCGCCTCGGCCGCTTCCTTGTTGCCGGCATAAGTGATCGCGACTTCGGCGCCGTCGGCGGCCAGTCGCTTGGCGATCGCCGAGCCGATCCCGCGCGAGCCGCCGGTGACCAATGCCTTCTTGCCTTCCAGAATATTGCTGCGGGCCATGTGTCTTCTCCAAGTACGCCCGCGATCACGACGTCGTGCGCTGCCGGCGAAACGCCATCTGGGAAGTAGGCCGAGCTAGTTCAATATTTCCGAACTATGAAAATAACGAACCTTTCCTATATTCGCCTCATGGCCCGCTTTACCCATCCCCGGCTGGACGACGTGCCGCTCGACCTCGCGCTCCATGCGCTGGCCGATCCCAACCGTCTCGCCATCGTCGCCCGGCTCGCCGCGGCGGAGGGATTGAGCTGCTCGAACGCGGCGCCGTGCGATTCTCCGTTGCCCAAGAGCACGCTGTCCAATCACCTCAAGACGTTGCGCGCGGCCGGGCTGATCGAGACCAATCAATGCGGGCGCGAGATGATCAATGCGCTGCGCCGCGCCGAGTTCGACCGGCGGTTCCCCGGCCTGCTCGACGCCGTGCTCGCCAACGCCGCTTGAAGCACGGTCGCGGCTGGGGCAGACAGCGGCCATGCCAGAAACCGGAACGACCGATCAGGCCCGCGCGATGCTCGATCGGGTATCGCCCGAGGGGCGCGCCCGCGCGCTCAAGGCGCAGCGCCGGCGCCAGGCCGCGACCAACAAGCTGATCCTGCGTTGCCTGATGGCCGGCGTGATCGTGGCGGCGGTGACCGCGGCGATCGGCTATGCGATCCCGATCGGCGTGCCGGGCCTGCTGGCGGCACTGGTTGTCTGGGTGATTGCCTGCGTCGCGATCGCGATGGGATCGCGCGAACGCGCTGCCACGAGCGACGCGCTGGCCGCGGCCCGGCTGCAGCAATTGCCCGACGTCGCGGGGCGCTGGCTGGAAGGACAGCGCGCGGCCCTGCCCGCGCCCGCCGTCAAGGTCGTCGACGACATCCTTCACCGGCTGGAAGGAATGATGCCGCAACTCACGCAACTCGGCCCCAACGAGCCCGCCGCCGACGCGGTACGCAAATTGCTGTGCGCCGAACTGCCCGATCTCGTCACCGGCTATCACGCCGTGCCGCCCAGCCTGCGCGATCGCGCCGGCAGCGGCGGGCAAAGCGCAGACAGCCATCTGGTCGAAGGGCTCGGCGTAATCGACGCCGAAGTCGCGCGGATGACCGAGCAACTCGCCCGCGGCGCGTTCGACGAGGTCGCGACGCAGCGGCGATATCTCGAGCTGAAATATGATGGGGCGGGGTCGCTGGGGGGTTAGGCCACGACCTGCGGCTGCCTATCGCATCCTAAAATCGCCACCACTACCGCCGTCACCCCGGCCTTGTGCCGGGGTCTGCCGGGATGCTGGATCATGGCCTTGAGGCTCCAAGGCCATAGCGTGAGGCACGGCGGATCCCGGCACAAGGCCGGGATGACGACTGTTGGGCAAGATCCCCGGGAGTCGCTTACGCTTCGTGCTCCATGACCGCCCCTAACTATTCACCGACAGCACCAGCTTCGGGTCCGGAATCCGGTCTGTTTCCGCCATCCCCTCGATGGGCAGCACCGCCGTCCCGATCGCGAAGAACTCGATCACATGGGTCGACCATCCATGGTTGCCCTCGTGCAAATCCGCCCCGACCACGCCTTCGGCGCCCGCGCGGCTCGCTTCCAATTGCATCCGCTCCATCGCGATCTCGCGCGCCTCGTAGAGCGCGACCGAGAAATTGGTCAGCTCGACATTCTGCCCTACCGTCCCGAGCGACGCGAACGGTCCGCGCCGCGCGACGTGATACACGCAGCTGCCCATGACCATTTCGAGCGGGCGATAGCCAGCCTGAAGCAGGGTCCAGAAATCCTGGCCGGTCAGCGCCGAGGTGAACGGCTCGCCGCGCGGCCCCTTGAAGCCCTGATGTCCCTTGGCATGGACGATGCCGGTGCCGATCGCCACGAATTCGAGTACCTTGTCGTCCCATTCGAGGCGCTTGACGGTGAGCCGCACGCCGACGATGCCGTCCGCGCCCATTTGCTGCGCCTCGGCCTTCATCCGCTCCATCGCGAGCGCGCGCGCCTCGTACATCGCGGTCGACAGCACATCCAATTCGACCGACGAGCCCCAGCCCGCCATCTGGAAGCCGACGTGGTAGATGCACGAGCCGACGCACAGCCCGATCGGCTCGAACCCGGCCTTGCGCACCAAGAGGAACTCGTTGACCGAGAAATCCGAGGTGAAGACGCCGTCGGGATGGCCTTCGCGCCGCAATCCCGCGAGCCGCGCGAGCGCGTGTTCGGGGATCGGCTGGTTATTGTCGGCCATCAGATGCTTCCTTCCTGATCGTCCATATCGCTGTCGTAGCTGGAGTGGCGCGGCCCCACTCCCGCGCCGAGCGGCGAGCCCTTGTCGCGCATGTCGAGCACCATCTCGATCTCATGACTGACGCCTTCGCCACGCTCGACCTCGACCACCGTGCCGATGACGATGTGGCGGCCGAGATATTGCGGCGGCTGCTTGTCGCGCTCGCGGCGCAAGAGCTGGCCGAACTGCGTATGCGCGAGCACGCCGTTGCCCTGCTGTGCTGCCGCACGGCGCAATTCGGCATGCGCGTCGCGCCGTATCCGTTCCCAGAATTCGGTCAGGTCCATGATCGGCTGGTTGGTCCAGGAATTCATCGCGCGCTGGGTTTGCCACGATCCCGCATCGCCGCCCCAGAATGAGCCGTTGTTGAGATACCAGTCATATTGCGCGCCGACCGCGATCCCGACCGGTACGATGCCGGCTTCGAGCAACCGCACGAATTCGAGCGCGGGAACCGTCGCGACCACCGGCTTTTCGGTCGGCTTGAGGCCCGCGATTTTGACCGCGGTGCCGATCAAGGTGAAATCCATGCTGGCGCCGATCGAATGGCGCAATGTCCGCATCCGCACGTCGACCACGGCATTGGCGCCGGCCGCCGCGGCCTCCCGCTGGATGCGCTTGAGCGCCTTGTGCCAGCCCTCGGCATGGCCCTCGGTCCAGCTATAGCCGTAATGAAACCAGCAAGTGCCCGACACGGTCGCGACCGGGCGGACGCCGTGACTCGTCGCCAACAACAATTCGGCCGGCGTCATGCTGCCGACCCATGGCGCCGAGCCGGCGGCGGCGCGCGCCAGCCGCTCCTCAACGAAGCCGGGCAAGCCATGATGTTCGAGAGCGACCGTCCATTCGGCGGTGCGTTGTTCGTGATCGCTGGGTTCGATCTGATCCATGCGGCGCGTGTCATGGCAGCATAAGACGCCCAACTCAATCGGGTCAGCATCGCTGACCTGTGATTTTTCGCATGGGGTTGCGCTGCGCTTGCGAAAGGCATAGCCGCGTCGCGATCGCGCGACGCATAGGGATTGAAAATGGCCGAGTTCAGCCTGCCGAAGAACAGCAAGATCCGCAAGAACGGCACGGTCCACAAGGCACCCGACGGCGCGACCAACATCCGCCGCTTCAGAATCTATCGCTACGATCCCGATACCGGCGAGAACCCGCGCTACGACACGTTCGAAGTCGACCTCGACACCTGCGGCCCGATGGTGCTCGACGCGCTCATCAAGATGAAGTCCGAACAGGATTCGTCGCTGACCTTCCGCCGCTCGTGCCGCGAAGGCATTTGCGGGTCCTGCTCGATGAACATGGACGGCAAGAACGGCCTCGCCTGCACGACCGCGATCGAGGATTGCAAGTCGGAGGTGACGATCACCCCGCTGCCGCACATGGAAGTGATCAAGGACCTGGTTCCCGACTTCACCCATTTCTACGCGCAATATGCCTCGATCAAGCCGTGGCTGCAGACCGTCACCCCGGCGCCGGCGGGCAAGGAGCGGCTGCAGAGCCCGCAGGATCGCGAGAAGCTCGACGGCCTCTACGAATGCATATTGTGCGCGTGCTGCTCGACCAGCTGCCCGAGCTATTGGTGGAACAGCGACAAGTTCCTTGGCCCGGCGATCCTGCTCCAGGCCTATCGCTGGCTCGCGGACAGTCGCGACGAGATGACCGGCGAGCGGCTCGACAGCCTCGAGGATCCGTTCCGCCTCTATCGCTGCCACACGATCATGAATTGCGCGAATGCCTGCCCCAAGGGTCTCAACCCGGCCAAGGCGATCGCCGAGATCAAGAAGATGGAAGCCGAGCGGATCGTCTGACCTTCTCGTGAGTGACGCGCCCAACCCGCTCTTTCTCTACGAAGACGATCCCGATTTGCCGGGCTGGAAGCGCTGGCAGTTCCGAGATTCGACCCGGTTCAATGCTTTCCTCGAACCGCTCCAGGTGAAGCTGGAAGGCAGCATTGCGCGCGTCCGCATGATGCCGCGCCACGACCATTCGAACATGCGCGACAACGTCCATGGGGGTGCCTTGCTCGGCTTCATGGACGTGTCGCTGTTCGCCGCCAGCCGCGCGTTCGGCTGTCTCCAGGCGGGCGGCGCGGTGACGCTTGATCTGTCGGCGCAATTCATCGGTGGCGGCATGATCGGCGAACCGCTCGAGGCGCATATCGAATTGCTGCGTGAGACCAGTCGCATGCTGTTCTTGCGCGGGCTGATCGTCCAGGAAAGCATGCCGACGATCGCGAGCTTCACGGGGACGCTGCGCAAGTCGAGCCCGCCGCCGGGTCTGGCGGGCGGACAATGAGGCGCTCTTTCTCCCTCTCCCCATCGGGGAGAGGGCCGGGGAGAGGGGCAGCCACGGGCGACGCGCTTGCGGCACGGGGGGGGGGGGGCGCGCCCCCCCCGCCCCCCCAACAACCGCGAGGCGAACCCCACAACGCCACAAACAACACAACGCCCACCCCCCCAACACACC
>NZ_JBQCCN010000322.1:0-6465 GCF_051962185.1 Sphingomonas sp.
CCGGTCGCCGCCGACTGACGCGAGCGGTTGAAATAGCGGGAGCGCTGCGCGATCTTGGCATCATGGCGACGCTCCACCGCTACCGCGTTTTCGAGACCGCGCACGGCTTCGCCGCGATCGCCTGGAGCGGGGATGCGGTGACGGCGTTTCGCCTGCCCGGCGACAAAGCGCGCGATGCCGAATGGTCGCTGCTCCGGCGATTGCCCGATGCGGTGCCCGGCGACCCGCCACCCGCCATCGCGCGCGTGATCGCCGACGCGATCCGCTATTTCGCGGGCGAGAAGGTCGATTTCGACGCGGTGGCGATCGATCTCGGCGAGCAGGAGCCGTTCTTCGCCAAGGTCTATCACCGCGTCCGGGCGATCGGGCGTGGCGAGACGATGACCTATGGCGCGGTGGCGCGCGAGCTCGGCGCCGATCCGGCCGCGGCGCGCGCGGTGGGCCAGGCGATGGCCAGGAACCCGATCCCGCTGATCGTACCCTGCCACCGCGTGCTTGCCGCCGGCAGCAAGGTCCATGGCTTCTCCGCCCCCGGCGGCGCACTCGCCAAGGTGCGGATGCTCGAGATCGAGGGCGTGCTGACCGAACCCCCGCCCGCCGCCCAGACCGCGTTCGATTTCTGACCGGAGAGGCGCGCTGCCGATCAATCCTCCCCCTGGCGGGAGAGGATTGAAATGCGGGCTGCTTCACCAGTGCGAAGCCATATGATCGCCCGGAAGGCATGACTTGCGCTTTGCCGCGCTGCGGCATAGACGCCGCGCCGTGACGGGTTCCCCCGCAAGGGGGGAGCAAAAGGGAAGTCCGGTCGAGATGCCGGCGCTGCCCCCGCAACTGTGACCGGAGAGCGGTCGCCCCAACAGAGCCACTGGCGGAAAGCCGGGAAGGCGGGGCGGACGCGATGACCCGGAAGCCAGGAGACCTGCCCGCCACGGTCGATCCTTCGCGCGGACGGGGTGTGCCGGGCGAACGAGGGACATCCCTCGCGTGAGCGACATGAACCGGGCCGAGGGTCCGGGTGTCGCGTTGAGGCGCCCCGGAGTCCGGCCCCATCGAAGGGGCATGTCCAAATGTTGAAGCTTTCCATCCTGGCATCGTCGGCGCTTGCCGCGATCGTCATCGCCACGCCGTCCTGGGCACAAGACGCGCCGCAATCGTCCGAAGCAAAGGCCGATCCGTCGCAGGACATCGTTTGGGCCGACACCAAGCGTGACGACATCGTCGTCACCGCGACCGGCGTGCCGCAGGCCGTCGAGACGATCGGCCAGGCGATCACCGTGATCGACCGCCAGACGATCGAGCAGCGTCAGACCGTCGCGCTGGCCGACCTGCTCGCCACCACGCCGGGCGTGACGGTGTCGCGCAACGGCGGGCTCGGCGGAGTAACCGCCGTTCGCATTCGCGGCGCCGAGGGCGAACAGACCTTGACCCTGATCGACGGCGTGCGCGTCAACGATCCGACGTCGCCGGGCGGCGCGTTCGATTTCGCCAATTTGCTCACCGGGTCGATCGACCGCGTCGAGGTGCTGCGCGGGGCGAATTCGGTGCCATGGGGCAGCCAGGCGATCGGCGGCGTCGTCAATGTCGTCACGATGCAGCCCGAACAGGGGCTCCAGGCGCGCGCCAATGTCGAATATGGCCGCTACGACAGCTGGTTCGCCAATGGCGGGATTTCGGGATCGAGCGGCATCGTGTCGGGCGCGTTCAACGCCGGCTATCTCAGGACCGACGGATTCTCCGCGGCGGCGGCCGGCAAGGAACCCGACGGCTATCGGCAATATGGCGCGACGGGTCGGCTGGAAGTCGCGCTGGCCAGCAACGTGAAGCTCGATCTGCGGGGCTATTATGCCGACAGCCGCGTCGACATCGATGGGTACCCGGCCCCCCTCTACGTCCTCGGGGACACGCCCCAATATTCGGCGACCAAGGAATTCTACGGCTATGCCGGGTTGAGCGCCGATTTCCTCGGGGGACGGTTCCACAATCGCGTCGCGTTCACCCTGGCCGATATCAACCGCGACAATTTCGCCGCGCCGAACACCTCGCCTTCGTCGCTCTTTCGCGGCCGCAGCCAGCGCTACGAATATCAGGGCGATTTCCGCGTGACCAACGCCGTGCGCCTGGTCGGCGGCGCGGAATATGAGGAAACGCGCTATGCCGACAGCACGCCGTTGCGCGCGACGCGCAACACGACCGGCCTCTATGGCGAGGTGATCGTCACGCCCGTCGACCGGCTCACCGCCACCGGCGGGGTGCGCTATGTCGACGATTCTAAGTTCGGCCACCATTGGGTGTGGGATGCGAATGCGGCGTATACGCTACCGACCAACACCACGTTGCGCGCGAGCTATGCCGAGGGGTTCAAGGCGCCGACGCTCTACCAGCTCAATGCGCCTTTCTACGGCAATTTGGACCTCAAGCCTGAAACTGCCGAGAGCTTTGATGTCGGTATCGAGCAGAAGCTGCTCGGCAACAGCATCGTCGCCAGCTTGACCTGGTTCCATCGCGTCACGACGAGCCAGATCGACTTCCATTCGTGCACGGCGGGCGAGATCGCCGATGCCACGTCGCGTTGTTATCAGCAGCTCTTTGGCGGCTATTATTTCAACATGGACCGCACCCGCGCCCAGGGCGTGGAATTCGCGCTGGACGTGCGGCCGACCGACCGGCTGACGCTCAATGCCAGCTACAGCTTCATCGACGCCAAGGACCGGACACCCGGCGCCGCGACCTTCGACCAGCCGTTGCTGCGTCGCCCCCGTCAGTCGTTCAGCGCCTCGATCGACTGGCGTACGCCAATTGGTCTCAGCGTGGGGGCGACGGTGCAGAATGTCGGCGCCACGACCGATTTCGACAGCTATGGCTCTATCGTGCAGCTGAAGAACTACGCGTTGCTCGGACTGCGCGCCGAGATGCCGATCGGCAAGCGTTTCTCGGTCTATGGCCGCGTCGATAATCTGTTCGACGAACGCTATGAACTCGCCGCCGAATATGGCGTGCCCGGCCGGGCGGTCTATGGCGGCATTCGTCTGAAGTTCGATTGAGGCCTTTGATCGCCTTGGTCGCTCTGGCGCTGGCGGGGTGCGCGAACGCGCAACCCGCCCGTACCGGCGGGATCGTCTCGACCAATCCCTGTTCCGACCAGTTGCTGCTGGCGCTGGCGCCGGATCGTGTTACGGCGATCAGCCATTATTCGCAGGAGCCGGGCTCGACTTCGGTTCCGCTCGATCTCGCGCGCCGCTATCGTGCGACCGCGGGGACGGCGGAGGAAGTCATCGCGCTCAAGCCGGACCTCGTGATCGCATCGAGCTTCACGCCCAAGACCACGCTTGCGGCCTATCGCCGCGCCGGGCTCAAGGTGCTGACGCTCGACTCGCCGACGACGATCGCCGCCAGCCGCGACCAGATCCGCAGTGTCGCCGCGGCAGTCGGAGCGCCGGCGGCGGGCGAGCGGTTGATCGCGCGGATCGATCGTGCGGTGGGCGATGCGGCGCCCCGCGATGGTCGGCGCCCCTCGGCCTTGCTCTACATCTCCGACAATTTCGCCAATGGCGGCCCCAGCCTGCTGACCGAGTTGATCGGGCGCGCCGGGTTGGGCGATGCCAGCAAGGATTTCGGCCTGGCTTTCTCGGGCAACGTACCGATCGAAAGCCTGGTCGCGCATCCGCCGCGCATCCTGCTCGATCCCAATCCCGACGGGCGCACCGCGTCGCTGCGCCGGCGTGTGCTGGGCATGGCGGGCTATCAGGTGATCGAGGAGCGCTTCCCGCGCCAATTGCTCAATTGCGGCGGGCCGACGATCGTGCCGGCGCTGCGCACGCTCGCCGCGATCCGCGCGCGGGCCCTGTCATGATCGTCCTGTCATGAGCCGCCCGCTGCGCCTCGGCTTGCTCGCCTTGCTGACCGCGACCTTGTTCGCGCTGTCGCTGATGGCGGGCAAGCAATGGATCCCGCTCGATGCCTGGTTCGGCCATGATCCGCGCTGGGCGATCATCGCCGAATTGCGCATGCCGCGGGCATTGCTCGGCGCGCTGCTCGGCGCGGCGCTCGGTCTGTCGGGAGCGGTGTTGCAGGGCTATTTGCGCAACCCGCTCGCCGACCCGACGGTGATCGGCGTGTCGTCCTGCGCCGCGCTCGGCGCGGTCGCCTCGATCGTGCTCGGCCTCGGCGCCGGCGGGTTGGGCCAGTTCGGCTGGGCCATGGCCGGGGCGGGGGGCGCGATGGCCTTGCTCGCGATGCTGACCGCGCGGGCGGAGACGCCGGTGGTGTTCGTGCTCGCGGGGACGGTGCTCGCCAGCCTGGCCGGCGCGCTGACCGCGTTCCTGATCTCGATCGCGCCCAATCCCTATGCCATCGCCGAAGCGATCGACTGGCTGATGGGCGCGCTGACCGATCGCGGGCCCGACGACGTGCTGATGGCGGCGCCGTTCATCGCCGCCGGCATGCTGATGATGGCGTTCACCGGGCCGGGGCTCGATGCGCTCGCGCTCGGCGAGGACGCCGCGCGGTCGCTTGGTACCAATCTCGGCCGGCTGCGCTGGCTGGTGGTGATCGGTACCGGGCTGGCGGTCGGCGCCGGCGTCGCGGTCACCGGCGTGGTCGGGTTCGTCGGACTCGTCGTCCCCCATCTGTTGCGGCCGGTGTTCGGGGCCAAGCCGTCGGCGCTGCTGGTGCCGAGCGCGCTGGGCGGCGCGGCGCTGACGCTCGCCGCCGACAGCCTGTGCCGCCTGGCACCGGGCGCGGGCGAAGTGAGGCTGGGCGTCGCCAGGGCGCTGATCGGGGCGCCCTTCTTCCTCGGGTTGCTGTTCCGCGAAGGAGCCAGGCAATGGCGCTGACGCTCGACCGCGTGACGCTCGATCTCGGCAAGCGCCGGGTGCTGGCCAATGCCAGCGCGGCCTTCGCGCCGGGCAGCATCACCGTGATCCTGGGCCCCAATGGTGCCGGCAAGACCAGTCTGTTGCGCGCCGCCGCCGGCCTGATCGCGCCGGTCGCGGGAGAAGTCGCGATCGACGGCCGCGCGATCGCGACGCTGCGCCGCGACGAGCGCGCGCGGATGATCGGCTATCTGCCGCAATCCGCCGAGGTCGCGTGGAACATGCCGGCGCGCGATGTCGTCGCGCTCGGGCGCCTGCCGTTTCGCACCGGCCCGGCCGAGGACTTGGCGGCGGTGCTGGCGGCGATGGCGGCGACCGATACCGAGCAATTCGCCGAGCGTCGTATCGGCGAGCTCTCGGGCGGTGAGCGCGCGCGCGTGTTGCTGGCGCGGGTGCTGGCGGGCGAACCGCGATGGCTGCTCGCCGACGAGCCGCTCGCCAGCCTCGACCCGGCGCATCAGCTCGACCTGCTCGACCGCCTGCGCGGTCAGGCGGCGCGGGGTGTCGGGGTGGTCGTCGTACTCCACGATCTCGCCCAGGCGGCGCGCGTCGCGGATGCCGCCGTGCTGGTCGCCGACGGGCATATCGTCGCCACGGGACCCGCGGCCGAAGTACTCACGCCCGAGCGGCTCGGCGCCTTGTTCGGGGTGCGGCTGGTGACCGTTCCGGGCCATCCGATCTGCATACCTGTCGAGCGGATCGACGGCTGACAGCGGCACGCCCGAGTGCCATAAGCAATTTTATTACAACGACGACTCGGGCTCCTCCCGGCCCGGGAGGAGAGCATATGCGCATCATCGACCATCTCATCGCGGGGCAGCATGAACGCTCGGCCGGCGGTGGCGCCGCCCGTACCAGCGACGTGTTCAATCCCAATACCGGCCAGGTGCAGGCGAAGGTCAATCTCGGCGCGCAGGCCGATCTCGATGCTGCCGTCGCCGCCGCGCAGAAGGCGCAGCCGAGCTGGGCCGCGACCAATCCGCAGCGCCGCGCCCGCGTCATGTTCGCGTTCAAGGCGCTGGTCGAGGCCCATCTCGACGAGCTCGCCGAACTGCTCGCGTCCGAGCACGGCAAGGTGGTCGCCGACGCGCGCGGCGACGTGCAGCGCGGGCTCGACGTGGTCGAGTTCGCCGCCGGCATCCCGCATGCGCTGAAGGGCGAATACACGCCCGGCGCCGGGCCCGGCATCGACGTCTATTCGATGCGTCAGCCGATCGGCATCGGCGCGGGCATCACCCCCTTCAACTTCCCGGCGATGATCCCCCTGTGGATGGGCGCGGTCGCCGTCGCTTGCGGCAATGCCTTCATTCTCAAGCCATCCGAGCGCGATCCCTCGGTGCCGGTGCGCCTCGCTGAGTTGATGGTCGAGGCCGGTCTGCCAGAGGGCATTTTCCAGGTCGTCCATGGCGACAAGGAAATGGTCGACGCGATCCTCGATCACCCGGCGATCGGTGCGGTCAGCTTCGTCGGCTCGTCCGACATCGCCCAGTACGTCTATTCGCGCGGCGTCGCGGCGGGCAAGCGCGTCCAGGCGATGGGCGGGGCCAAGAACCACGGCATCGTCATGCCCGACGCCGATCTCGACCAGGTCGTC
>NZ_JBQCCN010000323.1:0-17404 GCF_051962185.1 Sphingomonas sp.
CTATGGCAAGCGCCTGATCGCCGAAGGCGTGGTCGACCAGGCGTGGATCGACACCATCACCCATCAGTTCGACACGTTGCTCGAAGGCGAGTTCGAGGCGGGCGCGTCGTACAAGGCGAACAAGGCCGATTGGTTCGCTGGCCGCTGGTCGGGGCTGCACGCGCCGGCCGATGCCGAGACCGCACGCCGCAACGTCGAGACCGGGATCGAGCGCAAGTTGTTCGACAGCCTGGGCCGCACGCTGACCAATGTCCCCGACGATCTGACCGTCCACAAGGCGCTCAATCGCGTGATCGACGCCAAGCGCGAGATGTTCAAATCGGGCGAGAATTTCGACTGGGCGACCGGCGAAGCGCTCGCCTTCGGTTCGCTGCTGTCGGAAGGCTATGGCGTCCGCCTGTCGGGCCAGGATTCGGGCCGCGGCACCTTCTCGCAGCGTCACGCTGTCTGGGTCGACCAGAATGACGAGCACAAATATGTGCCGCTGTGGAATGTCGAGCATGGCGATTTCGAAGTGCTCGACTCGCCGCTCAGCGAATATGGCGTGCTCGGTTTCGAATACGGCTATGCGCTGGCCGACCCCAAGACTTTGGTGATCTGGGAAGCGCAGTTCGGCGACTTCGCCAATGGCGCGCAGATCATGATCGACCAGTTCATCGCCGCGGGCGAAGCCAAATGGCTGCGTGCCAACGGCCTGGTGATGATGCTGCCGCACGGCTACGAAGGCCAGGGGCCCGAGCACAGCTCGGCGCGCCCCGAGCGCTTCCTCCAGCTCTGTGCCGGCGATAACATGCAGGTCGCCAATTGCACCACGCCGGCCAACCTGTTCCACCTGCTGCGCCGCCAGATGCACCGATCGTTCCGCAAGCCGCTGGTGATCTTCACCCCAAAGTCGCTGCTGCGCCACAAGCGCGCGGTGTCGAAGGCCGACGACTTCTTGGGCGATAGCCATTTCCGGCGACTGCTGTCAGATCCCGACGGAGCGGCGGACGCGGCGACCAAGCGGCTGGTCTTGTGCTCGGGCAAGGTCGCCTATGACCTGTTCGAGGCGCGCGACGCGGCGGGCGACAGCGACACCCAGATCGTACGCGTCGAGCAGCTCTATCCCTTCCCGGGCGATCCGCTGGCCGAGCGCGTCCGCAAGATGCCCAATCTCGAAGAGGTGGTCTGGGCGCAGGAGGAACCGCGCAACAACGGTTACTGGTTCTTCGTCGAGCCGCTGATCGAGGAAGCGCTGGCCGCCGCCAAATGCAAGGTCAAGCGTGCGCGCTATGCCGGCCGCGCCGCCGCGGCGTCGCCGGCCACCGGGCTCGCCAAGCGTCACCAGATGGAACAGGCCGCGCTCGTCGCCGACGCGCTCGGCCACAATGTCCGCGAAGAAATCCGCCGTACGCGGAAGAGCTAATTCGCCCGTCGCCCCGGCCAAGGCCAGGGTTCCGAGCGGCAGGTATCAAATCATGAGATCCCGCATTTCGCCGGGATGACGAGGTGAAGATGGCAACCGAAGTCAACGTGCCCGTGCTGGGGGAATCGATCGTCGAGGCGACCGTCGGCGAATGGCTGAAACAGCCGGGCGATCCGGTGAAGCAGGACGAGCCGATCGTCAGCCTGGAGACCGACAAGGTCGCGGTCGAAGTACCGTCGCCGGTCGCCGGCGTGATGGGCCAGCATGCGGTCGCGGTCGGCGACAATGTCGCGGTCGGCGCGCTGCTGGCGACGATCGAGGAAGGCGGTGCCGACGCGGCTGCCCCTGCTCCCGCACCGGCTCCGGCCGCCGCGGCTCCCGCTCCGGCGCCCTCGCCAGCCGCAGCCGCCGGCCAGCAGGCCCCCGCCTCGGGTGACGCCCCCGCCGCGCTCAGCCCCTCGGTGCGCCGCGCGGTGCTCGAAACCGGCGTCGACCCGGCCACGGTCCGTGGCACCGGCAAGGACGGCCGCCTGACCAAGGACGATGTCCTCGCCGCCGCCGCGACTCCGGTCGCTCCCGCGCCGGCCCCGGCCGCCGCGCCGGTCCAGACCCCGTCGGTCGCCGCCTCGACCGGCCGCAAGGAAGAGCGCGTGCGGATGACACGCCTGCGCCAGACCGTCGCCAAGCGCCTCAAGGACGCGCAGAACACCGCGGCGATGCTGACGACGTTCAACGACGTCGACATGTCGGCGGTGATCGAGGCGCGGACCAAGTACAAGGACCTGTTCGAGAAGAAGCACGGCGTCCGGCTAGGCTTCATGGGCTTCTTCGTGAAGGCCGCGTGCATGGCGCTGAAGGACGTACCCGCGGTCAACGCGCAGATCGACGGTGAGGAGATCGTCTATCACGATTATGCCGACATCTCGGTCGCCGTCTCGGCGCCGCAAGGCCTGGTCGTCCCGGTGATCCGCGACGCCGACCAATTGTCGGTCGCCGGCATCGAGAAGACGATCGGCGATTTCGGCAAGCGCGCCAAGGACGGCACGCTCAAGATGGAGGAGATGAAGGGCGGTACCTTCACCATCTCCAATGGCGGCGTGTTCGGCTCGCTGATGTCGACCCCGATCATCAACCCGCCGCAGTCGGCGGTGCTCGGCCTCCACCGCATCGAGGACCGCCCGGTGGTCCGCGACGGCCAGGTCGTGGTGCGCCCGATGATGTACCTCGCGCTCAGCTACGATCACCGCCTGATCGACGGCCGCGAGGCGGTGACCTTCCTGGTCGCGCTCAAGAACGCGATCGAGGACCCGACGCGCATTCTGATCGACCTGTAACTATATATCCGTCACCCCAGCGAACGCTGGGGTCTCGTGCCGCCAGCGCCTGTCGCCAGCCGCATGAGATGCCAGCTTTCGCTGGCATGACGATTGGAGGCTTGAATGGCTGACTATGATTTCGACGTCCTGGTGATCGGTGCCGGCCCCGGCGGTTATGTCGCGGCGATCCGCGCGGCGCAGCTCGGGCTCAAGACCGGTTGCGTGGAAAGCCGCGAAACGCTGGGCGGCACCTGCCTCAACGTCGGCTGCATCCCGTCCAAGGCGATGCTGCACGCGAGCGAGTTCTACGACCACGCCGCCAACGGCATGATGGCCAAGATGGGCATCAAGGTCACGCCCGAACTCGACCTCGACACGATGCACGGCCAGCGCAAGGACGCGGTCAAGCAGCTGACCGGCGGCATCGAATTCCTGTTCAAGAAGAACAAGGTCGAGTGGCTCAAAGGCCATGCCGCCTTCACCGGTACTGACACCGTCCAGGTCGGCGACCGCAGCGTGCGCGCGAAGAACATCGTCATCGCGACCGGATCGTCGGTCACCCCGCTGCCGGGTGTCGAGATCGACGAAAAGATGGTCGTGTCGTCGACCGGCGCGCTCGAACTGCCCAAGGTCCCCGACCATCTGGTCGTGATCGGCGGCGGCGTCATCGGGCTCGAGCTCGGCAGCGTGTGGCGGCGGCTCGGCGCCAAGGTCACAGTCGTGGAGTTCCTCGACCAGATCCTGCCCGGCTTCGACGGCGAGGTCCGCAAGGAATCGAACAAGATCCTCAAGAAGCAGGGTCTCGAGTTCAAGCTGTCGACCAAGGTCACCGGCGTGAGGGTCAAGGGCGGCAAGGCGACGATCACGGTCGAACCGGCCAAGGGCGGCGATGCCGAGACGATCGAGGCCGATGCCGTGCTCGTGTCGATCGGCCGCAAGCCCAACACCGACGGCCTCGCGCTCGACAAGGCGGGTCTCGCGACCAACCAGCGCGGCCAGATCGAGATCGACCACGATTTCCGCACCTCGGTCCCCGGCATCTGGGCGATCGGTGACGTGGTTCCCGGCCCGATGCTCGCGCACAAGGCCGAGGATGAAGGCATCGCGGTGGCGGAGAACATTGCCGGCCAGCACGGCATCGTGAACCACGACGTGATCCCGTCGGTGGTCTACACCTGGCCCGAAATCGCCGGCGTCGGGCTGACCGAGGAAGCCGCCAAGGAGCGCGGCGAGGTGAGGGTCGGCAAGTTCCCGATGCTCGCCAATTCGCGCGCCAAGACCAATCACGAACCCGACGGCTTCGTGAAGGTGATCGCGGACGCCAAGACCGACCGCGTGCTGGGCATATGGTGCATCGCCAGCGTCGCGGGCACGATGATCGCCCAGGCCGCGCAGGCGATGGAGTTCGGCGCGACGTCGGAGGACATCGCCTATACCTGCCACGCGCACCCGACGCACAGCGAAGCGATCAAGGAAGCGGCGATGGCGGTGACGGGCAAACCCATCCACATCTGAGCCGGCCAGGATTTAGCGCCAGCTAAATCCGCGCGAACTACGGCTCAGATCGGACGGCGGCGCCCGAGCGCCGACCGACGGCGCGGCTTTGCCGCGTCGTCGGCCGAGATCATCGATTACCGATAGCGCCAGCCGTTATTGTACCGATAACGGTGCTGCCAGTAGCGGCGGCCGTCCCAATAGCCGCGGCCATGATAGTAATTGCCGATGACGAGGCGGACTTCCGGCCCGCGCCGATCCCAATTGGGCCCGCGATTGGGCACGCAGCGATCGTGCCAGCCGCGATGCCAGCCGCGGCCGCATCCTTCGCGCGCCATGGCGGGGGTAGCAACCGCGAGCATCGTGCCGGCGGCGGCCAAAGCCAAAATCATCTTACGCATGGTGACCTCTCACTTCTTGTTACACGACCGGTCGCGCGATGAACGCCGCCGGACATGCCATTAACGCGCGAAATCGGATTTCCCTCCGATCACGCGGCAAGTGAAACGATCTTATTTGGCGTCGGTTGCGGCGAGCGCGCGCAGATCCCAGCGGATTTGAAGCGGCACGAGATCCTTTTGTCGCCATGCGCCGACATGAACGTGCGGGTTGCGCGCCATGCCGTTATTGCCATCGACCGCGATCACCTGGCCCGCCGCCACGCGGTCGCCCGCCTTTACCCGAAAGTCGGTCAGATGCGCGAGCACGACGACGATTCCGTTGTCGGTCAAGATGCGGATCTGCCCGGCGG
This sequence comes from Sphingomonas sp., assembly GCF_051962185.1. GTDB lineage: Bacteria > Pseudomonadota > Alphaproteobacteria > Sphingomonadales > Sphingomonadaceae > Sphingomonas. The sequence continues at coordinate 4,967 of NZ_JBQCCN010000323.1, forward strand.
GCGGCGGGCCCATCGTGCCGGGCACGTTGCTTTCGGGCTTGGCGAGCAGCCCGAGCACCGTTCCCGCGACCGGCGCGAGCACTTCGGCGTGCCAGCCGTACCAATCCTCATTCGCCTTGCCGTCCGTGCGGTAGAATTTCATGTAGCCTGACGCCCCGGCAACACCGCCGGTGACCAGGCAATCGCTACCCAGCGCGTCGCCGGCATAATTCAGTTCGCCCATCGGATGCGGCGCGCACATGAAGCGCTGGCGAAAAATGGGGCCGAGCATGACCTGCTCGATCGGGCCGAAGACCGGCGCCGCCTTGGGCGGCGGGCCGAGCCGCGGCGGCAAGGGAGCGGGTTGCGCGGTAGCGGCTTGGCCCAACAACAACAAAGGCAGGAACGGCAGCATTGTCTTTCCTCGACGATCGATGTCCGCCCGCGATATCACGGCAAGGCGGCAATCAGCCAGCGAGCATCGCCGTCCAGCGCGATCGGGCTTCGGGCGTCCAGACCTCGTCCGCACGGGCATAGAATCCCTCGTAGCTCCGGACCCCCGGCGGAAGAGTCACCCAGGGCAATTTCGATCGTGTGTAGATATGTACGTCGGGCGGCAGCCGCGCAGGGTCATCCAGCGTGCCGACGCGGACGAAGGCCGACTTGCGCCCCGATCCGGCATAGTGACTCCAGAGCGCAACATGGCAAGTCGGGCAGCGCACGATCTCCTGTCCCTTGCCGCTTTCGGACGGCGTCATCACTGGCTCGGGTGCGCCGGACAACAACGCGACCCGCTCCGCCTCGATCACCGCGTTGATCACGAACGCGCTGCCGGTTTCGGTCTGGCAATTCGTGCAATGACAGCAGTGAACGATCATCGGCGCGCTCGCGAGACGATAGCGGACCGCGCCGCACGCGCATCCTCCCTCCAACCCCGCCATCTCAGCGATCCTTGCCCTTCCCAACCGGTCTCGGCGGAGCGTCGGACCGTACCCGCGGCGTCGACGGCACGCGCGGCGCGACGGGTGCAGGCGCGGGACGGGATACCGGCGTCGGGACGGCGGCGCGGATTGCCGGCGGCGGAGGCGGTGAAATTCTAACCGGCGGAGGCGGCGGCGCCGGCGTCCGCACGCGCGGCGGCATGAACGCCGGTTCGCGCCTGGGCGCCACGACGACAGGCGGTGGCAATGGCGCCGACGGGGCTCGCGGCGACGATGCCGGCGCTTCGGAAGCCAGCGGTGGCGTATCGCGGCCGACATCGTTCTTGACGACGGGCGGGGTACCGGCGGCGGGATCGCGCGGTCTGACGCGGAAGGGACGATCGGGTCGGCCGTCCCCACGCCCCGGCGGCGGAGCGACCGCGAGCGGCGGCGGCGCGGGCGGCAGGGCAACAGGCCCCGGAACCGGAGCGGGCGTCGTCGGGGGCGCCGGTTCCCGCGTGACGCGCGGCGGTCGGGTGTCGCGCGGCATCGGCTGTCCGGGTTGGCCGGTCAGCGGCGGACGCGGTCCGCGGCCAGGTCCTGGCCGAGCATCGCCCGGCCGCAGCCCGGGCGGGATGAGGCCGGGCGTCGGCGGCGCCACCGGACGAGGTCGCACGATCCCCCCCGGCTTTCCGTCCCGGTCCCGCGAATCGCCTGGGCGTCCGTCCGGCCTGGTCTTCCAGCCGCCATCGTTTCGCGGCGCGCTGCCGCGATAGCCGTCGCGCCGCCACCGGTCGAACCACTCGGCGCGGCGGTGGCGCCGGACGCCCTCGTCATCGAGTTTCTTGTGCCAGTCGCGATGATGCTGGCCATGCGGCCGGTGCCGATAGCGAATCCAGCCGGACTGATGGCGCCAAGTATCGAACCTGATGACGAGACCGCCGAACCATCCGACTCCGTCCGCCCAATCGGGCGCGATCACCGGCTCGCGATTCGCCAGCGCCGATCTCATCCGCGCGCCACGATCGGACAGCCACTTCGCCCCGGCCGCGATGTCGTCTGATGGGCGCCACGCGACAAGCGCGCCGTCCGCGCCATAGACCGCGGCCAGCCCCCGCCCTTCGAATCCGTAAGCGTAATAGTCGTCGCCGACGAAGAAGGGACGATCGTCCCCCGGCCCGAACACGTAGAAGCGATAATCGTCACCCAGCGGTTCGGCCAGTACGAGATACCCGTCGCTCATCGACCACGCCCAGCAATCCACGCCTTCGAAGCGAAACCCGTAATCGGGCGGAGATGTCCCCATCGCATCGAGCAACGCGTCGGCATCGTCGAGATAGCGATAGAGCGCCGGGTCCTGCGGCGCGGCAAGGGGTGCAGCCTCCTCTTGCGCTACGGCGGCGGGTGGCGTCCCAATCCCGGCCAGCAATGCGACGATCGCGCCGGTCGTCGAGCCCATCCATCTCCATCGTTTCATCGTCCGCCCCCATCTCGTGGTTCGCGGACGCGATCATTTCACATCGGCAATGAACCCGGCCTGTCGGTGCCGTTCATCACCGGTTGGCAAACGGATCGTTCCCGCCACGCGGTTTCACCACAGCGTGCCGCAACCGGACGGGGAGTCAATCGCCGGACGGTCCGGTCATTTGGCGAGCACGACCATGTCGACCCCCGACCGGATCGCATGGGTCCGCTCGCGCGACGGCCCGGCCGCGATGCGATAGGGCGCGACGCCGCGCGCGATCAGCTCGGCGCGGACCGCCATCGCCCGGCGCAGGGCGAGCGCACCGCCCTCGGCCGCCGCGGCCAGCTTGATCTTGGTGTTGAGGTGCGTGGTCATCACGCCGGCAATCGCGTCGACCGCCTTGATCGCCGCGCCGTCGAGCGAATCGGAGCCCGGGGCGAAATCGACCGTGTCGAGCGAAAAGCGCTGCGGCACGGGATCGTCTGAATTGAGGAACTCGGCCACGGTGGCGGCCTTGGCGAGCGGAACCTCGGGAGCCGGCGTCGCGATGGGCAAGGGTGTCGGGGGCGCCGCGACCATGACGGGCTTGGGCGACAGGACCGTGCTGGGCGCCACGGCCGGCGGCGCAGCCGGTTTGCCGCGCAGGAACACCGTCGCTCCTCCATACAGCAATCCGACCGCTGCGATCCCGACGCCGCCCCACAACAGCGGCCCGACCGAGCGGCGAGATTGCCGGGCGGACTGGCTGGTGGTCGCGCTGGGCGGGCGCGCATCGGCGGCGGGGCAATCGAGCGTCACGCGATCGCTGACGCTCGCCACCCAGGCGAGCGGAATGAAATGCTGATCGGCGTCGGAGACACCGGTACGCTTCAGGACGATGCGCACGCCCGAAACGCGCTCGACCGTACCAACCAGTCCGCCGTCCGACCCGAAGATCGGCATATCCGGGATAATCGCTGGGCGGCTGGCCAGGATGAAACTCCGCGATGAGCGCTGATCGATCCGTTTTGGCGGCATCACCGCGCGAAAGCAACCGGCGCCCTCCCCGTTTCGCGCGTCCGGCACGCCGATCGGCGCTCGCCCGCGAGGCATTGCCGCCACCGTTCGTGCGCCCTAGGCTTGGGCAAAGCCGGCGTGACTGGCGGGCAGGAGAGTGGGCGATGGCGACGGTGCGCCTGACACGAGCGACCAAGGCATTCGGGCCGGTCGAGGTCCTGAAGGGGATCGACCTGGCGATCGCCGACGGCGAATTCGTCGTGTTCGTCGGCCCGTCGGGCTGCGGCAAGTCGACCTTGCTCCGCGCCATCGCCGGGCTCGAGACGCTGAGTTCGGGCGACGTCGAGATCGACGGCCGCCGGGTCAACGACGTGCCGCCGTCCGACCGCGGCATCGCCATGGTGTTCCAATCCTACGCCCTCTACCCGCATATGAACGTGCGCGAGAACATGGGCTTCGCGCTCAAGCTGGCAGGACGTCCGAGAGCGGAGATCGCCGCGGCGGTCGACTCCGCGGCGGCCACTCTCGACATCGCGCATTTGCTCGACCGACGCCCGAAGGAGCTTTCGGGCGGGCAGCGCCAGCGCGTCGCGATCGGTCGCGCGATCGTCCGCCAGCCCAAGGTCTTCCTGTTCGACGAGCCGCTGTCCAACCTCGACGCCGCGCTGCGCGTGCGGATGCGCTACGAATTCGCCGGACTGCACCAGGCATTGGGCACGACGATGATCTACGTCACGCACGATCAGGTCGAGGCGATGACGCTGGCCGATCGCATCGTCGTCCTGAACGGCGGGGTGATCGAGCAGGTCGGGACACCCGACGAATTGTACGAGACGCCCGATACGATCTTCGTCGCGGGGTTCATCGGATCGCCGACGATGAATCTGGTTTCCGCGACTTATGCCGGTCCTGGGGAGAAGGGCGCGATCGTCCGGCTCGGCGGCGGACAGCAGATCGAAACCACGATTGCGGCGGAATCGCTGTCGCCTGGCGCGCCGGTCACGTTGGGAGTACGCCCCGAGCAAGTGACGAGCGACGGTGCCGCCAACCGATTGACGGGAATGGTGCGCATGGTCGAATCGCTCGGCGCGGTGCATCACGTCCACTTGGCGATCGATGGCCTGAGCGAACCCTTGGTCGTCTCGATGCCGACGCGGCCGCTCGCCGAAACCCCGACCGTCGCGCTGCCGCCCGAGGCGCTCCATCTGTTCGATGACCAGGGCCGCGCGCTGCCGCGCCCCGTCGCACCGCTTCCGCGCGTTGCCGCCTAGACCCGATCCGGGCCTAAAAAGCCGCTTGGCGCAGCAACCCTAAGCGGCTTAGAAAGGCGCATGGAAACGGTTACACACTCCGCGAGCGGGCGGATGGGGGAGGAAATCATGTCGACCGTCACCATTCGCGATGTCGCCCGCCACGCCGCCGTCTCGGTCGCCTCTGCCAGCCGCGCGCTCAACAACCACGCCAGCGTCACGCCGGCGACGCGTCAGCGCGTGCTGGAAGCCGCGCGCGAGCTCGATTACGTCCCCCACCTCGGCGCGCGCAGCCTGTCACGCGGGCGATCGAACACCATCGGCGTGGTGTTGCCCGACCTGTTCGGCGAGTTCTTCTCCGAGATCATTCGCGGCATCGACCGCGCCGCGCATCGCCGCGGGCTGCAATTGCTGCTGTCGAACATGCATGGCAGCGCCGAGGAGACCGAGCTGGCGATCCGTGCGATGCGCGGCCGGGTCGACGGCCTGCTGGTTATGTCGCCGCAGGTCGACGCGGAATTCCTGGGGCGCAATCTGCCCAAGGGGTTGCCGGCGATCGTCATGAACGCCGCGGCGAGCGACGGTACGCACCCGACCATCGCGATCGACAATCTCGCCGGCGCGCGCGAAGCCGTCGCGCATCTCGTCGCCCAGGGTTGCACGCGGATCGCGCATCTGACCGGCCCCCGGGGCAATGCCGACGCCGACGCGCGCCGCGCCGGGTTCCGCGCGGCGGTGCTCGACCTGCTCGGGCCGGATGCCGGGGTCGAGATCGAGGGCGATTTCAGCGAAGCCTCGGGAATCGACGCGGCACGGCGCATCCTCGGTGAACGGCCGCGCATCGACGGCGTGTTCGCGGCCAACGACATGATGGCGGTCGCGTGCATGGCGACGCTGGCGGAAAATGGGGTGCGTGCACCTGACGATGTCGCGATCATCGGCTTCGACGGTGTGCCGATCGCGCAATATGTCACCCCGGCGCTGTCGACCATGACGCTCAATCTTGCCGAGTTGGGCGAGCGTGCGCTCGACAAGCTGGTCGCGATCAGTGAGGCGGACGCGATCGAGGCGACCACCGAGATGCTCAAGCCGGAGCTCGTCGTCCGCGCGTCGAGCCGCCGTCGCCGGGATGCTTGACCGGCGTCAGTTGCTGTTCGCCGGGACTGCCGCCTTGCTAGGTGGCTGTTCCGCCGGCGGCATGAGCGGCGCGCCGTCGAACGCGGCGCCGCCCCCTTCGCCCAGCCCGACGCCTGGCCCGATCGCCACCGCCGACCTCTTCACCGACATCCAGCAGCGGACCTTCCGCTTCTTCTGGGAACGGTCGAATCCGGCCAACGGCTTGATGCCCGACCGCTGGCCGACGCCGAGCTTCGCGAGCATCGCCGCGACCGGTTTCGCGCTCACCGTGTACCCGATCGGCGTGAAGAATGGCTGGATCACCCGCGACCAGGCGCGCGACCGCACATTGGCGGCATTGCGCTTCTTCTGGACCGCGCCGCAGGGCGACGCCCCGACCGGCACGGCGGGCTACAAGGGCTTCTTCTATCACTTCCTCGATAAGGACAGCGGCCTCCGGTACCGGCAGAACGAACTTTCCTCGGTCGACACCAGCTGGCTGCTCGCCGGCATGCTATTCGCGGGTCAATTCTATGACCGGCCCGAAGAGGCCGAGATCCGCGACCTCTCGGCCAAGATCTACGCACGCTGCGACTGGCGCTGGTTCCAGCAGCAGGATGCGCAGAAGCGCGTGTCGATGGGCTGGCATCCCGAGAGCGGGTTCATCGCGCGGCCGTGGTTCGGCTATACCGAGGGGCAGATCGTCTACATCCTCGCGCTCGGGGCGCCCGATCTCCATCTCGACAAGGACGCCTATGACGGGTGGTGCTCGACCTATCCCGACAGCTGGCGCGGCAGCGGGGCGACGCGTCACCTCGGCTTCGGGCCGCATTTCGGGCACCAATGGACGCAATGCTGGCTAGACATGCGCGGCATCCGTGACGCGACGATGCGCGATGCCGGGTTCGATTATTTCGAGAACAGCCGCCGCGCGACCTATTGGCAGCGCGACTATGCGACGCGGAATCCGGGCAAATGGGTCGGCTATGCGCAGGACATCTGGGGGCTGACCGCGTGCGACGGGCCCGGCGGCGGCCAGGGGATCGTCAACGGCACCGAGCGCCAGTTCAACGGCTATTCGGCGCGCGGGCCGGTCGATCTGCCCGACGGATATGATGACGGCACGATCGCGCCGACCGCGGCGATCGCCTCGCTGCCCTTCGCGCCCGAGATCGTCGAGCCCGCGGCCCAGGCGCTCCATGCCCGCTACGGCAGCGCGATCTACGGTCAGTACGGCTTTCTCGACGCCTTCAACCCGAGCTTCACCTTCGCCGACCAGCCGCACGATCATGGCACGATCAGCGCGACCGCGGGCTGGGTCGACAGCGATTATCTCGGCATCGACCAGGGCCCGATCGTGGCGATGATCGAGAATCATCGCAGCGGGCTGGTGTGGGAAACCATGCGGTCGCATCCGGCGATCCGGCGCGGCCTGACCCGCGCGGGCTTTACCGGCGGCTGGCTCGGGTGAAGCGCGTCCTTATCCTCGTTCTGGCCGCGATGGCGCTGGGCTCGTGTTCGCCGCCCTCTTCCGGGACCGTGCTCGAAGTCTGGGCGATGGGCCGCGAGGGCGAGGTGATCGGCGACCTCGTTCCCGAATTCGAACGCGAGAATCCGGGCGTCAAGGTGCGCATCCAGCAATTGCCGTTCACCGCCGCGCACGAAAAGCTGCTCACGGCGTTCGTCGGCGACGCGATGCCCGACATGGCACAGCTCGGGAATAGCTGGGTGCCCGAATTCGCGGCGCTGGGCGCGATCGAGCCGCTCGACGCCCGCGTCGCGGCGACACCGGCGCTCCCCAAGGCGGATTATTATCCCGGCATCTGGGACTCCAACCTGGTCGACGGCAAGCTCTACGGCGTGCCTTGGTATGTCGATACGCGGTTGCTCTTCTATCGCCGCGACATCCTCAAGCGCGCCGGGTTCGACCATCCGCCGCGCACCTGGGCCGAGTGGCGGCAACAGATGGTCGCGATCAAGAAACTGGTCGGGCCGGGCAAATACGCCGCCTATTTCCCGCTCAACGAATATGAGCCGCTCGAAATCCTCGGGCTGCAGGCACCCGAGCCGATGGTGACCGACGACGCCCGCGGCAATTTCAGCAGCGCGGGGTTCAGGAAATCCCTCGCTTTCTATCTCGGCACGATGCGCGACGGGCTCGCCCCGGTCACCGCGAGCACCGAAGTCGCCAATGTCTGGGACGAGTTCGATCGCGGCTGGTTCAGCTTCTACATCACCGGTCCGTGGCAGATCGGCGAATTCAAACGCCGCCTGCCGCCCGAACACCAAGGCGAATGGATGACCGCGCCGATGCCCGGTCCCGACGGTCCCGGCGTGTCGAACGCCGGGGGGTCGAGCCTGGTGCTGTTCAAATCCTCGCCGCACAAGGACGCGGCGTGGAAGCTGGTCCAGTTCCTGTCGCGTCCCGACATTCAGGAACGCTTCCACGCGCTGACCGGCGACCTGCCGCCGCGGATCAGCGTGTGCAAGACTCCCGCGCTGGCCAACGACCCTTATGCCAAGGCGTTCGGCGAGCAGATGACGCGGCTGCGCGCCACGCCCAAGGTACCCGAATGGGAGCGGATCGCGACCGACCTCAAGCTGGTGGCGGAAAAGGCCGCGCATGGCCAACTGACCGTCGACCAGACCGTCGCCGAGCTCGACAAGCGCACTGATGAGACGCTGGCCAAAAGGCGGTGGATCCTGGCACGGCGAAAGGAGGCGCGGTCGTGAACCAGGAGCGCGCCGCCTGGGGATTCGTCGCGCCCGCGTTGCTAGCGCTCGGATTCTTCTTTTTCCTGCCCGTCGCTGCGGCACTGATCCTGAGCTTCACCGATTTCGACATCTATGCGGTGGCCGATCTCGGCAATCTGCGCTTCGTCGGGCTCGACAATTACATCCACCTGCTCGAGACGCCGTTGTTCTGGAAAGCGCTCGGCAACACCGCCTGGTTCGTCGTGCTCGGCGTGCCGCTGTCGATCATGATGTCGCTCGCCGCGGCTCTGCTGCTCGACAGCAGGCTCGCGCGATTCAAGGGCTTCTTCCGCACCGTCTATTTCGCGCCGGTGGTGACCACGCTGGTCGCGGTGGCGGTGATCTGGCGCTATCTGCTCCATACCAAATACGGCCTGGTCAATTGGGCGCTGGGCGGGATCGGCATCGGGCCGATCGACTGGCTGGGCAATCCGCATTGGTCGATGCCGGCGATCGTGCTGTTCGCGGTGTGGAAGAATTTCGGCTACAACATGATCATCATCCTCGCCGGGCTGCAGACCATTCCCGAGGAGCTGCACGAGGCCGCGCGGATCGACGGCGCGAGCGCGTTCCAGCGCCTCCGCCACGTCACCCTGCCGGGGCTCGCGCCGGTGCTGCTGGTCGTCTCGATCCTGACCATGGCCGGCTATTTCCAATTGTTCGCCGAGCCCTATGTCATGACCCAGGGCGGGCCGGTCGAGAGCACCGTCTCGATCCTCTATTTCATGTACGAACAGGGCTTCCGCTGGTGGAATCTCGGCTTCGCCAGCGCCATCGCGTTCGTATTGTTCGTCATCATGTTCGCGCTGACCCTGGTCCAGCTCCGGGTCAGCGAGCGGTGGACGCAATGAAGCGCGGCGGCTTCCTTCTCAACCTCGCGCTATGGCTGGTCGCCTTGTTCGCGCTGGCGCCGCTCTTTTGGATGGTCTCGGTCAGCTTCATGACCCCCGGCGAGGCATCGTCCTTCCCGCCGCCGCTGTTCCCCGCGCACCCCACCACCGCCAATTTCGTCACCTTGTTCGCCAGCACCGACATGGCGCGCTACCTTGCCAACAGCCTGGCCCTCGCCTCCTTGGCGACGCTCCTGTCGCTGACCTTCAACGTCATGGCCGGCTACGCCTTCGCCAAGCTCCGCTTCCGCGGACGCGACCGGCTGTTCCGCTTCCTGCTGACAGCGTTGGTCATCCCGGCGCAGGTGGCGATGATTCCCTTGTTCCTGATCTGCAAGTCGCTCGGCATCGTGAACAGTTTCGCGGGCGTGCTGGTACCATCGATCGCCACCGTGTTCGGCATCTTCCTGGTCCGCCAATATGCGCTGTCGATCCCCGACGAGATGCTCGAGGCGGCGCGGATCGACGGCGCCAGCGAAGCCCGCATCTTCCGCTCGATCGTATTGCCGACGCTGAAGCCGATCCTGGCGACGCTGGCGACGTTCAGCTTTCTCGGCTCCTGGTCCGATTTCCTGTGGCCGCTGATCATCCTCAACGACAGTCAGAAGCAGACCCTGCCGGTCGCGCTGGCCAATCTCAGCCGCGAGCACGTCCAGGACGTCGAGCTGATGATGGCAGGAAGCGTGGTGACCCTGTTGCCGGTGCTCGCGCTCTTCCTGCTGCTGCAGCGTTATTACATCACCGGCCTGATGGCGGGGAGCGTGAAGGGATGAGATTGCTCATGGTTCTGGCAGCAGCGGCGAGCCTCGCCGCGACCAAGACGCCGCCCGCGGCGCCGGCCCCGCCCGAAGGCGTCCAGACCGCACAGCCTGCCCCCGCCGGCGGCTATCCGTATCTGATCTTCATGCCCAAGGGCTATTCGGCCGACGCGACGCAGAAATGGCCGCTGGTCATTTTCCTCCATGGCTCGGGCGAACGCGGCACCGATATCGACGTGGTCAAGAAGAACGGCCCACCCAAGATCATCGCGCAGCATGCCGGGTCGCCCTTCATCCTGGTCTCGCCGCAGCTCGAAGCCGGTCCCGACGGCAGCCGCTGGGATAGCGCGAAGCTCGATGCTCTGCTGGTCGATCTGCGCCGGCATTACCGCATCGATCCCAGCCGGATCTACCTGACCGGGCTGAGTCTGGGCGGCTATGCAACCTGGGATTGGGCATTGAAGCGGCCCGATTTGTTCGCCGCGATCGTGCCCGTCGCCGCCAATAGCGAGAACAAGGCCGCCGACCTCTGCGTGCTCAAGGACATGCCGATCTGGGCGTTCCATGGCGACCAGGACGATGTCGTCGATCCGCTGCAGGGCTTCGCGATCGTCAAGGCGGTCGATGCCTGCAAGGGCAGCGTCCGGCCGCGGATGACGATCTATCCGCAAATGACCCACGGATCGTGGGAACCCGCCTATGACGACCCGGCGATGTGGCGCTGGCTGCTCGAGCAGCGCCGCAGCGTTCCCGCGCCGGGCGATACCGACAAGAACAGCAAGAAGAAGGCCGACAAGAAATGACCAATCCCTTCCCCGACGATTTCCTGTGGGGATGCGCCACCGCCGCGTACCAGATCGAGGGCTCGCCGCTCGCCGACGGCGCCGGCGCGTCGATCTGGCAAAGGTTCAGCCACGATCCGCGGCTGATGGCGGCGAAGGGCGCGACCGGCGACGTCGCCTGCGAGCACTACAACCGCATGGCCGACGACGTCGCGCTGATGAAGCGGCTGGGGCTCAAGGCCTATCGCTTCTCGGTCGCCTGGGGCCGGGTGTTGCCCGAAGGGACCGGCCGGGTGAACGACGCCGGCCTCGGTTTCTACGAACGGCTGGTCGACACCCTGCTCGCGAACGATATCGAGCCGCTCTGCACGCTCTATCATTGGGACCTGCCCGTCGCGCTCGACGACCGCGGCGGCTGGCTCAACCGCGATAGCGCCGAATGGTTCGCCGATTACGGCCGCGTCCTGTTCGAGCGGCTCGACGGGCGCGTGAAGAAATGGGTGACGCTCAACGAGCCCTGGGTGGTGACCGACGGCGGCTATCTGCACGGCGCACTGGCGCCGGGCCACCGGAACGTGTTCGAGGCCCCGATCGCCAGCCGCAATCTGATGCGCGCGCATGGCGCCGCGGTGAAGGCGTATCGCGAGGTCGGCCGTCACGAGATCGGCCTGGTGGTCAATCTGGAGCCCAAATATCCGGCGTCGGACTCGCCCGAGGACCTGGCAGCGACGGCGCGTGCGACCGCGTACATGAACCGCCAATATCTCGACCCCGCGATCCATGGCAGCAATCCGGCCGAACTCGCCGACGTGTTCGGCGAAGCCTGGGTCGACTGGTCGGCCGAGGACTTGGCGCTGGCCAGGCAGCCGATCGATTTCGTCGGGGTCAATTACTACACCCGCAACGTCACCAGGGCCGACGACAGCTTCCCGGTCCGCGCCGGCATGGTCGTCCAGCCGCAGGCGACCTACACCACCACCGACTGGGAAGTGTTCGGCCAGGGGCTGACTGATGTACTGTTGTGGGTGAAGGACACTTACGGCGACCCGGCGATCTACATCACCGAGAACGGCGCCGCTTTCTACGACCCGCCGACCGCGTCGCAGGGCCGCGTCGAGGATCCGCTGCGCGTCGCCTATCTGCGCGAGCATATCGCCGCGGTCGGCAAGGCGATCGAGCGCGGGGTGCGGGTCAAGGGCTATATGCTGTGGTCGCTGCTCGACAATCTCGAATGGTCGCTGGGCTATTCGAAACGGTTCGGCATCGTCCACGTCAATTTCGAGACGCTGGAACGCACGCCGAAGGATTCGGCAAAACTGTACAGCGAGGTGATCGCGACCAACGGGGCGTGTTTGGGGTAAGGCAATAAATCCTCCCCGGAACGGGGAGGGGGACCGCTCGGCGTAGCCGAGTGGTGGAGGGGGCCCGCGATCACTTGCCTCATTACTGGTGGTGAGTTGGTCGTGGGGCCCCAACCCCCAGCCCCAGGGCGGCGTTGGCCCCCACCCCCGTCCGGGGGGGATTTATT
>NZ_JBQCCN010000324.1:0-28970 GCF_051962185.1 Sphingomonas sp.
GAAAATCGGTCGCGTCGCCATCGTCACCGCCAGCGGCACCGCCCCGCCGGTCAGGCCCTTCGACAGGCACAGGATGTCGGGCACCACATCGGCCTGCTCGCACGCCAATAGCGTGCCGGTGCGGCCCCAGCCGGTCATCACCTCGTCGGCGATGAACAGCACGTGGTGCCGCGCGCAGATCGCGCGCATCTCGGCCAGTACGCGCGGCGGGTACATCAGCATGCCGCCGGCCCCCAGGACCAACGGCTCGACGATGAACGCCGCCGGTTGTTCGCGGCACGCGGCCTCCAGCGCGTCCAGTGTCGCCTGCTCGGCTCCTTCCGCGGGAAAGGGAATCGTGCCGACATCGAACAGCAATGGCGCATAGGCCTGGTTGAACACGCCGCGCGCGCCGACCGACATCGCGCCGATCGTGTCGCCGTGATAGCTGTGCTCCATCACCAGGATGCGATGGCGGGCCTCGCCGCGATTGGTCCAGAAGCCGAGCGCCATCTTGAGCGCTACCTCGACGCTGGTCGAACCGCTGTCCGAATAGAAGACGTGGGTGAGGGCGGGCGGCATGATGGCGACCAGCCCGCGCGCCAGCGTCTCGGCGGGCTCGTGCGTCCAGCCGGCATAGATGATCTGGTCGAGCTTCTCGGTCTGCGCGGCGATCGCCGCCATGATGCGCGGATGGCAATGGCCGTGCGTCGTCACCCACCAAGACGAGATCGCATCGATCACGCGGCGGCCGTCGGCGGTGTGGAGCGCGGCGCCGCTGGCGCGCGTCACCAATGGGATCGGCTCGCCCAGGCCGTGCTGGGTGAAGGGGTGCCAGACGGGCGAGCCGCTCATCGGAAATCCGCCAGGTCGAAATTGCCGGCGAAGGCGGCGGCGAGCGTCGCGGGGTCGAGCGGCGAGACGATCGGCAGGCGGCCCAGTCGCTTGACGTTCCCTATCGCCGCGATGGTGGCCTCGCTATCCTCGACCGCATCGCCCACGAAGACGACGCCGCGGATATCGACATCGCGCGCGCACAACGCCTCGATCGCGGCGAGGCTGTGGCTGATCGTGCCGAGCGAGGTCGCCGCAACGAGCACCACCGGCAGCTGCCAGCGTGCCATGATGTCGGCGAAGGTCACCTGGCGCGTGAAGGGCACCAGAACGCCGCCCGCGCCTTCGATCACCAGTGCCCGGTCACAGGGCGGCGGATCGAGAGCGTCGGTATCGATCGTCACGCCGTCGATCTCGGCGGCGCGGTGCGGCGAGCACGGCGTGGTCAGGCGATAGGCCTCGGGCAGCAGGCGATCGGCGGGCAGGCCGGACAAGCGGCCGACGCGCTCGAGATCGCTGCCGTCGTCGAGCCCCGCCTGGACCGGTTTCCAGTAGCAGCCGTCGAGCGCGGCGGTCAGTGCGGCGGCGAACACCGTCTTGCCGATATCGGTGCCGGTGGCAGTGATGACGATCGCGGTCACAGCGCCTCTTTCAGCGCCGCAGCGAGCGCGTCGATCACCGTTTCATCGACGTTGAGCGTGATCGACAGCCGCAACCGCGCGGTCCCGACGGGAACGGTCGGCGGGCGAATGCCACGGACGTCGAACCCTTGCGCCTGGAGGCGCGCGGCGATTGCCATCGTGCGGGCGTCGTCGCCGACGATCACCGGCATGATCGGCGTGCCCGTGGCCAGCGCGCCGAGCGGGACGAGCCGGTCATGGGCGTGCCGCACCAGCGCATCGAGCCTGGCGATCCGCTCCGGCTCGCGGTCGAGCAGGTCGAGAGCGCCGCGCACCGCCGCCGCCATCAGCGGGGAGGGCGCGGTCGAGAAGATGAAGCCGCGCGCGCGGTTGATCAGGACGTCGCACACCGCGCGTGACGCGCAGACCAGGGCGCCTTCCGCTCCCAATGCCTTGCCGCACGTCCGCAAGGTGATGAGGTTGTCGCGCCCTTCCCAGGCCGCCGCGAGGCCGCGCCCGCCCGGCCCGAACACCCCGGTCGCATGCGCTTCGTCGACGATGAGCACGGCGTCCTCGCGATCGGCGACCGCGATCAGCTCGGCGATCGGCGCAGTGTCGCCGTCCATCGAATAGAGGCTCTCGACCGCGATCCACGGCCGGCCCTTGCCGCCCTCGCACCGCCACCCGGCGATCGCATCGGCAAAGGCCTCGACCTGGTTGTGCGCCGCCGCCACCCGCGTCGCGCGGCCCAGCCGCATACCGTCATGCGCGCTGGCGTGGATCAACTCGTCATAGACGACCAGGTCCTCGGTGCCGGGCAGCGCCGCGAATATCCCGCCATTGGCGGCGAAACCGGTGCTGAAATAGAGGGCGGCCTCGCTGCCGGCCCAGGTCGCAGCTTCCGCCTCGAGCGCTTCATGCTCTTCGTGATTTCCGCGCAACAGCCGCGATCCGCCTGCGCCGATCGGCACGCCGCGCGCCAACGCATCGGCGACGATGGCCCGCATCTCGGGCGATCCGGCAAGGCCGAGATAATCGTTCGAGGCGAAATCGTGCCCCGCCCGCGCCGCCAGCGCGCGCCGCCGGTGCCTCGCGGTCAGCGCATCGAGATCGCCGTGGAGCTTCGCCTGGAACGCGGCGCCGGGGGGCAGGGGATCGGATCGGCTCAAGCCGGCGGCTCCCACAATTCGATCGCGTTGCCCTCGGGGTCGTGGACGCGGGCGAAACTCCCGGTCGACGGGTCGTTCCATTCGGGCTTGACGATCACCTCGATGCCCTTGGCGTTCAATTGTTCGAGCAGACTGTCGAGGTCGCTGACGCGCAGGTTGAGCATGTACTGCTTGTCTTCCGACCAATAATCGGTTCCCGCCTTGAACGGCGCGAACACCACGGGCCCGCCTTGCACCTTCCAGGTCCATTGGTCGGGCAAGCCGGTGTCCTCGGCCGCGCAGCCCGCGCCGACGCCGAGATTGTCGCGATACCAGGCATTGAGCGCGTCGGGATCCTTCGCGCGAAAGAAGATTCCGCCAATTCCGAGTACCGGCATCGCTCTCTCCTCCTGTCAGGCCGCCTGCGCGACCGTTTCGCCCGCGGCGGCGTCGACCATCCTCCGCTCGAGCGCCTTGACCCGGGCCGGTGCCTCGATCTTGTCGCCGGTCAGGTCGGTTACGTAGAAGGTGTCGACCGCTCGCTCGCCATAGGTCGCGACATGCGCCGAGTGGATCGTCACTTTTGACTGGAACAGGGCCTGGGCGAGCTGGTGCAGCAACGCCGGGCGGTCGCGCGCATTGACCTCGACCACGGTGAAGCGGTTCGAGGCGTGATTGTCGACGAACGCCGCCGGGTTGATGTCGAACGCTTCGGCGCGCGGGCGCGGCAGCGGCTTGGCCTTGAGCCGGTCGGTCAGCTTGTTGCGATTGGCCAGCGCATCCTCGATCGCGCGCCGCAGCCGCTCGAGTTGGCCGGGATCGTCGAACGGGCGGCCGAGCGGGTCCTGGACCAGGAAATTGTCGATCGCCATGCCGTCGCGCGTGGTGTGGATGCGCGCGTCGATGATATTGCCGCCGGCGACGCTGATCGCGCCGGCGATACGGTAGAACAGGCCGGGATGGTCGGCGGCGTAGATCGTGACCAGGGTGGCGCCGCGATCGGTATCGACCTCGCTGGCGATCGACAGCGGCTCGTCTTCTGCCGCGGCCATCAGCTTCAGATTGGCCACCAGCGCGTGCTCGGGCTCGGCCACCCAATAGGATTCGGGCAGGCGCTTGACGATGGTGGCGAAGGTCTTGTCGTCCCAACCGAGCGCGGCGGCGACCGCTTCCTGCTTGGCGGCGACGCGCTCGCCGCGACCCTTTTGCTTGTGGCCGAGCCGCAGCACTTCCTCGGCGGCTTCGTACAGGTCGGTGAGCAATTGCCGCTTCCACCCGTTCCACACGCCGGGCCCGACCGCGCGGATGTCGATCACCGTCAGCGTCAGCAACAGGCGCAGCCGCTCGGGGCTCTGCACCGCTTCGCAGAAATCGAGGATCGTCTTGAAATCCGACAAGTCGCGCTTGAACGCGGTCGCCGACATCAGCAGGTGATAGCGGACCAGCCAGGCGACGGTCTCGGTCTCGGCGGGGGTCATGCCGAAGCGCGGGCACAGCTTTTGCGCGACTTCGGCACCGAGCACCGAATGGTCGCCGCCGCGCCCCTTGGCGATGTCGTGAAGCAGCGCCGCGACATAGAGCACCCGGCGCGAGGCGATCTGCTTCATGATCGCATAGCTCAGCGGATGGTCGTCCTGCAGTTCGCCGCGCTCGATCCGGCTGAGCAGGCCGATCGCGTGGATGGTGTGCTCGTCCACCGTGAAATGGTGGTACATGTCGAACTGCATCTGCGCGACGACGCGGCCGAAATCGGGCACGAAGCGGCCGAACACGCCCGCCTCGTTCATCCAGCGCAAGGTGACTTCGGGATTGTTGCGGCTGGTCAGCACTTCGAGGAACAAGGCATTGGCCTCGGGATCGCGGCGGATGTCGTCGACCAGTTTCGCGTCGCGCGCGGCGGCGCGCATCGCCAGCGGGTGGATTTCGAGGCCGTGGCGGTCGGCCAGCACGAACATCTCGATCAGCCGGGTCGGCTTTTCCGCCAGAAAATTCTCGTTGGGCAGCGCCAGCCGCCCGCGGTCGAGCACGAAGCCGTGGAGCTTGCTCGGCCGCCGCCGCAGCGTCGGCAGTCCGAAGCGCCGCCCGCGCGCGGCGAACTTCTCGTCCAGATGCGCGAGGAATACCCCCGTCAGGTCGCCGACCGCCTTTGCCTGCAGGAAGTAATAATGCATGAAGCGCTCGACCTTGGACTTGCCCGGTCGGTCGGCGAAACGCATCCGCTCGGCGATCTCTCGCTGCATGTCGAAGGTCAGGCGGTCCTCCGCCCGGCGCGCGATCGCATGGAGGTGGCAGCGCACCGCCCACAGGAAATTCTCGGCGCGGTGGAATTGGGCATATTCGGCCTGGGTGAACAGGCCGACATCGACCAGTTGCGCCGCGCCCTGGACGTTGTAGGCGTATTTGCCGATCCAGAAGAGCGCGTGGAGGTCGCGCAGGCCGCCCTTGCCCTCCTTCACATTGGGTTCGACGACATAGCGCGTGTCGCCCATGCGCTTGTGGCGTTGTTCGCGCTCGGCGAGTTTTTCGGTGATGAAGACGCGGGCGGTGTCCGACTGGACCTCCGCCTTGAAGCGCCGCGATGCCTCGTCATACAGGTCCTGGTCGCCCCAGACGTAGCGCCCCTCGAGCAACGCGGTGCGCACCGTCACATCGGCCTTGGCCTGGCGCACCATGTCGTCGAGGCTGCGGGTCGACTGCCCGACCTTCAGCCCCAGGTCCCATAGCGCGTAGAGCATCGATTCGACGACCTGTTCGTGCCACGGGGTTTCCTTCCATGGCGTCAGGAAGCCGATATCGACGTCCGACTGCGGCGCCATCTCGCCGCGGCCATAGCCGCCGACCGCGATCAGCGTCAGGCGCTCGGCGGCGGTCGGGTTGCTGAGGCGATAGAGCCGCTCGACGGTGAAATCGTAGAGCAGGCGCAGGATCTGGTCGATCAGGAACGCCTGGCTCGCGGCGATCTCGAGTCCGCGCGAAGGATGCTGGAGCAGTCGCCGCTCGATCTCTGCGCGGCCCGTTTGCAGCGCTTGCTTGAGCAAGGCGGTCGCCGCCTGGCGGAGCTTGGCGCGGTCGCTGCCTTCCAGTGCCTTCAGCGCGTCGCCGAGCGCGCGGCGATCGATGATCGCGCGACGATTGGGCAGGCTGTCGAAGCGTCCGGACATGGCCCGGCGATAGTCGCGAACGCGGCCGGCGTCACGCGCGCTTTAGTTTACCGGTCCCGTTGCAATCCTTCGGCGGTCCAGCCGAGATCGAACCTTCCCCGTTCGTCGAACAGCGCGACGATTTCCCCGCGCAGGCAATCGGTGACCCATTGCGGCGGCAGGCCGACGGCGCGAGCGTAATTGCGCGCGAAACCCAAGGCATAAACGGGGGCGGAGAAGCCATCGAAACGCCCCTGCTCGATCGCTTCGAGGTGGCGCAGCGCGACTCGCGTTTCCCGCGCGACGTCGATCAGCGACATTCCGCGCTCCTCACGCGCGGATCGTAACGCCCGGCCGACCGCCTCCGCCGGCATCAGCGGCAGGTCGCGATCGAGTTCTCCCCTGAACAAGTCCATGCTGAAGTCCCCCGACTCGCCGGTCAGGATCGCACCATTGTGCCACCGCCGCAACGATCCCGAGCGGCGACAAGGACTTGCCTCCGGTCGATCGTCCGAATTTGGGTCGCGCGGATGGTTTGCGGCGCGGTAATCTTATTGTAATGGCTTGGCGGGGCGCCTCTTTTGGCGCGGGGTGGAACATATGGAAGCTGGGCCGCCGGCGACGCCGGAACGGACACAATCGCGGCTGGCGTCACGCCTGCTGGTGGAAACGCAACTGACCAGTCTGGTCCGGGCGATCGCGATCGTGCGCAAGCTGGCCGGCGGATCGTTCGTGTTCGATCGCGGCATCTTCTTTCTGGCGATCCTGCGGGCGAGCGGCGACGTGCTCGCCGATTGGCCGAACGCGCCGCGCAGCACCGCCGATAGCGGCGGGATCAGCATCAACGCATTGTCGCAATCGCTGCACCGCCCGTTCGAGACCGTGCGGCGACACGTCAACGCGTTGATCGACGCCGGTTTGTGCGCGCGCACGCCGAGCGGCGTCGTCGTGCCGACCGCGTTGCGCGAGGACGAAGATGTGGCGGCGTTGCTGGTGCACCTGCACGATTCGCTGGTCTGGCTGGTCGACGAGTTCCATAGCTACGACATGCCGTTACCGCGTGCCGCGCCCGGGCTGCCCTATCGCGCCGACATCACCCTGGCTGCGGCGATCGACCTTGCGCTGGGCGCCTTCGACAATGTCGGGCTGTTCGTGGTCGACTGGCTGGAGTTGGCGATCGTCGGCGCGGTGCTGGTCGCGAGCGTGCGCAGGATCACCCTCGATGGCGAACTCGCGCGGCGCTATTCGGAATTGACCACCGTCGTCCCGATCGAGCGGCGCGAGCCGATATCGGCAGCGGCGATCGCGCGCGCGCTGACCATTCCCTATTCGACGGTGCGCCGCCAGATCCTGATGACGGTGGAGAGCGGCAAGCTGGTCGAGCGCGGCCGTGGCGTGGTGTTGTCGGACGCCATGCTGTCCGGCCCGGGCGCCGCGATCATGGGGGCCACCGCGACGACGCGGACCGCCTCGTTGTTCGGTCGGCTGGTCCCGGGCGGGTTTCCGTTCGACCGTCCGGATCATGCTTATGTCGGCACGCCGCCGGCGCTGGTCGATTTCAGCTAAATCGGGATCGGGCGGCGGATCAGCCCGGCTGCCGCGCCAGGTCGGCGGCGAGTGTCTGCATGACCCATTTCTCCGGCAACCGCACGATCCGGGCATAGGCTCCGGCCGCGGCGATCGTCGCGGCGATCGCGGTCATCCCGGCGAAATCCGAATTCTCGATCGCGCGAACCGTCTGGAGGTCGGCGCCGACCCGGTCCGCGACGTCATGCAGCGACAGACCCAGCCGCAACCGGCCGCGCCACAATGCCTCCCCGATCTGACTGGGCGCGGGAGGAGTGCCATGTTCCGCCTCGGTCGTCCGACGATATGATTCCGGGCCGATGTCGCCCATCCGGTGCCAATCTCCAATTCGAACGGGGAGACTGGCACAGGTAAGAAACGTCCACAACGGACCGAATGCCAATTGTAAAAATTTAATCCGGCTGGGCGAGCGCCTTAAGCCGATAGAGCGCCTCGAGCGCGTCGCGCGGGCTGAGCGCATCGACGTCGAGCGCGGCCAGCGCGTCGCGGACCGCGTCGCATTGCTCTTCTTCCGCCTCGGTCGCTGCCGCGAACAACGGCAGGTCGTCGAGCCCGGCCGCGAGGCCGCCGGTCTTGGCGCGACCGGCTTCGAGCTTGGCCAGCACCGCTTTGGCTCGCGCGATCGTGACCGGCGGCAGGCCGGCGAGTCGCGCCACCGCTAGCCCGTAGGAGCGGTCGGCCGGCCCCTCGGCGACTTCGTGGAGCAGGACGAGATCGCCTTTCCATTCGCGCGCGCGGACGTGGTGCAGGCTCAAGGCGTCGCAGCGTTCCGCCAGCCGGGTCAGCTCGTGATAATGCGTCGCGAACAGGCAGCGACAGCGATTGTCCTCATGGATCGCCTCTACCACGGCCCAGGCGATGGCGAGGCCGTCATAGGTCGAGGTGCCGCGCCCGACCTCGTCGAGGATGACGAAACTGTGCGAGGTCGCCTGTGCCAGGATCGCCGCGGTCTCGACCATCTCGACCATGAAGGTCGAGCGCCCGCGCGCGAGATTGTCCGAGGCGCCCACGCGGCTGAACAGCCGGTCGACCAGCCCCAGTCTGGCCCGCCTCGCCGGGACATAACTACCCGCCTGGGCGAGCACCGCGATCAGCGCGTTCTGGCGCAGGAAGGTCGACTTGCCGCCCATGTTGGGGCCGGTGACCAGCCATAGCCGCGACGTCTCGGACAGCAGGCAGTCGTTCGACACGAAACGTTCGCCGGTGCGCTGGACCGCGGCTTCGACCACCGGGTGGCGCCCGCCCTCGACCTCGAAACAGGCATGATCGACCAGCGTCGGGCGGGCCCAGCCATCCTCGGCGGCACGCTCGGCGAGCCCGGCCGCGACGTCGAGCCGGGCGAGCGCGTCGGCGGTGGCGGCGATCGCTTCCCGGCTCGTCAGCGCGGTCTGGGTCAGTTCCTCGAGATGCGCGGCCTCTGCGGCGAGCGCGTGGCTGCCCGCCTGAGTCACTTTCATCGCCAGTTCGTGCAATTCGGGCGCGTTGAAGCGGACGACGCCGGCCAGCGTCTGGCGATGGGTGAAGCCACTGTCGGCGGCCATCAGCGGATCGGCGACCTTGGCCGGCACTTCGACATGATAGCCGAGCACGCCGTTGTGGCGGATCTTGAGCGCGCTGGTGCCGGTACGGGAGCGATACTCGGCTTCGAGCGCGGCGATCGCCCGCCTACCGCCCGCGCCGATGTTGCGCAAATCGTCGAGCGCGACGTCATAGCCCTCGGCGATATAGCCGCCGTCCGACGCGTCGATCGGCGGCGTGGGGACCAGCGCGCGCTTGAGCAGATCGATCAGCGAGCCGTGGCCGCGAAGGCGCGGCGCGATCTCGCGGAGCAGGGGCGGCGGGGCATCGAGCGTGTCGATCCGCTCGCCGAGCAGCCAGGCGCCATCGAGCCCGTCACGAAGCTGGCCGAGATCGCGCGGGCTGCCGCGCCCCGCGACGAGCCGGCCGAGAGCGCGCCCGATATCGGGCAGGCTGCGCAAGGTCGCGCGCAGATTGTCGCGCAGGCCGCCATCGTCGTGCAGCCGCTGGACGAGGTCGAGCCGCGCCTCGATCGTCGCGCGGTCCATCAGCGGCGCGCCGATATCGGCGGCAAGCAGCCGCGCGCCGGCACCTGTCACCGTGCGGTCGACCGCGTCGAGCAGGCTGCCCTTGCGCTGCCCCGTCTGGGTCTGGGTGAGTTCCAGGCTCTCGCGCGTCGCGGCGTCGATCGCCATCGCCTCGCCGGCGCTGCCGATCCGGGGCGGGCGCAGGAAGGGCAGGGCGCCCTTGGCAGTATGGTCGAGATAGGCGACCAGCCCGCCCGCCGCGGCCATGCCGGCGCGGCTCATCTGCCCGAAGCCGTCGAGCGTCGCGACGCCATAGACGCGCTTCAGCCGCGCTTCCGCGACGGTCGAATCGAATTCACCGCGCGGCCGCAGCACCGTGGCGAATTGCTCGAACGCGCTGGCCTCGCTGGCCAGTACTTCGGCGCCGCCCAGGCGCGCCAGTTCGGCGGAAAGGCCGGCGGCATCGGTCTCGACCAATTCGAACCGCCCGGTCGAGACGTCGGCGGCGGCGACCGCGACGCCGCCTGCCGCTTCGCCGATCGCGACGCACCAATTGGCCGCGCGCGAGTCGAGCAGGGCTTCCTCGGTCAGCGTGCCGGCGGTCACCACGCGGATGATCGCCCGCGCGACCAATGCCTTCGATCCGCCGCGCTTCTTGGCCTCGGCCGGCGTCTCGGTCTGGTCGGCGATGGCAACGCGATGGCCCGCCTTGATCAGCCGCTGAAGGTAACCGACCGCGGCATGGGCGGGGACGCCGCACATCGGGATTTTCTCGCCATCATGCTCGCCGCGCGCGGTCAGCGCGATGTCGAGCACGCCGCTGGCGATCTTCGCATCCTCGAAGAACAATTCGAAGAAATCGCCCATGCGATAGAACAGCAGGCAATCGCCAGCTTCCGCCTTGAGCGCGAGATACTGGGCCATCATCGGGGTCGGGGCGGCGTCGGCCATGCGCGTCGGTTAGCCCAGCCGGTCCGCGCCGCAAATCCCGCGGGCCGCCTTTACTGTGGGTAAAGTGTGCGGATTCCCGCTCAGGACGGAAGGCATTTTCGCTTGCAATAATACATCGTGAGTAGCCAAGCCGGTTCCCTTATCGCTATCTCGCACCTAAAGACGGGCGCAACAGAGAGGATCAGAATGGCCGACGAAGCATCCGTCCAGTTTTCCGACCGCGAGGCATTGCTGTTCCATTCGGAAGGGCGGCCCGGCAAAATCGAGATCGTCGCGTCCAAGCCGCTGACCACGCAGCGCGATCTCGCGCTGGCCTATTCGCCTGGCGTGGCGATTCCCGTCCAGGCGATCGCCGACGATCCCGCCACCGCTTACGATTATACCGCCAAGGGCAATCTGGTCGCGGTCATCTCCAATGGGACCGCTATCCTCGGGATGGGCAATCTCGGGGCGCTGGCCTCGAAGCCGGTGATGGAAGGCAAGGCGGTGCTCTTCAAGCGCTTCGCCGATGTCGATGCGATCGATATCGAACTGAAGAGCGAGGACGTGGATCGCCTCATCGATGCGATCGAGCTGATGGAGCCTAGCTTCGGCGGCATCAACCTCGAGGATATCAAGGCGCCCGAATGCTTCATCATCGAGCAGACCCTGCGCGAGCGGATGAACATCCCGGTCTTCCATGACGACCAGCACGGCACCGCGATCATCACCGCGGCCGGCCTGATCAACGCCTGTTTGCTGACCGGGCGGCACCTGTCGGACATCAAGGTCGCGGTCAACGGCGCCGGCGCGGCGGCGATCGCCTGCACCGAGCTGATCAAGGCCATGGGCGTGCGCCACGAGAATGTAATCATGTGCGATCGCTCCGGCGTGATCTACCAGGGCCGCGAGAAAGTGAACCAGTGGCAGTCGGCGCACGCCGTCGTCACCGAGAAGCGGACCTTGCAGGAGGCATTGCACGGGGCCGACGTGTTCCTCGGCCTGTCAGCGGCGGGCGCGGTGACGGCCGAGATGGTCAAGGATATGGCCAAGGCGCCGATCATCTTCGCGATGGCCAATCCCGAGCCCGAAATCCGTCCCGAACTCGCCAAGGGCGCGCGTCCGGACGCGATCATCGCGACCGGCCGGTCGGATTATCCCAACCAGGTCAACAACGTGCTCGGCTTCCCGTTCATCTTCCGCGGCGCGCTCGACGTGCGCGCGACGGGCATCAACGAGGAAATGAAGATCGCCGCGGCGCAGGCGATCGCCGAACTGGCGCGCGAGGCGGTGCCCGAGGAAGTGGCGGCGGCCTATGGCGTGCGGCATACGTTCGGCGCCGATTACATCATCCCGGCGCCGTTCGATCCGCGCCTGATGGAAGTTGTCCCCGCCGCGGTCGCCAAGGCGGCGATGGATTCGGGCGTCGCGACCAAGCCGATCCTCGACATGGCGGCCTATCGCCAGCAGCTTCGCGGGCGGCTCAACCCGACCACCTCTGTGCTCGCCCAGGCCTATGAAGGCGCGCGCGCGCAGCCCAAGCGCGTGCTGTTCGCGGAAGGCGAGGAGGAAGTGGTGTTGCGCGCCGCGGTGGCGTTCCGCGAGGGCGGCTACGGTACGCCGGTGCTGGTCGGGCGCGACGACGTCCACGACCGGTTGCGCGCGCTCGGGGTCAAGGACGTCGAGAGCTACGAAGTGCACAACAGCCGCAATTCGCCGCTGGTGCCGCGCATGGCCGACTTCCTCTATCAGCGGCTGCAGCGTCGCGGTTACCTGCGCCGCGATTGCGAGCGGATGATCAACCAGGATCGCAACATCTTCGGGTCGGTGCTGCTCCAGCTCGGCGAGGCCGATGCGATGATCACCGGTGTCACGCGGACCTATGCCCAGACCATGCGCGAGGTACGCAAGGTGATCGACGTCGAAGCGGGACGCACCGCGTTCGGCATCCACGTCATGGTCGGCCAGACCCACACCGTGTTCATGGCCGACACGACGATCAACGAGCGCCCAACCGCCGAGGAACTCGCCGATATCGCGGAACACACCGCCGCGGTCGCGCGGCGCATGGGCCATGAGCCGCGCGTCGCGTTCCTCAGCTATTCGACCTTCGGCAATCCGGAAGGGCGCTGGCTGGAGAATCTGCGCGCTGCGGTCGGCGTGCTCGACCAGCGTCAGGTGAGCTTCGAATATGAAGGCGAAATGGCGCCCGACGTCGCGCTGAACCCGCGCCAGCTCGCCAATTATCCGTTCGCACGCCTGTCGGGGCCGGCCAATGTGCTGATCATGCCGGGCCTGCAATCGGCCAACATCTCGGCCAAGCTTCTCCGCGAACTCGGCGGCGACGCGGTGATCGGGCCGATGCTGGTGGGTCTCGAAAAGCCGGTCCAGATCGCGCCGATGACCTCGACCGCGAGCGAGCTGGTGACGCTGGCGGTGCTCGCCGCCGGCGGGGTCGCGCGCTGATAACGGATTGAAGCGCGGGTCAGCTGCTATACATCTGCCTCATGGCAGGTGATGCGTATGGCTGATGCATTCGGTGGTTCGATGCCGCTTTACCTGCTGATCGGCGGCGTGATCGTGCTGATGCTGCTCGCGCGGCGTGTCCGCGTCGTCGGGCGGCTGTTGTCGCTGACCGCGCTGGTCGTCTCGCTCGGATTGATCGTCATGCTGGTCGGCGAGCGCGGGCGGTTCGACCCGATGTTCGCGCGGGTCGCGAAGATCCTCCATCTCGACCAGGGGCAACAGGTCGTTGGCAAGGAAATGCGCGTGCCGATGGCCAATGACGGCCATTTCTGGGTCACGGTCAAATTCGGGGGCGTCGAGCGTCACATGCTGGTCGACAGCGGCGCGACGGTGACGGCACTGTCGAGCGAAACCGCGCAAGCGGCGGGGCTCCGGCCCAGCCCCAGCCCGTTTCCGATGATCATCCAGACCGCCAATGGCTCCGTCCGCGCCGAAACCGCGACGGTGCCCGAACTGCGGATCGGCAACATCGTCGCGCGCGATCTTCCGGTCGTCACCTCGCCGGCGTTCGGCGACATGGACGTGATCGGGATGAACTTCCTGTCGCGGCTGAAGAGCTGGCGCGTCGAGAGCCGGACGCTGATCCTGACGCCGAACCATCCGCAGGAAGTGGGCAGGGGGACGACGACCTAAGCCCGCGTCGCTCCGCATCGAACCATGGGCATTGGCTCGGTTTGTCCGCACCCAATCCCCAACCGTCACCCCGGCACAAGGCCGGGTGACGACATAGGAGTGGCGGTGGTCCGCTAAGCGTCGATCGACGTGCCCAACTGCGCGTTGACCAGGCCGCCGTCGACCACCAGCGTATCGCCAACGACATAATCCGATGCGCGGCTTGCCAGGAAGATCGCGGCGCCGGCCATGTCCTCGTCGGTGCCGATGCGGCGCATCGGGATGCCCTTGGCGACCTCGTCGCCGTGGTCGCGCGCGGCGCGGTTCATCTCGCTGGCGAAAGCGCCGGGAGCGAGGCTGGTGACGATGATCGCGTCCTTGATCAGCCGCGCGGCCATGCGCTTGGTCAGATAGATCAGCGCCGATTTCGAGGCGTGATAGCTATACGTCTCCCACGGATTGAGCCGTAGGCCGTCGATCGAGGTGATGTTGATGACCTTCGACGGCTTGTCGTAGCTCGCCCGCGCCTTGAGCATGCCGTGCAGCGCTTGGGTCAGGAAGAAGGGGGACTTGACGTTGAGGTTCATCACCTTGTCCCAACCGCTCTCCGGGAATTCCTCGAACGGCACGCCCCAGGCGGCACCGGCATTGTTGACCAGGATGTCGAGATGGTCCTCATGCTCGGCCAGCTTGGCGGCGAGCGCCTTGCAGCCCTCGACGGTCGAAACGTCCATCGGCAGCGGGATGCAATTGGGCCCGAGCTCGGCCGCGGTCTCCTCGCAGGCGGGGGCCTTGCGCGAGGAAATGTACACCTTGGCGCCCTGAGCGATGTAGCCGGCCGCGATCATCTTGCCGATGCCGCGCGATCCCCCGGTGATCAGCGCGACGCGCCCCTCGAGGCTGAAGAATTTGCTGGTGTCCATATATCTCTCCCGTTCCCGAAAAACCGTCATCCCAGCGCAAGCTGGGATCTCGTGCCGCAGGCGGCACCGTCGTCGCGCCGTCGCATGAGACCCCAGCTTGCGCTGGGGTGACGGCTATGTTTTGGCGGCCTATCCCCCGCGCTTCAGCGTCTCGCGCGCGATGATCAGTTGCTGGATCTGGCTGGTGCCTTCGTAGATGCGGAACAGCCGGACGTCGCGGTACAGCCGTTCGATACCGTAATCGGCGATATAGCCCGCGCCGCCGTAGATCTGCACCGCACGGTCGGCGACGCGACCGACCATCTCGCTGGCGAAATACTTGGCGGCCGCGGATTCGAGCACGACATCCTTGCCCGCGTCCTTCGCCGCTGCGGTTTCGAGCACCAGCGCGCGGGCGGCGAGTGCCTCGGTCTTGGAATCGGCGATCATCGCCTGGATCAACTGATGCTCGGCGATGGCTTTTCCAAATTGCTTACGATCATTGGCATAAGCGACGCTATCGGCGATCAGCCGCTCGGCGACGCCGATGCACACCGCCGAGATGTGCAGCCGCCCGCGATCGAGCACGCGCATCGCGATCTTGAAGCCTTCGCCTTCCGCGCCCAGCCGGTTCTCGACCGGCACGATCACGTCGTCGAAAATGACGTCGGCGACCTTGGCGCCTTTCTGCCCCATCTTCTTCTCGGGCTCGCCGATCGACACGCCGGCGAGCGTGCGCGGGACCAGGAACGCCGAGACGCCGCGCCCCCCGGGTTCGTCGCCGGTCCGCGCCATCACGGTGAACAGATCGGCCTTGTCGGCATTGGTGATGAAGCGCTTGGTCCCCGACAGCCGATAGGCCTGCCCGTCCCAAACCGCCTTGGTCTTCACCGCGCCCGAATCGGACCCGACATCGGGCTCGGTCAGCGCGAAGCTGGTGATCACCTCGCCGCTTGCGATCCGCGGCAGCCATTCGGCCTTCTGGGCGTCGTTGCCGGCCATGACGAGGCCCTGGCTGCCGATCCCGACATTGGTGCCGAAGCTCGAACGGAAGGCGGGGGTGGTGCGGCCCAGCTCGATCGCGACCCTGACCTCCTCGAGCATGGTCAGGCCGAGCCCGCCGAATTCCTCGGCGATCGACAGGCCGAACAGGCCCATCTCCTTCATTTCGCGGATGACGTCGTCGGGAATTGCGTCATTGGCCTCGACCTCGGCCTCGAGCGGGCGCAGCCGCTCGGCGACGAAACGCCGCACGGTGTCGATCAGCGCGTCGAAGGTTTCGGCGTCGAGCGCCATGCCATTCTCTCCCCACGTCCAATTCGTCATGCCGGACCCGTCCCGGCATCCAACGCGCCGCGACGGTCGGAGTCCGTCGTGGAGGGTTGGACCCCGGCACACGGCCGGGGTGACGGTTGGTAAATGGGGCGAGCGTTTCTCACAATATAAAACAAACCGAAAATTCGAAAACGGCGATTGACCCGTATTCCGCCCCCTATATGCTGTCCGAAAAATACATGCAGGAGAATGGAATGCGGTTTCAGGGCAAGCGCGCCGTCGTCACCGGCGGCGCCTCCGGCATCGGGCGTGCGACCGCGCTGCGGCTGGCAGAGGAAGGCGCCGAAGTCCTGATCGGCGATCTGGATGTAGGGGGCGGGCAAGAGCTCGCCGAGACCTCGAACGGCCGCATCCGCTTTCAAAAGACCGACGTGACCGAGGTCGCCGATATCCAGGCGCTGATGGCGGCCGCCGATGCCGCGGGCGGCCTCGACGTGGTGTTCAACAATGCCGGCGCCGCGGGATCGCGCGACAAGATCGACGAAATCTCGCCGGACGATTGGGACCGCACGATGAACCTGTTGCTGCGCTCGGTGGCGATGGGCATCCGTTATGCCGCGCCGCTGATGGCGAAGCGCGGCGGCGGCGCGATCGTCAACACGTCGAGCGTGTCGGCTCTCGGCAGCGGCTATGCGCCGACGGCCTATTCGACCGCCAAGGCCGGCGTGCTGCATCTGACCAAGATGGCGGCGGCGGACCTCGCCAAGCATCGCATCCGCGTCAATGCGGTGGTGCCGGGCTTCATCACCACCAACATCTTCACCTCGGCGCTCGGCCTCGAAGGCGCGGTGCGCGACCAGGTCAACGGCGTCATCGCCCAGACCGCGGCGAACGCGCAGCCGGTGCAGCGCGCCGGCCGGCCCGAGGATATCGCCGCCGCCGTCGCCTATCTGGCGAGCGACGACGCGAGCTTCGTCACCGGCACCCACATCCTGGTCGACGGCGGCATGCTGATCGGCACGCGCGCGAGCTGGGACGAAAGCATTCCCGGGCTATTCTCGTCGCTGGAGGCCGCGGCCTCGTGAGCGGGACCGCGACGCCGCCGGTGCGCCGGCTCTCGGGCTGGACCACGGCGAGTTACGGGTTCGGATCGGTGGCCTACGGCGTCAAGGATGCCGGCTTCGGCACCTTCCTGCTGATCTTCTACAATCAGGTAATCGGGCTCGACGCCTCGGTGGTCGGGCTCATCATCTTCCTGGCCCTGGTCTGCGACGCGTTCGTCGATCCGTTGATCGGCGTGCTGTCGGATCGCACAAGGGGGAGGTGGGGGCGGCGACATCCCTGGATGTATTCGGCGGCGCTGCCGATCGCGATCGGCTGGCTGCTGCTGTGGAACCCGCCGCATCTCGGCGGAGGGGCGATGCTCGCCTGGCTGTTCGCGACCGCGGTCGTCGTGCGCAGTGCGGTCAGCTGCTACGAAGTGCCCTCGCAGGCACTGACGCCGGAACTCACCGCCGATTATGACGAACGGACGCGGATCACCTCCTATCGCTACCTGTTCGGTTGGGCGGGAGGGCTGGCGATCCTGTTGCTGGCCTATGGAGTGTTCCTGACCCCGAGCCCAGCCTATCCCAACGGATTGCTCAATCGGACGGGCTATAGCCATTTGTCGATCGCCAGCGCGGTGATCATGGCGGTCGCCATCCTGGCATCGGCCTGGGGCACGCATCATGAGATCGCGCGATTGCCCAAGACCGCGTTGAGCGGCCAGACGCTCGGCCAAGCCTTTCGCGAACTATGGGAAACGGTGCGCAATCGCGGCTTTGTGATCCTGATGTTGGCGGGGGTCTGCGCCTATACCAATCAGGGCATCAGTTACGCGCTGTCCAACTACACCTACAATTACATCTGGGAGTTCCAATCCTGGACGTTGCGGCTGCTGCCGTTCGCGCTGATGGCCGGGGCCGCGCTCGCTTTCGTCATCGCGCCGGCCGTCGGCAAGCGCACCAGCAAGCCGCGCGCGGCGATGGCGTTCGTCTTGTCGGCGGTGGTGCTCCACACGCTGCCGTACTGGCTGCGGTTCGCCGGCGCCCTGCCGCCACCGGGAAGCACGGCTTTGGTCATGCTGCTACTGCCGATCTTCATCGTCGCGACCGCGCTCAGCGTCTCGTCGTTCATTCTTGGCGCCTCGATGATGGCCGACGTGGTCGAGGATTCGGAAGCGCGGACCGGACGCCGCTCGGAAGGTGTCTATTTCGCCGGATCGTTCTTCGTTCAGAAATGCACGTCGGGGCTCGGCATCATGATCGTCGGTCAATTGCTCGACCTCGTCGCTTTTCCAAAAGGAGCCAAGCAGGGGATGGTGCCGGTCGCGGTGATCGATCATCTTACGATGGCCTATATCGCGATCTACGGAACGCTCGCGATCATCGCCGCCTTGCTGTTCGCCAAATTCCCGTTCGGCCGCCAGGAGCACGAGGCGCGACTGGCGCGAATGACCGCGGCAGCGGAAGCGGAAGGCGCCCCGCACGCTCCCTGATCGGATCTGACACCGGTGGCGATTCGCGGGTTTTCCGACACAAAATATGGGAGTCGGGCGTGCGCCAGCGGCCGGCGCGACACCGTATTTGGGCATTCACCGGTGACGAAACACAGTTCGTCGTGAAAGGTTCCATTCGTCGCCGCGCGAGGGTTCCCATGTCGATTTTGTCCACCTAACCCACCATCAACAGTTCAACGGACCTTTTGGGGGGTCGCATGAAATTTGGTGGTTTGGCAGCGCGTTTCGCGCTGGTGGCGCTCTGCGCCCTGGCGACGACGGTGCCGGCTCAGGCTCGGTTCTGGCAGTGCGCTCCTTACGCCCGCGAGATTTCGGGTATTCAGATTTTCGGCAACGCCAACACCTGGTGGTCGCAGGCCGCCGGCAAGTACGAGCGCGGCAACACGCCCAAGGTCGGCTCGGTGCTCGCTTTCTCCTCGACCAGCCGCATGCGGCTCGGCCACGTCGCGATGGTGTCGGCGATCGTCAACGACCGCGAGGTTCTGCTGACTCACGCCAACTGGTCGCATCGCGGCGGCGTCGAATACAACGTTCGCGCCGTCGACGTGTCGCCCGAGGGCGATTGGAGCGAAGTGAAGGTCTGGTACGGCCCGAACGGCGATCTCGGCACCTCGGTCTATCCGACCAAAGGCTTCATCTACGCCAATGGCGCGCCGAAGGTCGACAATGACGACGACCAGATGGACGTGAAGGCCCGCACCCAGACGATCGCGACGATCGCTCCGGTCGGTGCCCGCGGCGTGATCGGCGTCCGCGACTGAGCGGCGACGCGTAGGACCGACCAAGAGTTCTGATCTACGCCTCCCCGGCGAAGGCCGGGGCCCAATTTCGATGGAAGTCGAGATGGCGCCGCGCCGTCGCGAACCCATGGCGACTGGGCCCCGGCCTTCGCCGGGAAGCGTGTTTTCGGCCTGGTCGAACGACCTTTTTTCGTCAGTCCGCCGCCTACGCCTTGCCCGGCGTGAAGTTCATCGCCGCGCCGTTCATGCAATAGCGCAGCCCGGTCGGCTTCGGCCCGTCATCGAACACATGGCCGAGATGCCCGCCGCAGCGGCGGCAATGCACTTCGGTCCGCGACATGCCCAGCGTGCTGTCGGTGCGCGTCTGCACCGCGTTCCTGAGCGGGGCCCAGAAGCTCGGCCAGCCGGTCCCGCTCTCGAACTTGGTCTTCGACGAATAGAGCGGCAGGCCGCAGCCCTTGCACGAGAAGATGCCGGCGCGATGCTCGTTGTTGAGCGGACTGGTGAAGGGCGTCTCGGTCGCCTCGTGCCGCAGCACCTGGTACGACAGGGCGGGCAGGCGCTTGCGCCATTCGGCATCGCTCAACTGGAATTCGAACTTGGCCGCCGGCGCGGGCGCGGCGCGGCAGCCGCCGAACAGCATCGTCGCGGCGCCGGTGCCGGCGAGCGTCAGGAAATGGCGGCGGTCGAACGTCATCGTACGGACTCCATCGATGGGACGGATATAGGTACGCGCGGACGGTTTGTCCGGATGCGGGGTTGTTTTCGAACTGGGTTTGGAGAAGCACACGGCGATACGAGCGGCAATGCCACGCTCCCCCCGTCACCCCGGCCTTGTGCCGGGGGTCCAATGGGCGGCTTGCGCGGTGGCAGGAGGCTCAAGGACCGCGCCTCGGGCTCCGTGGATCCTGGCACAAGGCCGGGATGACGACCTTGGCCAGCGCGCTACATTCGCAAGCGCTGGCCTATGGTCTTCGTCACAGCCCTCAATATTTGCTGATTTCCACCGGCAGCTTGCGATAGCCGTGGACGAAGCAGGCCGAGACGCGGGTCGGCTCACCGAGCACGTTCACGCGCATCCGGCGCTTGGCCATTTCCTCGAGCAGCACGCTGATCTGGAGTTCCGCCAGCCGCGCGCCGACGCAGCGGTGGATGCCGTGGCCGAACGCCAGGTGACGCCGCGCATTGGGGCGATCGACGACGATATTGTCGGCATCCTCGCCGAACACGCTCTCGTCGCGATTGGCCGAGAGGTACCAGAGCGCGAGCTTGTCGCCTTCCTTGATCTGCTGGCCGTTCAGCTCGTAATCCTGCGTCGCGGTGCGGCGCATGTGCGCGAGCGGGGTCTGCCAGCGCACGATCTCCTGCACCGCATTGGGGATCAGTTCCGGGTTCGCTTCGAGCTTGGCGCGCTCGTCGGGGAACAGGTCGAGGCCATAGGCCGCCGCCGACATCGAATTGCGCGTCGTGTCGTTGCCGCCGACGATCAGCAGGATGAGATTCCCGAGGAATTCATATTGGTCCATCTCGGCCATCGCGTCCGAATGGATCATCATGCTGATCAGGTCGGGCGTCGGCTCCTTGCCGACCTTCTGATTCCAGAGATTCTGGAAATAGGCGCCGCATTCGAACATGTGCTGCAGGCGTTCGGCGCGTAGCTCGGGCGTCTTGACCAGCTCGATGTCGCCCGCCCAATCGGACCAGAACGTCAGCTTGCGCCTATCCTCCCAGGGGAAATCGAACAGGATCGCGAGCATCTGCGTGGTCAGCTCGATCGACACCGTGTCGACCCAGTCGAACTCCTTGCCATAGGGGAGGGTGTCGAGAATCTCGGCGGTGCGGCGGACGATGTCCTCCTTCATCCGCACCATCTCGCTGGGCGTGAAGGCGGGGGCGACGGTGCGGCGCTGGCCGGTATGCTTGGGCCGGTCCATCGCGATGAACATCGGCATGCGGATGTCGCTCTCGGGCAGGAAGTCGGCGATCGTGATGCCCCCCGCTTCCGACGAGAAGATCTCGGGCAAGGATTCGACTTCGAGGATGGGCTTGTAGGTCGAGATCGACCAATAGGGGCCGAAGTCCGAATGCTCGACCTTGTGCACCGGCGCTTCGGCGCGAAGCTTGCGGAACGGCTCCTGCCAGACATCGTCGCGATAGAGTTCGGCGCGGCTCACGTCGAGCGGATCGACCGGGCCGTCATATTTGAAGGTCGGCCCCTTCGCTATCATCTCGGTCAATTCGGCCTGAGTCGCCATGCCCACTCTCCCATATATGAGCGCAGGCAAGCCTATACTTACATAGATGTCAATAGTGATGCGATCAGCCGGCGGGGGCGGGCGCCCGCTTGCGTTTGGGCCCGTCGCCCGACTTGAGCACGCCGCGCCGGAACCAGCGTGCACCGAACGAGATGACCAGCGACACCCATAGCAATTGCCACAGGATCGCGATGGCATGCGGCCACAATTCGGGCGAGTTGGCGGCGTGCGCCGCCATCGCCATAGGCGAGCTGAACGGGAAGATCTCGGCGATCCAGGCAATCGTACCGCCGGGGTGGCTGGCCGCCGCCGTCGACATGCCGACATTGGCCATCTGAACGATCGTCATCGGCAGCGCCATCATCTGCAGCTCGCGCTGGGTCGAGGCCTGGGCTCCGAGGATCAGATAGACTGCCCCGATCAACAGATACGACATCACGAAATAGGCCAGGAACAGCAAGGCGAAGGCCGGTTTGCCGACGGCCGGCGCGACCTGCGCGAGGTTCGCCGCCCAGCCGGCGGGCAACACCGCCGACACTTGGCTGGCGACCGTTCCCCAGAAACCGACGAACAGCAAAGCGACGCCGAACATGCCGATCAATTTGCCGAAGAATACCGATTCGAGCGGCACCGCCGCGGCCAGCACCTCGACCACCTTGTTGCTGCGCTCCTCGGCCATCGTGCCCATCGTCAGACCAGCGAGGAACAGGGTCAGCAGGAAGATCGCCATGACCGCGAACAATGCCGCGGCGCTATGGCCGGTGGCGGTCACTTCGGTCCGCACGATCGCGGTCTTGGTCGGCGCGCTGAGCGGCGCGGTCGAGCCCAGTTTCTGCGCGCGCATGACCTGTTCGGCGAGGCCGGCGAGGTAATCGGCCTCGTCGCGCCCGCTATTGCCGTAGAGAATCGTCGGCTTGTCGAGCGGGCCGTAGAGCGCCGCGTCGACGTCGCCGCTCCGGTCCAGCACCACCGCGCGCGCCTGCGCCGCGGGATTGCCGTCTGGCGTCAGCACGTCGAGCGGGGGCGGGATGGCGCCGCGCCCGAATACCTTGCGCAACTGTCGATCGGTGGCCACGATCGCCGCCGCCTGGTCGGGCGCGGCGACGACGACGATCCGCGCGCGGTCGGCCGCGCCCTGCGCCATGCTCGACGCGCCGAACCCGCCGGCGGCGCCGAACAGGATCGTGAACATCGGCGACATCAGGAAGATCAGGAAGGTCGGGGTAAACACGGTGGCGATGAAGTCGCGCCGCGCCACGGTCAGCGCCTGGCGCAGCGCGCGCCGGAAATTGCGGGTCATCGCAGCACCTCCGCTTCGGACTGGGCGATCGCTTCGGCGCCGACGATCTTGACGAAAGCGTCGTGCAGCCCGGGCCGTTCGATCGACAGGCCGGCGACGCCGAAACCCGATTGGGTCAGTTTGAGCAGCAGCGCCTCGACTCCGTCATCGGCCACCGGGAACACCCAGTCGCGGCCGTTGTGCTGCGCATCGGCGGGCAGGATCGCCGCCACCTCGGGCCCGTCGCGCTCGGGCTGGTAATGCGCGCGCATCGGCAGCAGCGCGCGCGCGTCGGCGACGGTGCCTTCGAACCGGCGCTTGCCGCCGGCGATGATCGCCAGCCGGTCACACAGCCGCTCGGCATGCGCCATGACATGGGTCGAGAACAACACCGTGGCGCCGCGCGCCGCCTCGGCGCGAATCAGGCGCTCGAGCCCTTCCTGGTTGACCGGGTCGAGGCCCGAAAAGGGCTCGTCGAGCACCAAAAGGTCGGGCTGGTGGACGACCGAGCCGAGCAACTGGATAAGTTGCGCCATGCCCTTCGACAATTTGCGGATCTTGAAATCGACCGCATAGCCCAGGCCCGCCTGCTCCATCAGCGCGACCGCACGCTTGCGCCCGACCGACCAGGGCAGGCCGCGCAGCGCCCCCATGAACGCGATCGCTTCGCGCGCCTTCATTTGCGGATAGAGGCCGCGCTCCTCGGGCAGATAGCCGACATGATCGCTCGCCTCGCGCGGGCGGTCGTAGCCGAGCAGGGTGCGCTCGCCCTCGTCGGGCTCGATGATGCCGAGCAGCATCCGCAGGGTCGTCGTCTTGCCCGCGCCATTGGGCCCGAGCACGCCATAGATCGTTCCCGTCGGGACGGCGAGGTCGACGCCGTCGACCACGCGTCGGCCGCCGAACTTCTTGACGAGGCCGTGGGCGGTGACGGCCAGAGATTGAGACACGCGACCTCCCTCGACTGGTTCGTCCGTGGTAGCGGGGCGGGGTGACGGAAGACAAGCCATTCGAGGATCGCCTGCGGGGAGAGGAATTAAAGCTGGGTTTCGCTGCGGTCGGCATCGCGCGTGCCGACGCCGCGCCGCGCTCGGGCGAGCGGCTCCGGCAATGGCTGGCGGAGGGTCGGCATGGCGACATGATCTGGATGGAGGAGCGCGCGCACCATCGCGCCACACCCGCCGGCCTGTGGCCCGAGGTCAGGAGCGTGATCGCCTTGGGCATGAGTTATGCGCCGGGACGCGACCCGCTGGCGCTGGCGGGAGAGGGCGATCGCGGGCGGATCTCGGTCTATGCGCAGGGCAGCGATTATCACGAGCTCGTCAAGCGCACGCTGAAGGCGCTGGCGCGCTGGATCGTGGCGGAAGCGCCGGGCAGCGACCTCAAGGTATTCGTCGACACGGCGCCGGTAATGGAAAAGCCGCTGGCCGAGGCGGCGGGACTGGGCTGGCAGGGTAAACACACCAATCTGGTCAGCCGCGATCATGGCAGCTGGCTGTTCCTGGGCGCGATCTACACCACACTCGATCTGTCGCCGGACCGTGCGGGGCGCGATCGCTGCGGATCGTGCGATGCCTGCCAGCGCGCGTGCCCGACCGACGCTTTCCCGGCGCCCTATCGGCTCGATGCGCGGCGCTGCATCTCGTACCTGACGATCGAGCACAAGGGACCGGTGCCCGAGGAATTCCGCGCCGCGCTCGGCAACCGCATCTATGGCTGCGACGATTGCCTGGCGGTGTGCCCGTGGAACAAGTTCGCGGCCGCGGCAGCAGCGAACCGGGCGTTCTTTCCGCGGGCGGAACTGGTCGCACCGGCTTTGGCCGACCTGCTCGCGCTCGACGATCCGGGATTCCGGCAAATATTCTCGGGCTCGCCGATCAAGCGGATCGGGCGCGATCGCCTAGTGCGCAATGCCGCTTATGCCGCGGGGAATAGCGGGGATGCAGCGTTGATACCGGCGCTGGAGGCGCTGCGGGACGATGAGTCGGAAGTGGTGCGTGACGCAGTCGGGTGGGCGCTTGTTAAACTAAATTCCCCTCCCGTTCACGGGAGGGGTTAGGGGAGGGCGTGTTCGAAGGCTGACCCGTGATAAGCCCTCCCCCAGCCCCTCCCGTAAACGGGAGGGGAGTTTTACTTCCCGCCACCCCGCCGTTCCAGCGCCGACACGCAACTCGCCCGGTCGATCGGGCTCCCGTCCGGCTGCCGCGTATCGATATACGTCACTTTCGGCTCGCCGTTCTTGCTCGGATAGAGATAGGTATCGAGCACGCAGAACGTGCCCTGGAACTGCAGCTTGCGCGCGGTGCCTTCGCGGATGTCGGCGTCTGGCGAGCCGAACAATTGGGTCAGACCGGCGGCATTCTGCCCTATCACCCGCTCGAGCCCGGTGGTCGACATGGGCGGCGCCTTGACCACGCTGCTCGGGGTCGCCGGCCGTGCCATCGTAGTCTCGCCGCAGCCGGCGAGCAGCAGCCCCAATCCCGCCACCGCCAATAACCGCTTCATGCTCTTCTCCCGTGAAACAGGTGCGCCGCCATCGCAGCGCCCAGGATCGGCGCGAACAGATTGACCACGGGCACGCTCAGCAGCGCCGACACGATCACGCCCAATTCCCAGCGCGACCAGCGCGTCGTGGCGCGCCATGCCTTCATCTCGCCCGCTGCGATGTGCCGCACCGCGACCATCTCGCCCAGATCGACGCCCAGCAACCAGCCATTGGCGGCGAAGAACAGCAATGGCGTGCCGAAACCGGTCACGAGGAGCACAATATAAGCCGGGGCGAGAACGATATTGACCGCTAATGCACGCCCCGCCGAAGCCAGCCCCA
Organism: Sphingomonas sp.; assembly: GCF_051962185.1. Lineage (GTDB taxonomy): Bacteria > Pseudomonadota > Alphaproteobacteria > Sphingomonadales > Sphingomonadaceae > Sphingomonas. The sequence continues at coordinate 25,260 of NZ_JBQCCN010000324.1, forward strand.
TCCGCAGCGAGCGGGCGAACGGAAGGTCATGCGCGCTCGCCAGCGCCTGCGGATAATGTTTGCGCTCGACCGCCACCACTATCCGATCGCCGAACAAGTCGATGACCGCGACCGCGATCGCGCGGAACAATACCCAGCCGAACAGGAAGGTCGCGACGAACTCGCCGATCAGCGCGAACTCTGCCGCATCCTGGCCCCAGCCGAGCTGGTCGATGAACAGCCATTGCGTGCCGAACCACAGCCCCGCACCCAGCAGGAGGAAGATCAGCAGCGTCAGCCCGATCGATTTCAGGAAGACGCGCAGGATCGCGGGATCGGTGAGCTGGCCGAGCGACAGGAGGAAGGCGCGGATCATCGTTGCTTCTGTCTAGCGGCGGCGATACGGGGCGGCCAACCCATTTCCCGGAGATTTGTATCTTGACCAGCCCCACCTACGATGTGGTCGCGATCGGCAATGCCATCGTCGACATCCTTTCGCAGTCGACCGACGAGTTCATCACGGCCGAGGGCATGACCAAGGGATCGATGGCGCTGATCTTCGATCCCGCAGCCGCCGACGATCTCTATTCGCGGATGGGCCCGGGGCAGGAAGTGTCGGGCGGATCGGCGGCGAACACGATCGCGGGACTCGCCGCGCTCGGCCAGCCGACCGGCTTCATCGGCCAGATCGCCGACGACCAGCTCGGCCAGGTGTTCGCGCACGACATCAAGTCGCTCGGCGTGCATTTCGCGACCCCGCCGGCGACCGGCGGCGATCCGACCGCGCGCTGCCTGATCCTGATCACGCCCGACGGCCAGCGCACGATGAACACCTTCCTCGGCGCGGCGCAATATCTGCCCGAAAGCGCGGTCGATGCCGAAACGATTGGCGCCGGCGCGATCCTCTATCTCGAAGGCTATCTGTGGAACGCCGAGCAATCGCGCGACGCGATGAAGCGCGCGATCGCGATGGCGCGTGCCGCCGGGCGCAAGGTTGCCCTGACGCTGTCGGACATCTTCGTGGTCGAAGGGCATCGCGATGAGTTCTTCGAGCTGATCGACGCCGGGCAGATCGACCTGCTGTTCGCCAATGACAACGAAGTCCGCGCGATGATGCAGACCGACGATATCGAGGCCGCGGTGAAGGACCTGGCAGCGCGCATCCCGACGCTCGTCTGCACCCATGGCCCGAACGGCGCCGAGGCGCATCATGGCGACGAGCATGCCCGCGTGCCGGCCGAGCCGGTGGACCAGGTGGTCGACACGACCGGCGCCGGCGATTTGTTCGCGGCGGGATTCCTCGCCGGTCAGGCGCAGGGCCGCGATCTCGCGACCAGCCTGCGCATGGGCGCGATCTGCGCCGCCGAATGCATCGCCCACGTCGGCCCGCGGCCGCTCGCCGACCTCAAGACGCTCGTCGCCGAGACGCGGGGCTAATTCAAAGACCCTCTCCGGGCCGCAGACGCCAAAAAACCGCGCGACCGGAGTCGCGCGACTCCGGCCCCTTCTTTTTGCCTTTACGCGGCGATCAGGGCTCCAGCGGCCGCGCCAGCTCGGGCTCGAGGTTGGGATCGTCGACGACATCGATGATGCCGCGCCCGACGTTCGACTTCCGGTAGCCATAGAGGAAGTAGAAGACCAATCCGATAGCGCTCCACACCAGGAACACCCCCTGCGACGCGCGGTCGAGGCTGATGAACAGGGTGATGCAGCCCATGATCGACAGCGGCGCGATGACCCACAGCAGCGGCGTGCGGAACGGGCGCGGACGCGACTTGTCGGTCAGGCGCAGGATCATCACGCCCAGCGACACCACCGCGAACGCGAACAGCGTGCCCGAGTTCGAGTAATCGGCGAGCGTGCCGACCGGCAGGAATGCGGCGCAGATCGCGACCACGACGCCGGTGACGATCGTGACGACCCAAGGCGTCTTGAACTTGGGATGGACCGCAGCGAGGCCGCCCGGAAGCAGCCCGTCGCGCGCCATCACGAAGAAGATGCGGGTCTGGCCGAACATCATCAGCAGCACGACGGACGGCAGCGCCAACGTCGCCGCGAGCCCGATCAACTGGCCGAAGATCGGCGACGACACTTCACGGGCGATATAGGCGAGCGCTTCCTTCGAACAGACCATCGGCGCATGCGCCGCCTGGCACGCCGCGCTGCCATAGAGCTCCGGCGCCCCGCCGGCGAAGAACTTGCCCGTGGCCGGATCGAGCAGCGGCTGCGCGCCGAACGACCCGATCACGCCGGCGGCCACCAGCAGATAGAACAGGGTGCAGATCAGCAGCGAGGCAATGAGCCCGATCGGCACATTGCGTTGCGGGTTCTTGGTTTCTTCGGCCGCGGTCGAGACCGCGTCGAAGCCGACATAAGCGAAGAAGATCGACGCGGCGGCGCCGAGTACGCCGGTCCCCGTCCCGTCGAACGGATTGCCCCAGCCGCGCGGCGTGAAGGGCTGGAAATTCGAGGTATGGCCGAAGATCATCGGTACGGTGATGATCACGAACAGCGAGAGCGCGGCGACCTTGATCGCCACGAGGACGGCGTTGACGGTCGCGCTTTCCTTGGTGCCGATCACCAGCAGCCAGGTCATCAGCGCGGTGATGAGCACCGCCGGCAGGTTGATGAATCCGCCGATTTCGCCACCCTTCAGAATGCCCCATTCGATCTTGGGACCGACCGTCAGGGCATGTGGCAGGTGCATCCCCAGACTGTCCAACAGCCCGACGATATGGCCGGACCACCCGACCGCCACCGCGCTCGCTCCGAGCGCATATTCGAGGATCAACGCCCAACCGACGAGCCAGGCCATCAGTTCGCCCATTACGGCATAGGAATAGGTATAAGCGGAGCCGGCGACCGGCACCATCGAGGCGAGTTCGGAATAACAGAGCGCCGCGAACGCGCAGACCAGGCCGGCAACGACGAACGACAGCATCATGCCCGGACCGGCCTTCTGCGCCGCGGTCGCGGTCAGCACGAAGATGCCGGTGCCGATGACGGCGCCGATGCCCAACATGGTCAGCTGAAAGGCGCCGAGCGATCGGTGCAGCGATTTTTTCTCGGCGGTCGCGAGGATCGCGTCGAGTGGTTTAACGCGGCCGAAAGACATGAATATCCAACCCCCAGAACGGTAATTTTATGTTGGCGGCGGAGCCTAGTGGCAAAACCCCGACGCGCAATCCCTTATTGGTTACAGATGCGACGAACTCAGGCGACGAAATCCGGTTTTCGCGGCACGCGCTGTGGTTGGAAGGTGGATTCACGCAAAGGCGCGAAGGCGCAAGGAGTTCGAGCAGAGGCGCAGAAGGCGCAGAGGGGAAGGCATGCTGGGCGGGCGGCTTACTCGCTGGAGATCACAGAGCCTCGCATCGCGAGGCTCATCAATTCTCGGCGATCTCTGCGCCTCTGCGCGAACCAATCTTTTCTTCGCGTCTTTGCGTGAATCAAAATATTCCGCCGGCCTCGAGATCGCCTCAGCGCGCGAGCATCGGCCCCAATGCGCGGCCGGCGAACAGGTGGACGTGGAGATGCGCGATCTCCTGATGGCCATGCAGGCCGACATTGGCGAGCAGGCGATAGCCAGGCGCGACGAGGCCGAGGTCACGCGCCACCTTGCCGACCGCGCGAACGAAGCCGGCGATTTCCGCCTCCGAGGCATGGGCGCTGAAATCGTCCCACGATACGTACGCGCCGCGCGGAATCACCAGGATATGGGTCGGCGCCTGC
>NZ_JBQCCN010000325.1:0-2556 GCF_051962185.1 Sphingomonas sp.
CGTCGGGCAGAAAGCGGCGCGCGAGAATCTGCGGGTGTTCATTGCGGCGGCCAAGGCGCGCGGCGACGCGCTCGACCATGTCCTGTTCTTCGGCCCGCCGGGGCTCGGCAAGACCACGCTGGCGCAGATCATCGCGCGCGAGATGGGGGTCGGGTTCCGCGCCACCAGCGGGCCGGTCATCGCCAAATCTGGCGACCTCGCGGCGCTGCTGACCAATCTCGAGGACGGCGACGTGCTGTTCATCGACGAGATCCACCGGCTCCAGCCGGCGGTCGAGGAAGTGCTTTATCCCGCGATGGAGGATCGCGCGCTCGATCTGATGATCGGCGAAGGCCCGTCGGCGCGATCGGTCAGGATCGACCTGCCCAAATTCACTCTGGTCGGCGCGACGACGCGACAGGGCCTGCTGACCACGCCACTGCGCGATCGCTTCGGCATCCCGGTGCGGCTCAATTTCTACACGGTCGAGGAACTCGAAGCGGTGGTGACGCGCGCGGCGCGGCTGCTCGATCTCCACGTCTCGCCCGACGGCGCGCAGGAAATCGCGCGACGAGCGCGAGGAACGCCGCGGATCGCCGGGCGGCTGCTGCGCCGGGTGCGCGACTTCGCCAATGTCGCGGGGCGCGAGACGGTCGACGCGGTCGCCGCCGACGCCGCGCTCAACCGGCTCGAGGTCGACAAGCTCGGGCTCGACGCGATGGACCGGCGCTACCTTCATATGATCGCCGACATCTATCGCGGCGGCCCGGTCGGCGTGGAGACGCTGGCGGCCGGGCTGAGCGAGCCGCGCGATACGATCGAGGAAGTGGTCGAGCCCTATATGATCCAGCTCGGCCTGATCGCGCGTACCGCGCGCGGCCGGTGCCTCAATCCGTCCGGGTGGAAGCATCTCGGCCTCAACCCGCCCGCAGGGGCGCAAGACGGGCTATTCGATCAGCCGATCGAATAGACGATCGCCGCCGCGCCGCCGCCGAAGATCGCGGCGACGATCATGCCCAGGATGCCGGCCAGCGCGCTGCCGCCCCGGCGTTTGGCAAAGGCCGACCTTTTGCCCGGCTTGCCCAATTTGAGCTCGATATAGCCCGCGATCGTGCCGCCGATCGCGGTGGCGACCAACGACACCAGGGCGCCGAGCGGCGAACGCCCGACCGTCGCGATCGCGATCGGCAGCAACGCGGCGATCGGTGCGGCCATCAGCAATGCCGCGGCGAGCTTGGCCTGGTCGACGCGTTCCTTGTCGATCGGCGCGACGACCAGCAGCTCGGGCGCGTCCTCGCCCGACACCGCCAGCCAGGCGAAGCTGCCGGTCAGCTGGGTCGCCACCAGCACGCTGGCGAAGGCCAGGCCGGGCGCGATCAGCCCGCCGCCGCCGCGAAACGCGACCAGCATCAGCGGGACCAGATAGACCAGCCGCAGGATGACCTGGAACACCAGCCCGGGATCGCGCGCGAGCAATCGCCATTCCTTGGCCAGCACCGCGCGGAACAGCCCGGCATGGAACAGGCGACTGCTCGCCTTGCCGGTCGGTCGCGTGCGGCCCAGCCGCATGCCGGCGTCCTGATAGCCGCTCAGGAACAGGCGCCGCAGCACCGCGCCCGCGGCCACGAACGCCGCGATCCCGATCGCCAGCAGGATCGCGACCGACAGGGGATCGCCGAACGCGGCATGGCCCGGCACGCCGCTCCAGCCCCGTTCGCCCCATCCCCAGGCGCGCAGATCCTCGAATATCACGACCACTGACGATCGGCGACCGCCGCCGCCGTGCGACAATTGGGTGACCAGGAACAATGCGCCGCCCAGCACCGCCGCGGCGACCTGGCCGACGGTGCGCGCGGCGCGCGGGCCGACGAGCCTGGCGAGCGTCAGCGTGATCGCGATGCCGATCGCCGCCGCGGCGAGCGCCAGCGCCACCAGCAGCCCGATCACGCCGAACAGATTCGGGTGCCCCAGGATGGCGACCGGGATCGCCAGCGGCAGCAGCAAGCCGGCGTAGATCAGCACGATCGCGCCCGCGATCCCGGCCAGTTTGGCGAGCAGCACGACCCGGCCCTCGATCGGCGCGGTGAACATCAGGTCGAGGTCGCGGCTCTCGTACAAGGTTTGCTGGCTGCCGAGGATCGCCTGCGTCGTCATGAAGGACAGAGCGACGACCGAGGCGGCCAGGATGCCGACGCCGATGTCCGCGCGATAGGCGATCGGCGTGCCCATCAGCGCGACGGCGACGACCACGCCGACCACCAGATAGCCGGCGAGCAGCACCAGGGCGAGCGCCTGGCGCGCGCCGCCGCGCCGCCGCCCGCGCCAGGCGAGACGGAGTTCGTGCCGCGCCAGCCAGGCGAAGCTGCCGGGACGAAGCGCGATCACGCCGCGCTCGTCAGCCGGATGAACGTGTCCTCGAGCGTCATGCCCTCGGTGCCGGCGCGGTCGCGCAATTCGTCGAGCGTTCCTTCGGCGAGCAACTTGCCGCCGCCGATGATGCCGATGCGGTCGGCCATGCGCTCGGCGACTTCGAGAATGTGGGTGGTGACGATGACCGTCTTGCCGCGATCGACCTGC
>NZ_JBQCCN010000326.1:0-5060 GCF_051962185.1 Sphingomonas sp.
AGCGAGCGGCCGGGGTATCGCGCTAGCGCGGCTCAGTCGTGACCGCGTCCGTGGCCGCGCTGGTTGCCGTTGCCGCCGCCGCGCGGTTGCGGAGCGGGGCGGGGAGCGGCGGCCCTCGGCTGCGGTGCGGGGCGCGCCATCATCCGCGGCGCGGGAGCGGCCGGCCGCGCCACTTGCGGCGCACGCGGCTGGAAGGCCGGCCGGTTCATCTGCGGTGCCGGGCGCATGCCGCCATTGAAGCGCGGCGCCTGCGGCCGCGGCGCAGCCACCCGCGGTTGCGGACGCGGCGCCTGGAAGCGGGCACGCTCGCCGGCGTTGAAGCGGGGTTGCTGGAACCGGGGCGCGGCCACGCGAGGCTGGGGCTGCGGTCGAGCGGCCGCGAATTGCGGGCGTCCGTTGCCCCGGCCGGCCTGTGGTTGCGGCTGCGGGCGCGGGGTCGCGACGCGCGGCTGGCGTTGCGGCTGGGCCTGTGGCTGGAACCGCGCGGCATTGCCGGGAGCTGCGCGATTGCCGCGCAGATTGGCGAGGCGCCGGGCGCGATCGGCATTGCCTTGGATGCGCGGCGGCACGGGCGGATTGGACCGGCCCTGCGGTTGCGCTTGCGGCGTGAAGCGTCCCGGAGCGGCATTGCGCTGTGCCTCGCGGATCGCGCGCATCGGCGCCGAGCCGGGTATCGGCTGCCCGCCGCGGGCGGCGAGCGCCTGGCGGCGTGCATCGTCCGGCATCGGGTCGGCGTTCGGCATGCGCGCCGGGCCGACCTGTTCGCGATTGCCGAATAGTGCCTGCGGAGCGCCTGCGGCAGCCCGGCCGGGTTGCGCGTTGGCCGCGAAGCGCACGCGGTCGGCGCGGGCCGGCAGGAAGCGTTTCTGGTCATGCGCCCATTTAGCCGTGGTCCAGGTCGCGGGGATCGCGCGCGGCGGCGGCGGCGAGCGGAACGAATCGTTCTGCCATGCCGCGAAGCGCCGGGTATCGGCCTGGCGACGGACCGCCTCCTCGCGCCAGTAATTGGCCTGGCTGGCGCCGGCGCGGGCAGTGTAATCGCGCCACTGCGGCTGGCGGGTGCGGGCCGTCGCCCAGCGCGCCTGAGCGGCCGAGATCGCGGCGCTGCGCGCCGCCCAATTGGCTGCGCTGACCGCGCGCCGGTCGTCGCGGCGGGAAGCGGCATAAAGCGCCCGTCCGCGCTGCAGATAGCGACCGGCATAATCGAGGCGCGCGCCGTAATCGGCATAAGGCACGACCGCGCCATAATCGTCGTAGATCACCGCCAGGCGGCCGTCGTCATAGCCATAGCCATAATAGGGATCGCGGACGAAATAGGGTTCGTCGGCGCCGGGCCGGTAGTAATAATAGCGATAGCCGTCATCGACCGGCTCGAGGAACACGACCGATTGGTCATATCCTTCCCATGCCCAGGGGTCGACGCCGTCATAGTCGAAATAATAATCGGGCGGCGCATCGCCCAGCACGTCCTGATAATCATAGGCCGCGTCGGCATAGCCATAGTCGTCGCGCGGATCGGCGACGCGCACGGTGCGGACCGGCGCGGCCTCCGGAAGGGCGGCGACTTCGGGCGCAGTCGGCCAGGCGGTTGACGGGCTGGCGTCGAGCGGCAGGGTCGCGGGAAGCGACGGCAGTGCCGCGGTGGTCATCTGCTGGTCATTGCCCTTGCCGCAGGCGGAAAGCGCCGCCGCCAGCGCGATGGTCGCGACCGTCGCGAGGCGGCGCCGGCGCGACACTGGGCGAAAATTGGTTTTTGTCACGGCATCATACTCCACTCGATGCCCCCCGAAGAACGGGCAACATTACTGCCGCGTTCCTGAATTGACGCTGGCCCGGCGGTTCATCGGGGAGTCGGTCAGGTTCCGAAGGTGACATGCCCTTCCTCGTCGACCGGCCAGGCCGGGTTGTGCGCGATTTCCCAGACATGGTTGTCTGGATCGGCGACATAGCCGCGAAACCCGCCATGCGGCGGCGCATCGGCCTCGCGCAGCACCGCGCCGCCATGGTCGGCGAGGCGGGCGATGAGCGGCGCGACATCCTCCTCGCGCGACACGTTGTGCGCCAGCGCGAAGGCGTGGAAATTGCCATCCGCCTCCTGCTTCATGTCGGCGGTGAGCTTCGATTTGAGCCACAGGCCGAGCATCAGCCCGTTCATCTGGAAAAAGGCGATCTCGTCGGATTCGAACACCGGCTTCCAGCCGAAGCCCTCGCCATAGAAACGCTTCGAGCGCGCGAGGTCGTCGACGCCGAGCGTCACGACCGAGATCTGTTGCTGGACCATCGCGATTCAAACGCGCCGCACGATGGTTATCTCCCTGCTAACGGCCGGGTGACCGCTCGGAGATACGATTGGCAGAGAGCGTGATGCGGATGGCGGCCAACTTAACTGTCATACCGGTCTCGTCCCGGCATCTACTGCGCCGCCCACCCATCGGCGGCGGGTTAAGCGGCACGGTGGACCCCGGGACAGGCCCGGGTTGACGCGGATCAAACACATTCAGGCGTCAAACGACCCCGCTCGCAACGCAGCTATGCGACAACCCCGTTGCAAACGGCGCGCGCCGCGTCCTTCAGCCTCTCAGGCCGATGCCGCCGACCGGCTCGGTTTCGGCGCCCGAATCGAACCCGGCGATCAACGGCCGCGCCTTGGCGATCGTCGCCTGCACTTGCGGCAGCTTGAGCGACGCGTCGTGATGCTCCTTGCTGTCCCATGCCTCGGTTACCCAGAGCGCGTCGGGATCCTTGAGGTCCTTGGCGACGATATAGCTGAGGCAGCCGGGCATTCCGCCGGAACTGTCGAGCAGCAAGGCGAGCAGCTCGTCGCGCTTGCCCGGCACCGCTTTCATCCGCCCGAGCATCCCGTACATCGGCTTCCCTTCCGCTCCCAGCGCGACCTCGGGCAGGATCGCCGCGACAGCGGCGGCGCCCAGCATCGTGCGTCGGTCGATCGTCATGCCGCCGAGCGTATCCGAGCCTCAGCGATAATTGAAGCTGATGCTGATCCGGTCCCGCCTGGCCGCATTGGGCATCACTTCATGGCGCAGCCAGCTTTCCCACAGGAAGACGCTGCCCTCGGCCGGCTCGGCATAGACGAACGTGCCGGGGCGCGACGGCGCCGCCATCATCAGCGGCAGGCGCGGATCCTCGAGCTTGAGCGCACCAGATCCGGGCGGCACCGCGATATAGACGGTCCCGGAGACGATCGAATGCGGGTGGATATGCCCCGAATGCGTGCCGCCGGGCTTGAGGACATTGACCCACAGGCTGTCGAGCTTGAGCTTCTTGCCGAGCTCGAACCCGCATTCCCTGACGAAAGCGGCGACGTGGCGGTCGAGCAATTTGACCAGATCGGCGAAGCGCGGATCGCGCAGCGGCAGGTCGTTGAGCGACGCGTAGGAGGTATAGCCGCGATAGCCATGTTCCTTCGACCAGCCGCGCCCGGCGCGATCCTGCTCGGCAAGGTCGCGACAGGCATCGCCAAGCTCGGCCACCAACGCATCGTCGCCGAGCGGGGCGTCGTAGAAACGCGTGGCGAAAAGGTCGCGGGTCGTCATGCCGCCGGGCGAAGCACGCACCGCGCGACGACGCAAGCGCCTATCGGTCGGTAAGATGCGTCGCGGCGGCCACGGGCAGGGCGCTCGCGGTCGTCAGCGCGAGGACGCCGCCAATCAACAGGCCACTCGCCATCGCGCTCAATAGGAATACCGGCTTCATCGCGACACTTCCCCGTGATTCGGGGGCGCTATAGGTCGGTCTGTCGGCTCGATCTTGGATGGATTCGACCGAGCACCGAACCGGCCCGCAAAACGCCGGACCGGGAGACGCGGCCAGCGGATCGGGTTTTTGGCGGTCGCGTCGAACCGGGGGGCGGGACGTTGGCACGAACGACGGGACGTAGGCGGCGAACTTGAAGGCAAGGATCGGTCCGGAACGCGTGTGATCCCTCCTATCCCTGCAACCGCAATGCCAGGTCGCTCATGAACCGCGCGTCGTCGCCCTTGGCCAGCCAATCGGCCTCGGCCGCCAACGCGCCGAGCAGGTCGCTCAGCGGATCGATCTCGCTTTTCGCATAATTGCCAAGCACATAGCCATGGACGCGGTCCTTGTGCCCGGGATGGCCGATGCCGATCCGCACGCGACGAAAACCGTCGCCGAGATGCTGGATGGTCGAGCGGATACCGTTATGCCCGGCCGCCCCGCCGCCGCGCTTCACGCGCACCTTGAACGGCTCGAGGTCGAGCTCGTCGTAAAACACGGTGACGTCCTCGGGCGTCAGTTTGTAGAAGCGCATCGCCTCGCCGATCGAGCGTCCGCTCTCGTTCATGAAGGTCGCCGGCTTGAGCAGCAGGATCTTCTCCGACCCGATCCGCCCTTCCTGCGTCCAGCCCTGGAACTGCTTCTTGACCGGCCCGAAGTCCTGCACCTCGGCGATCGCGTCGGCCGCCATGAAGCCGACATTGTGCCGGTTCATCGCATATTGAGCGCCGGGATTTCCGAGGCCGACCCAGAGTTGCATGGCGTACCTTTATAATGTGCGCGGTCAGAAACAACGCCTTCCCGGCGAAGGCCGGGGCCCGGTCGCCACGGCCTCTCGACAGCGCGGCGCCGTCTGGATGTCCTCGACGCTGGGCCCCGGCCTTCGCCGGGAGGCGTTGGGTGAGCACCTGAGGATATGAAAAGGGCGCCGGATCGAGTGGATCGCGGCGCCCCCTTCAATTCGGCGATGAAGCCGATGCTTACTCGGCGTCGCCCTCGGCGGCCGGCGCTTCCTCGCTCGCGGTGTCGCCCTCGGCGGCTTCCGCGGCCTCGACTTCGGCAGCATGCTCGGCGGCAGCTTCCTCGGCTTGGGCGGCTTCCTCGGCGGCCTGCTCGACCGCTTCCGACTTCAGCGCCGACGGCGCGACGACGGTGGCGATGGTGAAGTCGCGATCGTCGATCGCCGAGCTGGCGCCCTTGGGCAGCTTGACGTTCGAGATGTGGATCGAATCACCGACGTCGAGACCGGCGAGCGAGATCTGGATCTCGGCGGGGATGTCGGCGGCGTCGACCACCAGTTCGAG
>NZ_JBQCCN010000327.1:0-10500 GCF_051962185.1 Sphingomonas sp.
TCCCGGTGCCGCTTCCGGTTCGGCAGAACCGGACTATAAGGCGCTTCATGATAAGAGACGATATCAAGAACGCCCTCGTCACCGCCATGAAGGGCGGCGACAAGCAGGGAACCGCCGCGATCCGCCTGATCCAGGCGCAGATCAAGAACCGCGACATCGAGGAGCGCACCAAATCGCAGCCGACCGAGGACGACACGCTCGTCACCGAAGTGCTGCAGAAGATGGTCAAGCAGCGCCGCGAATCGATCGAGATGTACGTGAAGGGCGGCCGCCAGGAACTCGCCGATGTCGAACAGGGCGAGATCGACGTGATCGAACGCTTCCTGCCGGCGCAGATGAGCGAGGACGAGACCCGGGCGGCGATCGACGCGATCAAGGCCGAGCTGGGGGCCGGCGGCATGAAGGACATGGGTCGCGTGATGGGCGAGCTGAAGGCCCGGCATGCGCAGAATCTCGACATGTCCAAGGCTAGCGGGCTGGTGAAGGCGGCGCTGAGCTAAGCGGCGAAACTACCTCCATTTTGGGGACATGCCCTCCCCTAACCCCTCCCGCAAGCGGGAGGGGAATGGTAAACTTGGCGATCTCGCGAAACAAAAACTCCCCTCCCGTTTACGGGAGGGGTTGGGGGAGGGCCTGTTGGACAAGGGGTATAAGCGTCCGACGAAGCTATCCCGTGAGTTGCGCGCCAACATGACACCGGCCGAACGGAAATTGTGGGAGCATTTGAGCGCCCGCAAGGTCGCTGGTGTTCGCTTCAACACGCAATTTCCGATTGGCGAGTTTGTCGGTGACTTCGTGTCCCGTAGCGCAAAGCTGGTGATCGAAGTCGACGGCGCCACCCACGGCGAAAGCGAACGCGCGGAGGCGGCCCGGACGCGTTATATCGAACGCAGAGGCTATCGCGTGATTCGGTTCTGGAACAACGAAGTGATGGGGAACGTCGAGGGAGTCGTCTCGGAGATCGAGCGGGTTCTTTCCGAGACGGCGGCTATCAGGAACAAGCCCTCCCCTAACCCCTCCCGCAAGCGGGAGGGGAATTCTTGAGTCTCACCCCAGCCTTCCTCGACGAACTTCGCGCGCGCACGCTGCTGTCCGCGCTCGTCGGCAAGACCGTGAAGCTCACCAAGGCGGGGCGTGAGTTCAAGGGCTGCTGCCCGTTCCACAACGAGAAGACGCCGAGCTTCTACGTCAATGACGACAAGAGCTTCTACCATTGCTTCGGATGCTCGGCGCATGGCGACGCGATCCGCTGGATGACCGAGCAGCGCGGGTTGCCGTTCATCGATGCGGTCAAGGAACTCGCCCAGGCGGCCGGGATGGACATGCCCGCGCCCGATCGCCAGTCTGCGGAACGCGCCGAGCGCGCCAGGGGCCTGCACGATTTGATGGGCGAGGCCGCGCAATTCTTCGTCGACCAACTCCACGGCCCCGCCGGGGCAGAAGCACGCGCCTTGCTCGAGCGGCGCGGGATCAGCGCGGAAACCGCGCGGACCTTCGGCATGGGCTATTCGCCCGATTCGCGCGGGAAGCTGCGCGAGGAACTGAAGAGTTATGGCGACCCGGCGCTGATCGAATCGGGCATGTTGATCAAGGTCGAGGAGAAGGAGCCCTACGACCGTTTCCGCGGCCGGCTGATGATCCCGATCCGCGATCATCGCGGCCGCGTCATCGCCTTCGGCGGGCGCGTGATCGGCCAGGGCGAGCCCAAATATCTCAATTCCCCCGACACCCCGCTCTTCGACAAGGGGCGCACGCTCTACAATCTCGACCGCGCAGCTCCCGCCAGCCGCAAGACCAACCGCGTCATCGTGGTCGAGGGCTATATGGACGTGATCGCCCTCGCCCAGGCCGGGTTCGGCGAGGCGGTGGCGCCGCTCGGCACCGCGCTGACCGAACATCAGCTCGAGCGGCTGTGGCGGCTGACCGACGTGCCGGTGCTGTGCTTCGACGGCGATTCGGCGGGACAGAAAGCGGCGATCCGCGCGGCGTTGCGGGCGCTGCCCGGCCTAGCTCCCGGCCGCAGCCTGAGTTTCGTGACCTTGCCCGAAGGCCTCGACCCCGATGATCTCGTCCGCACGCGCGGTCGCGGCGCGTTCGAAGCCTTGCTCGAAAGGCCGGAGCCGCTGGTCGACCGGCTGTGGGCGCACGAATTCGCCGCCGAGCCGCTCGACACGCCCGAGCAGCGCGCAGGCCTCAAGCGCCGCCTCGGCAACCATGCCAATGCGATCGCCGACGCCAACGTCCGTCACGAATATATCGCCGAATTCCGCCGGCGCGTGGACGAGCAGTTCGCAGCGCCCCGCCGCGAGTTCACGCCGCGCCAGTTCACGCCGCGCAAACCCGGCGCCAAATGGACGCCCCCGCTCCCGCCCGTCACTGCCGAGGCGAAGGCGGTGCGCGCAGCCGGCATGATCGACCGGTTGCTCGCCAAGGCTGTGCTCGCCGGGCTGATCCGTCATCCGGCCGAGATTGCCCGCCATATGGAGATATTGGGCAGCCTCAAAATGGCCGACGGCGCGCTCGGGCGGCTGTTCGAGGCGGTCGTCGATCTGGCACTGGAAGAGCGGGCGCTTGATAGCCAGCGCCTGATCACCATATTGGGCACATCTGGACTTGGTCAGATTACCACCGATCTGCTGAGGGCCGATGCCACTCCCTATTCCTTTACCCAGGATGGTGCGGACCCCGAGCGGGCCAGCGCCGACCTGGATGAAGCGATAGCGATCATGGTGGCGCGGCCCGAAGTCGACGCGGCGCTGGCGCAAGCGACCTCCGAACTGGAAATATCCACGTCGGATGAAGCTTTCCAACGGCAGATGGAACTGTTGCGCGAGCAGCGTGCTTTGGAAGAGCGGCTTGCAAATCTGATCCAAGCGAACAATGACGCGTAAAATTACGCGTAAAGCGTAACACCGAGGGCATTTGATGGCGAAGACGAACATGGCGGATGCGGCCGAGCCGGTCGAGACGGGCGACGCTCCGCTGATCGATCTCAACGATGCGGACATCAAGAAGCTGGTCGCGCGCGCCAAGAAGCGCGGCTACATGACCGTCGACGAGCTCAATAGCGTCGTCGGCGAAATGTCGACCGACCAGATCGAGGACATCATGTCCGCGCTCAACGAAATGGGCGTGAACGTCGTCGAGAACGAGGAACAGGGCGAAGACGGCGAAGAGAATCAGCAGGACGACGAGGATATCGATCCGGTCGATTCGTCCGACGACAACGCGCCCGCGCTCGAGACCAAGAAGAAGGAAACGGTCGACCGCACCGACGACCCGGTGCGCATGTACCTGCGCGAGATGGGCGCGGTCGAATTGCTCAGCCGCGAAGGCGAGATCGCGATCGCCAAGCGCATCGAGGCCGGTCGCGACACGATGATCCTGGGTCTCTGCGAATCGCCGATCACCTTCAACGCGATCATCGACTGGTCGACCGCGCTGAACGAAGGCACGATGCAGCTGCGCGAGATTCTCGATCTCGACGCGATGCTCAGCAAGGGTCCGTCGGCCGAGCAGGTCGAAGGCGCCGAGGACGACGATTCGGGCGAGATCAGCGAGAAGACCGCCGGCGCCAGCTTCAAGGAAGAAGAAGAAGTCGAGGAGGTCCAGTCGGCCGACGAGGACGAGGACGACATGACCGAGCGTCGTGCGCCGCGCATCTCGGACGACGAGGAAGAGGACAACACGCTCAGCCTCGCGCAGATGGAAGAGCAGCTCAAGCCGATGGCGCTCGAGCGGTTCGCCAACATCACCTCGATCTACAAGAAATTCTCCAAGATGCAGGGGCAGCGCCTCGACGCCATCGGCGCCGGCGGGGAATTGTCGGCGACGGACGAGCGCAAGTATCAGAAGCTGCGCGAAGACCTGACCGCGGAGGTCGAGAGCGTCCAGTTCCACCAGGCGAAGATCGAATATCTCGTCGACCAGCTCTACAGCTTCAACCGGCGCCTGACCGCGCTGGGCGGGCAGATGCTGCGCCTGGCCGAGCGCCACAAGGTCAGCCGCGCCGACTTCCTGCACCGCTACCAGGGGCATGAGCTCGACGATTCGTGGCTGGGCTCGGTCGCGGCGATCGACAAGAAGTGGACGGCGTTCGCCGGCAACGAAGCCGGATCGGTCGATCGCATCCGCGGCGAGATCAGCGAGATCTCGCAGCAGACCGGCATGGCGCTTCCGGAATTCCGCCGCATCGTCAACATGGTGCAGAAGGGCGAGCGCGAGGCGCGAATCGCGAAGAAGGAGATGGTCGAGGCCAACCTCCGCCTCGTGATCTCGATCGCCAAGAAATACACCAATCGCGGGCTGCAGTTCCTCGACCTCATCCAGGAAGGCAATATCGGCCTGATGAAGGCGGTCGATAAGTTCGAATACCGCCGCGGCTACAAATTCTCGACCTATGCGACCTGGTGGATCCGTCAGGCGATCACGCGCTCGATCGCCGACCAGGCGCGGACCATCCGCATCCCGGTCCACATGATCGAGACGATCAACAAGCTGGTCCGCACCAGCCGCCAGTTCCTCCACGAACAGGGCCGCGAGCCCACGCCCGAGGAAATGGCCGAGCGCCTGTCGATGCCGCTCGAAAAGGTCCGCAAGGTGATGAAGATCGCCAAGGAGCCGATCTCCCTCGAGACGCCGATCGGCGACGAGGAGGATTCGCACCTCGGAGACTTCATCGAGGACAAGAATGCGGTGATCCCGGTCGACGCCGCGATCCAGGCGAACCTCAAGGAAACGGTGACCCGCGTGCTCGCGTCGCTCACCCCGCGCGAGGACCGCGTGCTGCGCATGCGTTTCGGCATCGGGATGAACACCGACCACACGCTGGAGGAAGTCGGGCAGCAATTCTCGGTCACGCGTGAACGTATCCGTCAGATCGAGGCGAAGGCACTGCGCAAGCTCAAGCATCCGAGCCGCAGCCGCAAGATGCGGTCGTTCCTCGACCAGTAACGCCCACCTTTCGAGCCGACGAGGGGCCGCGACCGGAACATTCCGGCGCGTGCGTCTCCGTCGGCATTGGGCGAAAGAGTTGTCGGATTGCTTGCGGCGTCGGATTAGCGCCGCGTCTGCAACTGGTCGTTACGGTCACTATTGGATCGAGCTGACACCTCGAGCAAACGACCCTGCGGTGTGTTCAAAACGCCACGTAAGGCCCGTTCAGACCGCCCGCCGGCCGGCCCTCGATCGCCGTATAGACCGTTTTCCCGAAGAAAAACGGCACGCCGAAGTCGAAGCTGTTCGCGAAAGGCAACGGCGGCTTGACCAATGTCGGGTTCACTCCGAGGCCCGGCGCGACGGTCGACGTTCCGTTCACGTTGAGCGGGCTGTACAGCTCGAACGCACCGCTCGCGGTCGCGCCATTGGTGGCGGTCAACACCGGCGACAGCGGCGTCGGCATCAGCGGGCAATAGAAAGCGATCAGGGTCGGGTCGGTGCACGGGTTGAGGCTGGTGTCGATGAAGAAATAATCGTTGCTGCCGCTGTCGAGAAAACTCTGGGTCAATTGCTTGCCGTTGTAGGTCGCGGTCAACACGCCCGGCCCCAATCGGCTGGTCGAGGTGGTCAGCGGCAGGATGTTGGCGGCGCCGAGGCCGTTGTCGGCCTGGGTGGCGATGCCGAACGTGACGGTGCCGGTCAGCGAGGGCGCGCCCGGCTGGGCGACCGCCGGCAGCGAGACGATCGTGCCATTATTGTCGGCGGCAAAAGCGGCAACCGGGTTGGGCAATTGCTGAAATGGCGCCGAGGCATTGGCGGCGCGTCCGATGATGCTGCCGCAGCCGGCGCTCGGGCAATCGTAATAGATCGCCCCGGCCGAACCGCCGTTGACCGTGCAATAGCTGCCGCAATCGGTGGTCGTCGTGCCGATCCCGATGATGCCGTTGGCGCCGAAATCCTGCACCGTCTTGATCGCGGTACCGCCGCCCGAGGAGCAGGTCGAAGGCACGCCGGCAAAAGTGCCGGTGTCGCCGATCGTCTGGAACGGCATGGCCGCTACCTTCTCTCCGGCGATCGAGAAGTCCGCCGTACGCACCGACCCGAAGGCATAGGAATTCACATATTGATAGCATTCGCCGACCGGATTGCCCGACGCGTCGCTTTCGGTCGGCAATGCGGCGAGCAGAGCGGCGTTGAGCACCGGCTGGATGATGCGCAAGCCGACCGATCCGGTGTCGAGGATGACATGGTCGATCGTCTGGCAATTGCTGGCGGAGCCGGGCGCGCAGATAGTGACCGAGACATAGGGCTCGTTGAACGCGGTATATGCGCCGGCACCGGTGTTGAGCGCGGCCGGCCCCGCGTCCAGCGTGACTGTCGCGGTGTTGGCGACCGGGGTGGCCGTGGGTGTCGGACTGGGGGTCGGCGTCGGCGTCGGCGTCGGGGTAACGACCGCCACCGGCGAACCGCCCCCGCCGCCGCTGCCGCCGCCACCGCATCCGGCCAGCGCCAGTGCGGCCAACAGGCCGGCGAAATGCCTGCCGATCTTGGTTGCACCGCCAGATCGGAGACCGAGAATCCGGCCGGCGCGAGCGACGGCACGAACGCCACGCCGTGGAACCAGCCCATATGGCCGCCGACCTGGATTTGCAGGTCGGGCTGCGCCACCTGCGGGGGATGACGCAGCGAATGCATCTGTCGCGCGGTCGCGACGCTGTTCGCCTGGAAGGTCGCGAAATAGCGGCCGAGCAACGTCCGGAGATCCGGCTTGCCCGGCCCCGACCAGGTCACGGCGAAGACCGTGCCGTCCGCATTGGCGAACTCGCGCACCATGCCGCCGTTCGGACGAGTGAGGTCGTGGCGGGTGTAGCGGCCCATCGCGACCGAATTGATGCGGGCGCTCATCTGTGCGCGGTCGCCGTTGACGCTGGATATCGCGCCGCCGAGTTGCGCCGGCGCGGGCGTGGCGAGAAGCAGGCAGGCCGTAGCGAGGCCACATGTCGAAAGGCGATGGATCGGGAACACGGTCGGACGACCTCCAAACGCAAGCTGCGGTCGTGAGCCTGACGTCAAGTCGCGACCGGACTGCAGCCTATGCCTCGCCGGTTGCGTGTCAACGCCTCATTTGTCAGGCAAAAGACGGAGGAGGCGAGCGGCGGCGGGCAGCTCTCGATCTCCCCGCAGCGCAGCCGACCGCCCCTTCATTTCTTGGAGTCTGCATAAACGGCCGCGCTCGGCGCCACCGGATCGAGCAGCACCCATAGAGCGATCCCCGTCGCGACGATCAGCAGCGCGACCCCCGCCAACAACGCCCGTCGCGGCGCGATCTCGGGCAACAGCGGCAGCATCAACACCGTGGCGACCACCAGCGGAATCGCGGCGATCATCGGCATCCCCGGACCGACCGCTTGCAGCAGGAAGAAGCCCAGGCCGAGCATGTAGCCGACGCCCAGAACGGCCGCGACGACGGCCGCCACGATACCTGCTCCCCTCCCCGCATGACGCCCGATCGCCACTGCCACGCCGCCGAGCATCAGCGGCATCGCGAGCGGATAGGAAGCAGTCGGCGCCATCGTCTGCATGACCACGCCCAAGATCAGCAACGGCAGCGCGGCGCCGGCAACGCTGCCCACGCTCGACGGCAGCCAGCGACGGAGTGTCAGGAACGCGGCGAGGCAGATCAGCAGCGCCTGGACCTGGAGCCGCGGGATCGCCGCCAGCCGGTCGTAATAATGATTGTTCGCGCCGAAGCCGATCGAGACCATGTTGACGAGGTAGAGCCAGGCCGCGGCCACGAGCAGCAGCGCGACCAGCATCCCCGCGCTTCTCGCGACCTCGCCGGCAGTGGCGCGTCGCCACGAAGCCGCGACGTAGCCGAGCCCGCCGATCGCGAGGAATAACCAGCCCAGCTCCGCCGGATAGCTGACGAAGAATAGGCCATAAGCATCGAAGAAGGTGCGATCCGCCGCCTTGCCCGGCAACGCCGGCGCATCCGCCAGCGCCCGCGCCAGATCGAGCGTCTGGCGGCCCATGTCCTGCAACGCGCCCTGATCGAGCGCCTCGGGCGTTGCCAGCGGCGAATGGTAGAGGCCGGAGCGGCCGATGAACGCGAAATTGAAACCGGGATAGCCGCCCTTCTTGGCGACGGTCAGATCGGTCGAATTGGGCAGCTTCTTGTAAACGAAAACGCTGAGCGAGGTGGCGACCGGCCGGCTGACCGCTCGGCCGAACAATTCCATGAACGCGCCATTGTCGCTGCCGGTCTCGAACATCGATGCCCGTCCCCCGCCACCGCGCGTCTCGAGATTGACGATCGCAC
Source organism: Sphingomonas sp. (assembly GCF_051962185.1). Classification (GTDB taxonomy): domain Bacteria; phylum Pseudomonadota; class Alphaproteobacteria; order Sphingomonadales; family Sphingomonadaceae; genus Sphingomonas. Next base: position 8,258 of record NZ_JBQCCN010000327.1, read on the forward strand.
CGACATGCGCGCGACGCGGATCGCCCGCGAAGAACGCCTTCGCGCCCTCCAACCCGAGTTCCTCGCCATCGGTCAGCAGGACCATCACGTCGCGCCGGGGTTGCCCGACCGCCTTGATCGCGCGCACCGTCTCCAGGATCGACGCCACGCCGGCCGCATCGTCGGCCGCGGCCGGCGATCCCCACACGCTGTCGTGATGCGCCATCAACAGCAATGCCGGGAGCGAACGATCGCGCCCGGGCAACGTGGCAACAATATTGGTGAGCGGCGGTGCGGGCTCGACCTGCTTGCGCCATCCATCGAGCCGCTTCTTGGCCCCTGGGCTCATCGCGCCGGTCGATGTCGCGACCTCCATGCCCATGCTCTTCAGGCGTGCCATCAGATAGGCACGCACCTGCGCATCCTCGAAGCTCCCGGTCGGGTGCGGGGCGCGGCCGATCGCCTCGACGTCCGCCATCGCCCGAACCGCCGAAAAGCTGCCGGCGGGAGCAGTGGCCGGAGCCGGGCCCGGCGGCGTGGTCGCGATGACCGCCAACAGGATCGCGCCCGCCAGCGCAACCGCCGTCGTCCACCATTTTCCCATACCCGCCCCTCCCCTTGTCGATCGAGGCTAGTCGCGTGCGTTCGGGCCGGCAAGTCGCGGCACGTCCCGGTATCCATGCGCCGAACTGCCCCGCAGGTGCGGCGGTTGCGACATACTTAAGGGTCCATAAACCGCGTCTTTACGCGGTTCGGTATATCCCTCGCCTCCAGAACGTGTGCAGTCATCACAGGCGTTGGGGATCCATGTCAGTCGAAACCCTTTCTTTTGATCGTCGCGGCAGCGGCTGGAGCGTGCTCGCCGCGCTCGCCGACGCCGACGGCAGCGCACGTCACCCGTTCGTCCGCGCGATGTGCGCGCCGGGCGCGGCGACGCGCGACCTTGCCGACGCGATCCATCTGCTGTGTGCGCTGCACGGCCGTCATCCCGGCGTGATCGATCACGCCCTGGCGCATCGCCCCAATGCCGCCGCCGAGCCGTGGCTCGAAGCGGCCGCCGAGGGCTTCGCCGAGGAACGCGCCTTGCTCGCGCGGCTGACCGCCGCGGCCGGGCCGATCCCCTCGACCCCGGGCCAGGCCGAATCGGAAGCCGCAGTCAACGCCCAGCGCCACGCGCTCGACATGCTCGCGCAGTCCGATCGCGTCGGCTGCGCGGTCGGCGCCTCGATCGCCTTGGTGCTCGACTGGCACGCGATCCGTGCGCTGATGAGCGCCGCCGCCGACCGTGCCGGCTTCGCGCCGCTGACGTCGCGCCTGCCGATCGATGCCGAGACGCAGACGATCGCGGTGACGCTCGCGCTCGAAGCGCCGGTCGAACGTGCGATGAGCTTCGGCGCGCAACAATTGCTCGCTCAGCATCGCGCGCTTTGGGACTTGGCCGAAGCCCGCAAGTCGGCTCGCGACCGCTCCTGAGCTTGCGTTTCAGCCGGTAGCTAAGCAAAACCAAACCCGAGTTTCGAAAATTCGGGGATTGGGATGATTCGCTTCGAGGGCACGCAGAGCTATGTCGCGACCGACGACCTGAAGGTCGCGGTCAACGCCGCGGTGACTCTACGCCGGCCCCTGCTGGTCAAGGGCGAACCGGGCACCGGCAAGACCGTGCTCGCTTATGAGATCGCCAAGGCGGTCAACGCCCCGCTGATCGAGTGGAACGTCAAGTCGACCACCAAGGCGCAGCAGGGCCTGTACGAATACGATGCGGTTGCGCGCCTGCGCGACGGCCAGCTCGGCGACGAGCGTGTCCATGATATTTCGAATTACATCCGCAAGGGTAAGCTCTGGGAGGCGTTCACCTCGCCGCAGGTCCCCGTCCTGCTGATCGACGAGATCGACAAGGCCGATATCGAATTCCCCAACGACCTGCTCCAGGAACTCGATCGCATGGAATTCCATGTCTACGAGACCAAGGAAACGGTGCGCGCAGCGGAACGGCCGATCGTCGTCATCACCTCGAACAACGAGAAGGAATTGCCCGACGCGTTTCTGCGCCGCTGCTTCTTCCACTATATCAAATTCCCCGATCGCGACACGATGCAAGCGATCGTCGACGTCCATTTCCCCGGCATCCAGAAGCTGCTGGTGTCGAAGGCGATGGATATCTTCTACGACGTCCGCGACGTGCCCGGCCTCAAGAAGAAGCCCTCGACCAGCGAATTGCTCGACTGGCTCAAGCTGCTGCTCCACGAGGACATGCCGCTCGACGT
>NZ_JBQCCN010000328.1:0-17647 GCF_051962185.1 Sphingomonas sp.
CCTCGCTCTCATCCGAAAGCTCGCTCTCAACCTCCTCAGACACCACCCAGACAAAGGATCCATCAAAGGCAAAATCAAACGAGCCTCATGGAACGACCACTTCCTCTTCAGCCTCCTCGCTCAAATGCGATAGCCCTGCCCTTAGGGGAGGGGTTGGGGTGGGGCAGCGCGGCAAGCACATCGTCTGTGGATAGGCCCCACCCCCACCCCTCCCCTGAAGGGGAGGGGCTTAAGATCGTCAACAATTCGTCCATTCCGCCGCCCCAACGAAAAGAGCGGCGAGCCCAGGCCCGCCGCCCCCATTTCCCTCCGCTGACGCCGCTTCAGGTCGCGTTGACGGTCTGGCCCCGGCAGACGTTGACGTTGTCGAATTGCTGCGTGACCTCGTCCGAGAATTGGATCTTGATGTCGTAGAGGCAGACATCGCCGGTCCCGAGGGTGAAGTTCGACGAGCTCTTGGGCTTGATCGCGTATTTCATGTCGACCTCGTGCCAGGGATCCTTCGATTCTCCCGCTCGCGCCGTCCATACGCGCTGCACCGAAACGTCCGCATTACCGTTATATATTGTGAAATTGCGACCCGAGTCCGCGATAGCCGGCGCCGCAACGATGCCAGCGATCAACACGGCCACTGCCGTGCCAGCCTTGATTGCCTGAATCATCCCTGTAACCCCCAAATTAGGACTGCTTCGACCGGACGAATCCGGTCCAAACAGTCTAATATACCCAGGGTATGGTTGCACGCGCTAAGTTGGTCTGCAGTCGACCTTTACTGTCCCGCGACGCGCCAACTATCGACCAACTCAGCGATTGATTGGAAATGTCGCCCAATGTCATGGTGTAACAATGAACATAGCGATGTCCATTTTATACAATTTATGAAGCTTGCGTGTCAGTTCGACTTCGCCTGCGCTCTGAAGCGATGAAGTAGCGGCTCGGTATAACCGTTGGGCTGGGCCGTCCCTTCGAACACCAACGCGCGCGCCGCCTGGAAGGCCGGGCCCGCCGGGTTGGCGACCAGCGAGCGATAGGCGGGATCGCCGTCGTTCTGCGCGTCGACCTTCGCCGCCATACGCCCGAACGCCGCCTCGACCTCCTCGGGCGTGCACACGCCGTGCAGCAGCCAATTGGCCAGCGCCTGGCTGGAAATGCGCAGCGTCGCGCGATCCTCCATCAACCCGATATCGTGGATGTCGGGCACCTTGGAACAACCGACGCCCTGGTCGATCCAGCGCACGACATAGCCCAATATGCCCTGGGCATTGTTGTCGAGCTCGGCGCGGACCTCGTCCGGCGTCCAGTTGCGACCGAGCGCCAGCGGCACCGACAGCAGATTGTCGAGACTGGCGATCGGCTCCGCCGCACGGGCCTTTTGGCGCTCGAGCACATCGACCTGGTGGTAATGCGTCGCGTGCAGGGTCGCCGCGGTGGGGGATGGCACCCAGGCAGTGGTCGCGCCGGTCATCGGGTGCCCGATCTTCTGCTCGAGCATGTCGGCCATGCGATCGGGCGCGGCCCACATGCCCTTGCCGATCTGCGCCTTGCCGCTCAAGCCGCAGGCGAGCCCGATCTGGACGTTGCGATCCTCATAGGCCTTGATCCAGGCCGAGGTCTTCATCTCGCCCTTGGGGACCATCGGTCCGGCCTGCATGCTGGTGTGGATCTCGTCGCCGGTGCGGTCGAGGAAGCCGGTGTTGATGAACACGATCCGCTCGCGCACCGCATGGATGCACGCCGCGAGATTGGCCGAGGTACGCCGCTCCTCGTCCATCACCCCGACCTTGATCGTGTGACGGTCGAGCCCGAGCAGGTCCTCGACCGCGTCGAACAGGCGATTGGTGAAGGCGGCCTCGTCGGGGCCGTGCATCTTGGGCTTGACGATATAGATCGAGCCCGCCGGGCTGTTGCGGAACTTGCCCAGTCCCTTGAGGTCGTGGAGCCCGATCAGGCTGGTCATGATGGCGTCGAGAATACCTTCGGGCGCTTCGCCGCCATCGGGCAGCAGGACGGCCGGCGTGGTCATCAGGTGACCGACATTGCGCACGAACAACAGGCTGCGGCCGCGCAAGCTCCGGTCGCTACCGTCGGGAGCAGTGTAGCGGCGGTCATCGTTGAGGCGGCGAGTCATGGCCCGCCCGCCTTTCTCGAACGTGTCCTCCAGGTCGCCGCGCATCAGCCCGAGCCAGTTGGCATAAGCCGCGACCTTGTCCTCGGCATCGACCGCGGCGATCGAATCCTCGAGGTCGACGATCGTGGTGATGGCACTTTCCAGGATGACGTCGGCGATCCCGGCGGGGTCGGTCTTGCCGATCGGATGCTCGCGATCGATCACCAGTTCGATGTGCAGGCCGTTATGGCGGAACAGATAATTCTCACCCGCGCGACCGACGAGTAGCGACGGATCGGCCAGTTCCGGCGCGCCGGTCAGCTCGGCCCAGCTTCCGCTGGCGAGCGGGACCGCCTTGTCGAGAAAGGCTTTGGCCCAGGCGATCACCTGGGCGCCGCGCTCGGGATCGTAGCCGCCAGGCTTCGCGGTGCCGGGGATGGCATCGGTGCCGTAGAGCGCATCGTACAGGCTGCCCCAGCGCGCATTGGCGGCGTTGAGCACGAAGCGGGCGTTGAGCACCGGCACGACCAGCTGTGGCCCGGCCATCGCTGCGATCTCAGCATCGACCCGCTCGGTGGTCACCCGGAACGGTGCCGGCTCGTCGACCAGATAGCCGATCGATTTGAGGAAGGGCTGATACTCGGCCTGGTCGATCGATTCGCCCGTGCGCTCGGCCAGCCAGCCGTCGATCTCCGCCTGGATCAGGTCGCGTTTGGTCAGCAAGGCGGCATTGTCCGGCGCCAGTTGCGCGAAAATGTCGGCGACGCCTGCCCAGAATCGGTCGGGTGCGATCCCCGTTCCCGGCAGCGCGCGCTGCTCGACGAAGTCGACGAGCGCGCTGGCTACGCTAAGGCCGTTACGGTCGATCATGATGCCTCCGGACATGCACTGCTCCAGCTTGGAGATGAGGGGAGGAGCCGTGCCAATACACAGACGAGCCATACCGTCCACACGAAAATACGCTTGCCGCTCGCGTAAACCAGTGGCTAACTGCAACCGAAAAGCAGGAGAGATTGGATGGCGGAGGCTTATATCGTGTCGGCGGCGCGGACCGCCGGCGGGCGGCGCGGCGGCAAGCTGGCGGGCTGGCACCCGGCCGACCTGGCGGGCAAGGTGCTCGACGCGGTGGTCGAGCGCGCCGGGATCGACGGCGCAGCGGTCGAGGACGTCGTCATGGGCTGCGTCATGCAGGCGGGCGAGCAATCGGCGCATATCGGCCGCAGCGCGGTGATGGCCTCGTCGTTACCCGACAGCGTCCCCGCCGTGTCGATCGACCGCCAGTGCGGCTCCTCGCAACAGGCGATCCAGTTCGCCGCGCAAGCGGTGATGTCGGGCACGCAGGACGTGGTCATCGCCGCCGGGGTCGAGAGCATGACTCGCGTGCCGATGGGCCTCGCCAGTTCGGCGCCCGCGCAACTCGGGATCGGCGTGGGTCCCTGGTCGCAAAGGATCAAGGACCGTTACGGCGTGCAGGGCTTCAGCCAGTTCGTCGGCGCCGGCATGATGGCGCAGAAATACGGCTTCAGCCGCGAACAGCTCGACGCCTTCTCGCTGGAAAGCCATCGCCGCGCCGCCGCCGCGACCCAGGCGGGGGCCTTCGACGCCGAGATCGTGCCGATCGAGGTCGTCGACGAGGAAGGCAACACCGTCCTCCATCTGCATGACGAAGGCATCCGCTACGACGCGACGATGGAGTCGATGGCGGGGGTGAAATTGCTCCAGGAAGGCGGCGTGCTGACCGCGGCCTCGGCCAGCCAGATCTGCGACGGCGCCTCGGGCGTGCTGATCGTCAGCGAGCGCGCGCTCAAGGAGCACGGTCTGACGCCGATGGCGCGGATCCACAATCTGACCGTAACCGCCGGCGACCCGGTGATCATGCTCGAGGAGCCGCTACCGGCGACGCAGAAGGCGCTGGCGCGTGCCGGCATGAAGATCGAGGATATCGACCTCTACGAAGTCAACGAGGCGTTCGCGCCCGTGCCGCTCGCCTGGCTGCAAGTGGTCGGCGGCGACCACGCCCGGCTCAACGTCAACGGCGGTGCGATCGCGCTCGGCCATCCGCTCGGCGCCTCGGGCACCAAGCTGATGACGACGTTGCTCCACGCGCTCAAGGCGCGCGACAAGAAATGGGGACTGCAGACGATGTGCGAAGGCGGCGGCATCGCCAACGTGACGATCGTCGAGCGGCTCTAGTCCTGCGTCGCCCCCGCGAAGGCCGGGGCCGCCGGCAGCATTCCATAACATAGCGGCCCCGGCCTCCGCCGGGGCGACGGGAGAGGGAAATGAAACTCGATAATTCGGTAGCCGCGGTCGTCACGGGCGGTGCGTCCGGCCTCGGCGCCGCGACCGCGCGGGCGCTTGCCGCCAAGGGCGTCAAGGTCGCGATCTTCGACCTCCAGGCCGAAAAGGGCGAGGCCCTCGCCCAGGAGATCGGCGGCGTGTTCTGCGAGGTCAACGTGACCAGCGACGAGAGCGTCGATGCCGGCTTCGCCAAGGCACGGGCTGCGCACGGGCAGGAGCGGGTGCTGGTCTGCTGCGCCGGCACAGGCAACGCGGTAAAGACCGCCAGCCGCTCGAAGGAGGACGGCTCGATCAAGCATTTCCCCTTGGAAGCGTTCAACTGGCTCATCCAGATCAACCTGATCGGCACGTTCCGCTGCGTCGCCAAATCGGCGGCAGGGATGCTGACGCTCGAACCCGGGGTCGATGGCGAGCGCGGCGCGATGGTGATGACCGCCAGCGTGGCGGCCGAGGACGGCCAGATCGGCCAGGCAGCCTATTCGGCGTCGAAGGGCGGGGTGGTCGGCATGACCCTGCCGATAGCGCGCGACCTGATGGGCGAAGGCATCCGCATCAACACGATCCTGCCCGGCATCTTCGAGACGCCGCTGATGCAGGGCGCGCCGCAGAATGTGAAGGACGCGCTGGCGGCGTCGGTGCCGTTCCCCAAAAGGCTCGGCAATCCCCCCGAATATGCCGGGCTGGCGCTGACCATGATCGAGAATTCGTATTTCAACGGCGAGGATGTCCGCCTCGACGGCGCGATCCGCATGGCGCCACGGTGAGGTGATGCGAACAAAAAGCCCCTCCCCTTCAGGGGATGGGCTGGGGGTGGGGCAGTGCCTCAAGCCACCTCGTCTGTGGAGAGGCTCCACCCCAACCCCTCCCTTGAAGGGGAGGGGCTAAGGGAAAAGGAGACCTGCATGCCCGGCCCTTTGCACGGCATCCGCATCGTCGAACTCGCCGGGATCGGCCCGGGCCCGTTCTGCGGGATGATGCTGGCCGATCACGGCGCGGAGGTGATCCGCGTCGACCGGCCCGCTCCCGGCGGCGACCCGCGCGGGCCGACCGCGCGCCATTCCCGCGATCCGCTGCTTCGATCGCGCACCGCAGAGACCCTCGATCTCAAATCGCCCGACGACACCCTGAAGCTGCGCGAACTGCTCAAGACCGCCGACGGCATGATCGAAGGATTTCGTCCCGGCGTCATCGAGCGGCTGGGGATCGGCCCCGATGTGCTGCTCGCCGATAACCCGAAGCTGGTGATCGGCCGCATGACGGGCTGGGGCCAGGACGGCCCATACGCGGCGGCGGCGGGCCACGACATCAATTATATAGCGCTGTCGGGCGTGCTCGGCGCACTCGGTCGCGAAGGCGAGAAGCCGACGCCGCCGATCAATCTGGTCGGCGATTTCGGCGGTGGCGCGATGATGCTCGCCTTCGGCATGGTCAGCGCCTTGCTCGCGGTGAAGAACGGGGCGCCGGGGCAAGTGGTCGATTGCGCGATGACCGACGGATCGGCGTTGCTGATGGCGATGATGTGGGGATTTCGCGCGCAAGGCATCTGGGGCGACGCGCGCGGCACCAATCTGCTCGATAGCGGCGCGCCGTTCTACGACACCTATGAGACCGCCGATGAGAAGCATGTCGCGATCGGGTCGATCGAACCGCAATTCTACGCATTGCTGAGGCAGGCGCTCGGCATCGCCCAGGACGCCTTGTTCGACAACCAATATGACCGCACGCGATGGCCGGCGCAGAAGGCGCGGCTGGCCGAGATCTTCCGGACGAAGACCCGCGACCAATGGTGCGCCGAGATGGAAGCGACCGACATCTGCTTCGCCCCGGTACTCGGTTGGGACGAGGTCGCGGACCATCCGCACAACAAGGCGCGCGGCACTTTCATCGAGGTCGATGGCGTGACGCAGCCGGCACCCGCGCCGCGCTATTCGGCGACGCCTTGCGATCCGCCGCGCCAATAAAAGGGGAGGGCATCATGCCGCATTTCGGCGACTATCAGAACGAAATTTACGGCGCCGGCCTGCGCGGCGTGCTGCCCAAGGTGCCGGTCGATTTCGCGACCCTGGTCGAGCGCGCGACCGCGGCGATGCCGCCGCACGTGCTCAACTACGTCCAGGGCGGGTGCGGCGACGAATGGACCCAGGACCGGAATGCCGCCGCTTTCCATCATTGGGGAATGGTGCCGCGGATGATGGTCGGCACGACCAGCCGCGACCTCTCGACCGACATTTTCGGACATACGTATTCGAACCCGCTGTTCATGAGCCCGATCGGGGTGACCGGCATCTGCAGCCTCGATCAGCATGGCGACATCGCGGCGGCCAGGGCATCGGCGACGACCGGCGTGCCGATGACCGTCTCGACGCTCGGCAACGACACGCTCGAGGAAGTGGCCAAGCATCTCGGCGACACGCCGGGCTTCTTCCAGCTCTACACGCCGCGCGACCGCGACCTCGCCGAAAGTTTGATCCGCCGCGCCGAGGCGGCTGGCTATCGCGCCCTGGTGGTGACGCTCGACACCTGGGTCACCGGCTGGCGGCCGCGGGACCTCAACGCCGGCAATTTCCCGCAGCTGCGCGGCCATGTGCTGGTCAATTATTTCGCCGATCCGGTCTTCCGCAAGCTGCTCGGCAAGGATCCCGCGGCGGCGCCGGCCGAGGCGGTGGGATTATGGGCGTCGCTGTTCGCGCGGCCGCTGACCTGGGATGACATGGCCTGGTTCAAATCGGTCACCAAGTTGCCGATCGTGCTCAAGGGCATCTGCCACGCCGACGATGCGAAGAAGGCCGTCGACATGGGCGCCGATGCCTTGTTCTGCTCGAACCATGGCGGGCGTCAGGCCAATGGCGGGATCGCCGCGATCGACATGTTGCCCGACGTCGTCGCGGCAGCGGGCGACGTGCCGGTGTGGTTCGACTCCGGCATCCGATCGGGCAGCGACGTCATCAAGGCGCTGGCGATGGGGGCGCGCGCGGTCGGGGTGGGGCGGCCGTTCGTCTACGGCCTCGCGCTCGACGGTGCGGAGGGCGCCGCGCACGTCCTCAGATGCATCCTGGCGGAGGCCGATCTGATGATGGCCGTCAACGGCATGCCGACGCTCGACCACGTCCGCGCGGCGGGGGTTCAGCGGCTTTCGCAATAAGCCGGCGAGTAAGAATATACAGCGTTTTGCGCGGGATATGGCCGATCCGGGCTGACTTATCGATTTTATTCGTGGCCCGATATGATATGACCCCTCCGGGGAACTAACAGGGGGATTCGTGTCGCTTCGATTCCAGCGCGCATTGTTTTGCGCAGCAGCGTTTGTCGTGCCCGCCACCGGCGTCATTCAACCCGCGATCGCGCAGAGCGTGCCCGGCGCATTGCCGAGCCGAGAGCAGATCGAGCTTCCCAAGGTCGATGCGGTCAAGCCGCGATCGGGCATCACCGTCACCGATGAAACCAAGCGGACGGCGAACTGCCCGTTCGTCGATTCGCCGATCGAGGTCGCGATCGATCGCCTGCATTTCTCCGCCCCGGGCGGAGCGGCGCTTCCCGTCGCGTTGCTCGACACGCTTGCCGGCATCAAGCCGCATCCGGGCAAACAGAAATTGGTCCAGCTCTGCGACTTGCGCGACGCCGCGGCAAGCGCGCTCAGCAATGCCGGTTACATCGCCGGCGTCACCATCCCGCCGCAGGAAATCAACAGCGGCGACGCGACGCTGATCGTCATTCCGGCGAAATTGGTCGATGTCCATATCAGCGGCTCGGCGGGACGGTTCGGCCGCACGCTCGCCGCGCGCGTCGACCGGCTGAAGGCGATGCCCGCGCTCAATACGCACGAGATCGAGAGCATTCTGCTCGGCGCCAACGATGTTCCAGGACTTCAGGTCAAGATGGCGCTGCGGGCGGCGGGCACAGGCCCGGGCCAAGTCGTCGGCGAAGTCGCGGTCGACTATACGCCCTTCTCGATCCTGGCGAACGTCACCAACAGCGGGTCGCGCTCGATCGGGCGCGAGAGCGGGACGCTGCGTGCCGAATATTACGGGCTGACCGGCCTGTCGGACCGCACGTTCATCGGCGCCTCCTCGACCGCCGACTTCCGCGAACAGCAGGTTCTTCAGGTCGGCCATTATTTCGCGACCGACGGCGGCCTCAGCATCGGCGGGCGCTTCAGCTATGCCTGGTCGAAACCCGATATCGGCGCGCTCGACTTGCGCTCGCGGTCGCTGATCGGCGGGCTCGACGTGTCGGCGCCATTGCTCCGCAGCGTGCGCGCCAACGCCGATTTCGGCGGCGGCGTAGAGATCATCGAGCAGCGTATTCAATTGTTCGTCGGCAACAGCGGCATTCCGGTGACGCTCGACAAGTTGCGTGTCGGCTATCTCCGCCTGTCGGGCAGCAAGCGCATGCCGCGGTTCAACAAGCCCGATGCATGGGGGATCAGCGGTTCGCTCGAATTGCGCCAGGGCCTCGACATCCTAGGCGCCACCAAGACGGGCGTGCTGACGCCCGCCGGCTACGGACCCAGCCGGTTCGAGGGCAGCGCCAGCGCCACCGTCGTCCGCGGCGGGATCAACGGTTTCGTCAGTATCGGCCGAGACTTCAGCCTGGCCGCGACCGCGCAGGGCCAATGGGCGAGCGGCCCGCTGGTCAGCTTCGAGGAATTCTCCGTCGGCAACCTGACGATCGGCCGCGGTTATGACCCGGGCGTGACCTCGGGCGACAAGGCGATCGGTGTGCGGCTCGAGCCGCGCTGGCAATTGCCGGTCAAGTCGCGGGCCGCGTTCGTTGCGTTCGGCTTCTACGACACCGTGCACATCTGGAACGACGACACCTTCACCACCGAGGGCAGCCGGGCGCTGACGTCGTTCGGCGGCGGCATGCGCGCGATCCTGCCCGGCCTGATGTCGCTCGAGGCGATGTACGCGCACCCGCAGGATCCCGAGCTGAACCTGCCCGGCGCGCCGCGCGCGTCCGACCGCGTGCTGCTGTCGCTTACCGTCCAATTCGCTCCGCGCCGTTGAGTTTCAGGGGACCAGTCATGATCAAGTCGACCCGCCTGCGCACCACGCTTTCCGCCTCGACCATCCTTGCCGCCGGGCTGCTGCTCGTCGTGACGCCGGCCCAGGCGCAGAATCTGCCGGATACGGGAAATGTGTCCGTCTCCACCCGAGGCCTTAGCGGCGGAGCGCCTGGATCGACCGATCCCGGCTTCTCGACCTCGGGCGCGGCGGGCGCGCAGACTTTGCGTGTCGACCTTAAGGACAATCGTACGATTCTGAACTGGGGCGGCACGGGCTTCAACGTCGCCGCTGGCAATACGGTCGACTTCAAGGATGCGCGCGCGACCGCGGGCGTGACGGGTCGGACCGACAACATTGCCGTGCTCAATCGCGACCTGAGCGGCAATACGTCGAACATTCTCGGGACGATCAAGTCGGACCCCAATGTCGCGGTCTATGTGCTCAACCAGTCGGGCATCCTGTTCGGCGATAATGCCAGTGTGAATACCGGCGCCTTCTTCGCCGGCACCAGCAACCTGTCGAACGACAACGATTTCCTGAACGCTGCCACGACGCTTCGCTTCAGTGGCTCGACCGGCGGCACGATCACGGCCAATGCCGGGTCGCAATTCACCACCGCGGCGAGCGCCAGCAGCAATGGCGGCCGCATGGGCGACCTGGTCATGATGGGATCGGCGGTGCTGTTCCGCGGTTCGGCCGGCAATGCCACGTCGGGCGGTGCGGCGGGCGATGTCGCGCTGATCGCGGCGAGCGATGCCGCGATCACCAACGCACCCGGCAGCCCGCTGTCGATCCAGATTTATAGCGGCACATCGCTGTTCGACGGCATCGAGGTAGGCGGCGCATCGACCGTTCGCGGGAAGAACGTGATCCTAGCTTATGGGATGAACGGCTTTCTCAGCGGCCCCGACACCAGCGTGAGTATCTACGGAAACCTGGTGGCAACCGGGGCGCAGGTCACCGATCAGGGCGTCGTTCTGGCAGCTGGCAGCCCTGCCGGTCCGGTCACGATGGATCTCAACGCCATCAGCGGGATTGGATCGATCAACCAAACCGGCACCATAAACAGCGCGAAGAATGTCCTGTCCTCGGATATAAACCACAATGTCGATGGCGCGATTACCGCGGCAGGGGATGTGAATTTCCTAGGTTTCGTCAGTTCCAATTCTGCCAATGGCACGATCACTGGCGCCAACGTCAACTTCAGCAATCTGACCGTCACGCACGGGCTGGTAACGGCGACCGCCGGCAACGTCACCTATAGCGGTGGACTCGGGCTCCTCAACTTGGGAGGCGGCGTGAAGGCGACGGGGGACGTCGTTTTCGACGGCCTGGGCTTCACTCTCGGCGGGTCGGGCGCCACTATCGGTGGCGCGCTCAAAGTGACCGTGATGGATACGGTGACGCTCGACGCGCCGGTGACGGCGGGGTCGGTCGACATCAAGACCACCAACGCGGCTGCGACCGGATTCAATTCGATCACGGGCGGCAACATCACCACCACGACCGGCGATCTGTCGCTCGTTTCGGTGGGGGATGTCGAACTTGGCGATCTCAGCTCGGCGGGCGCGCTCACGGTCAGCGCCGCCGGGCATGCCTGGCTCGGCACGATCAGCAGCGCCGGCAATGCCGGCATCACCGCCACCAACGATATCCTGTTCAGTGCCGGTGCCACGGCTGGCGGCAATCTGAGCATCAGCGCGGACAGCCTGGCACTGGGGTCGGCGACGTCGCCCGGTTCCGTGTTCAAGGCTGCCGGCTCGGTCGATCTGACCGCTACGTCGGGCTCCGTCACCGGTTCGGACAACGTCTCGGTCCAGAGCAATAGCGACGGCGTCGGCAGCGAAGCGCTCACTATCACCGCCGCGACGGGAGTCGACTTTGCCGCCGGCACCTCGCTGATGGGCGGCACGGCGCGGCAATCGGACGTCATCATCAAATCGGCCGGCGCCAGCGCGCTCGGATTGGGCGACGTCTCGGCCCGCACGATCCGTGGATCGATCGACGGGGGCACGGTCTACGATGCGCTCTATCGCGATGCGCCTATCGCGCTGCGTGGCGCGATCAATACGACCTCTCCCTTTTTCGCCGAAGGAACGTCGCTGACCGTCAATGGTCCGATCACGGTTTCCGCTGGCTATGTCGAGCTCCACAGCGCGAGCCCGCTGACGATCAGCAGTGCGATCAAGGCGACTGGTGATGTAACCGTCACCACGAGTTCGGGCGATTTGACCGTTGCCGCGGGCGGGTCGTTCAGCGGCCATACGATCGTGCTTTCGACGCCCGAACGGTTCGTCAACAATGGCGGCGCGAACATCATGTCGGCGTCGGATCGTTGGGTTGTGTATTCCGCAGCACCCGACACCGATACGTTCGGCGGGCTCGATAGCGGCAATACGGCGGTGTGGAGTTCGACCTTCGCCAATAGCCCACCGCTCGTCCTGGGAAGCTTCCCCGGTAACCGGTACGTCTTTGCGTATCGTCCCACGCTAACCTTTACCTCGCTGGATTACAGCAAGGTCTACGGTACGCAGCTGATCGGCAACGAGCCAACCTATACGGTAACCGGCTTCGAGCCGGGTGTGGCGCACGCCTTTCTCGGCGACACTGCCGGCACGACTTATTCCTCGGGGCCGTCCCTCTTCTCGGGCGGCTTTGCGGAGCGTGCGTCCGTCGCAGGCGGGCCCTATCAGATATTCATCGGGCCCGGCACCATTTATCTCTTCTCCGGCTACGCATCGACCTTCAACAGCACCGGTCGCCTGACGGTGACCCCGAAACCGCTCGGTTTCAACCTGAGCGCTTTCAGCAAGACCTATGACGGCACTACCCATGCGGCAGGCGACCTCACGATTTTCGGGATGGTCGCGGGCGACACCGTCGGGACCAGCGGGACGACCTTCACCTTTGCCGACAAGAACGCCGGCGCGGGGAAGACCGTTAGCGTCACCGGCACCGTCCTGACGGGTACCGATGCGGGCAATTACACCCTTACCTTGCCGGCCAGCGTGATGGCCGACATCTTCCAAAAGGCCATTACCGGCGACATCGTCGCCAACAACAAGACCTATGACGGCACCACCGTGGGCAGCGGTACCGTGACGCTCAACGGCGTCGTGTCCGGCGACGCGGTCGGGACCGGCGGCACGACCTTCACGTTCAGCGACAAAAATGCCGGTACCGGCAAGGTGGTCACCGTCGCGGGTACCGTGCTGACCGGTGCGGATAGAGGCAATTATACGCTCACCGTTCCGACCTATGCCTTTGCCGACATCCTGAGGAAGGTGCTCACGACGAGCGTCGTCGCCAACAACAAGACCTATGACGGCACGACCGCCGGTTCCGGTACGGTGACCCTCAATGGCGTCGTCGCGGGCGATGCCGTCGGGACCAGCGGGACCATCTTCACGTTCAGCGACAAGAATGCCGGCACCGGCAAGACGGTGACGATCGCCGGCACGTCGCTGACCGGGGCGGATGCAGGCAATTATTCATTTGTCATCCCGTCAAGCGCGCTGGCCGACATCTTGAAGAAAGCGGTCACCGCCGGTGTCGTCGTCAACAACAAGACCTATGACGGCACCACGACGGGCAGCGGCACCGTGACGCTCAACGGCATCGTGGCGGGCGACGCCGTCACGACGAGTGGGACGACCTTCACCTTTGCCGACAAGAACGCCGGGTCGGGCAAAACGGTCACTGTCGCGGGCACGACGATCGGTGGGGCGGATGCAGGCAATTACAGCATCACCATTCCGGCGAGCGCGTTTGCCGACATCCTCAAGAAGGCGCTGACCGCGACCGTCGCTGCCAACAACAAGACCTATGACGGTACGACCGCCGGCACCGGCACGGTCTCGCTCAACGGCGTTGTCGCGGGTGACACCGTCGGCACCGGCGGCACGACCTTCACGTTCGCCGACAAGAACGCCGGCACGGGCAAGGCGGTCAACGTCGCCGGCACGACGCTGACGGGTGCGGACGCCAGCAACTACACGCTCACCATCCCGGCGAGCGCGCTCGCCGACATCCTGAAGAAGGCGATCACGGCAAACGTCACCGCCAACGCCAAGACCTATGACGGCACGACCGCCGGTACCGGTACGGTGACCCTCAATGGCGTCGTCGCGGGCGATGCCGTCGGGACCAACGGGACCACCTTCACGTTCAGCGACAAGAATGCCGGCACGGGCAAGACGGTCACGGTCGCCGGCACGACGCTAACCGGCGCCGATGCCGGCAATTACACTTTCACGATCCCGGCGAGCGCGCTGGCCGATATCCTCAAGAAAGCGATCACCGCCGGAGTCGCGGTCGACAACAAGACCTATGACGGCACCACGACCGGCACCGGCACGGTGACGCTCAATGGCCTGATCGCGGGCGACGCCGTCACGACGAGCGGGACGACCTTCACCTTCGCCGACAAGAATGCCGGCACCGGCAAGACGGTTACGGTCGCCGGCACCACCATCGGCGGGGCGGATGCCGGCAACTACGCCATCACCATCCCGGCGAGTGCCTTTGCCGACATCCTCAAGAAGGCACTGACCGCGAATGTCGCTGCCAACAACAAGACCTATGACGGTACGACTGCCGGCAGCGGCTCGGTAACGCTCAATGGTGTCGTGGCGGGCGACGCGGTCGGCACCAGCGGCACGACCTTCACCTTCAGCGACAAGAATGCCGGCACCGGCAAGAACGTCGCGGTTGCGGGCACGGCGCTGACCGGGGCCGACGCGGGCAACTACACGCTCACCATTCCGGCGAGCGCGCTGGCCGATATCCTCAAGAAAGCCATCACGGCGGACGTCGTCGCCAATGGCAAAACCTATGACGGCACGACTGCGGGCACGGGCACGGTGACGCTCAACGGCGTGGTGTCGGGTGACGCAGTCGGCACCAGCGGCACCACCTTCACCTTCAGCGACAAGAATGCCGGCACCGGCAAGAACGTCGCGGTCGCGGGCACGGCGCTGACCGGCGCCGACGCGGGCAACTATATGCTCACCGTTCCGGCGAGCGCGCTGGCCGATATTCTGAAGAAGGCGATCATCGCGGACGTGGTCGCCAACGGCAAGACCTATGACGGCACGACGGCCGGCAGCGGCACGGTGACCTTGAATGGCGTCGTCTCTGGCGACGCGGTGGGAACCAGCGGGACGACCTTCACGTTCGCCGACAAGACTGCCGGCACAGGCAAGGCGGTTACCATCGCCGGCACGACGCTCACTGGCGCGGATGCCGGCAATTACACGGTCACGATCCCGGCGAGTGCGCTCGCCGACATCCTCAAGAAGGCGATCTCGGCCAATGTCGCCGTCACCAGCAAGACCTATGACGGGACCACCGCCGGCACCGGCACCGTGACGCTCAACGGCGTCGTCGCGGGCGATGCGGTGACCACCAGTGGCACGACCTTCACCTTCGCCGACAAGAATGCCGGCACCGGCAAGAATGTCGCCGTGGCCGGTACGACGATCGGCGGCGCCGACGCCGGCAATTACACCATCACCATTCCGCCAAGCGCGCTCGGCGACATCCTCACGCGCGCGATCGCGGTGAAGGCCGACGACGCGTCCAAGACGCAGAACGATGCCGACCCGGCGCTGACCTTCACGATCACCTCGGGTTCGCTCGTCACCGGGGATTCGTTCAGCGGAGGCGTCGCGCGCGACAGCGGCGAGAATCCGGGCACCTATGCGATCCGCCAGGGAACGCTGAGCGCCGGCGACAATTACACGCTGGACTTCGCGCCGGGTACCTTCACCATCAACCTGCCGCTGGGCAGCGAAGGGTTGCAGCCGGCGTTCCGGGCGCAGCCGTTGCCGTCGCAGATCAGCACTGGCGCTGCGTCCGGTAGCTCGGTCGATCTCGAGACCAGCGCCGTTTGCGGCGACGACAAGAATTGCACGACGGGTAAGACGGGGAAGTGAGCGGATGACGGTCCGGATAGTTCGACGCCATCCGGACCGTTGACCAAAGTGCCAGAGCGAAACCGTCTCGCCGACCTACCAGCCCAGTCGGCCGGCGAGTTCGGCCGCTTCGGGCCGCCAGTCGATCCCGCAACGTTCCAGCCAGGAATCGTCGAAATAGGTCGAGGCGTAGCGATTGCCGTCGTCGCACAGGATGGTGACGATCGAGCCGTCGGTGCCGGCCGTCGCCATTTCCTCGGCGAGCGCCGCGCAGGCCCATAGATTGGTGCCGGTCGACCCGCCGCAGCGTCGCCCGAGCCGCTCGCTCAATAGCCGCGCTGCGGCGATGCTGCGTGCATCGGGCACCACTTCCATCCGGTCGATCACCTCGGGCACGAACGACGGTTCGACATGCGCGCGTCCGATCCCTTCGATACGGCTGGCGCAGCGGTCGAGCCTGGCGACGCTGCGATCCGCCCAATGGCGGTGGAACACCGATCCTTCCGGATCGGCGACGCAGATGCGGGTCGCCAGCCGGCGATAGCGGACATAGCGGCCGATCGTCGCCGAGGTGCCGCCGGTGCCCGCGCCGCACACGATCCAGTGCGGGATCGGATGCGCTTCGAGCGCCATTTGCGCGAAGATCGCCTCGGCGATGTTGTTGTTGCCGCGCCAGTCGGTCGCGCGCTCGGCGAAGGTGAATTGGTCCATGAACACGCCGCCCAGGCTGTCGGCGAGACGCGCGGCTTCGCCCGCCGCCTCGACCGCTTGTTCGACGAAATGCGGCCGGCCGCCGTAGAATTCGATCTCGGCGATCTTCTCCGCCGAGGTGCCGCGCGGCACCACCGCGATGAACTCGAGCCCGAGCATCCGCGCGAAATACGCTTCGGACACTGCGGTCGACCCGCTCGACGCCTCGACGATCGTGGTGCCGGGCCCGACGCGGCCGTTGCACAAGGCATAGAGGAACAGCGAGCGTGCCAGCCGGTGCTTGAGGCTGCCGGTCGGATGGCTCGATTCGTCCTTGAGGTAGAGCTGGACGCCCGGAAAGCGCGGCAGCGCGATCGGGATCAAATGGGTGTCGGCCGATCGATTGTAATCGGCGTCGATCAGCCGGACCGCTTCGTCAGCCCAGGCGCGGTCATGGGGAGGGGAGTTGGATGCCATGCGCGCCGGATCGACCCATGGGGCGGCGGCGTCAACCTTGGACCACGCCCCGCAAAAATATTCCTGAACGGAGATGGGGATTCGGCGCGCGCCAGCGTCTCAGATGACAAGCGGGTGTGCCGCAATGTCGATCACGGGCCCGGGCAGATTGGACCCCGCCGCGCCTGCCGACGGCATCGTCACGGGTTCTGACTCCCCGCTTCCTCGCCCGGGTCAGGACCGGGGCCCGGGCGTCAGCCGTACCCGGGCCCCATTGCCCTCAGGCGCGCCGCAACATTTCGCCGGTGGCGATCACTTCCCACACGCCGTCGCCCAGCGACCGCACCGCCTCGCCGCTCGCAAGCGCGAGCCGTCGCGCGCCCGGATAGGTTCGCTCGCCGGCATCGGTCGGGCGACGATCGACATGCTGATATTCGATCACCACCAGCGGCGAGCCGTCGTCGCCGACGCAGCGCGTGCGCGTCATCTCTCGCTCCGCCGCGCCCGGCGCTGGGGCAGGGGGCGTCACGATGCCTCGGCCGCCGCACGCGCGGCGAACAGCGCGCCGATATCGAGCCGCTTGGCGAGCAGATCGTCGAGCGTATAGCCGTCGAGCACCCCCATGAACGCCGCCAGCGCCTCGCGCAGCGCGCCGGTCAGGCCGCACGCCGGCGCGATGACGCAATTGCCGCAATCGACCAGGTCGAACCCGTCCTCGGTATGGCGGATGACCGCGCCGACATTGATCTCGGTCGCCGGCCGGCCCAGCCGGATGCCGCCGAACCGGCCGCGCACGCTGGCGACATAACCTTCGCGGACCAGGTCGTTGACGACTTTCATCAAATGGTTCTGCGACACTCGATAGGCGCCCGCCACCTCGGCGATCGAGCACAATCGGTCGGGCCGCGCGCCCAGGTAGAGCAGCACGCGCATCGCATAATCGGTATAGAGCGTCAGGCGCATGCCATCTCCCGGATCGGTCCGTCGCACATAATATGCATTTCTATTGCTTGTTTCAAATCGGCGCGATACATGCGCCATCAATACATGATTGGAGTGAGTCGTGGAACAGGCCGCTGAGATCGACGATGCCGAGCTCGGCCCGGTGTACAACGACGCGGTCGCCGACTGGCCCGAGCATCTCGAGAAACTGGTCGCCTTCTGGTCGTCGG
>NZ_JBQCCN010000329.1:0-2836 GCF_051962185.1 Sphingomonas sp.
CCATGGCACCACGCTCCACGATTTGATGCGCGCCGCCGACGCCGCCATGTACCATGCCAAGGCGACCGGCCGCGGCCGCGCCGAGCATTTCTCCGAAGCGCTTGCCGCCGAACTCGCCGACCGCGCGCAGCTCGAGGTCGACCTGCGCAACGCGATCGACCAGGACCAGTTCACCCTGGTCTATCAGCCGCAGGTCTCGCTCGCCGACGGCCGCATCGTCGCCGCCGAGGCGCTACTGCGCTGGCGCCACCCGGTACAGGGGATCAAATTGCCCGGCAGCTTCCTGGCGCGCGCCGAGGAAACCGGCATGATCGTCGAGATCGGCGAATGGGTCACCGGGCGCGTGGCGGAAACCATCCGGCGCTGGGCCGATCACGGCATCGAGCAGCGCCTGGCGATCAACATCAGCCAGCGCCAGCTCGATCACGCGATGTTCTTCCGCCGCCTGCGCGAGGCGATGCTGGCCGCCGGCGCGCCCGCGCGACTGCTCGAACTCGAGATCACCGAGACGCTGGCGATGCATTGCTCGGACGACGTGGTCGAGGCGATCGCCACCTTACGGGCGGACGGGGCGACCATCGCGATCGACAGCTATGGCACCGGCCATTCGAGCCTGGCACGGCTGCGCCAGCTGCCGCTCGATCGCATCAAGCTCGACCGCAGCCTGGTCGAGCATATCACCCAGCGCCGCGAGGCGCGCTTGATCGCGCAATCGGTGATCGGGCTGATCCACGGTCTCGGCTGCGAAGCGGTGGCCGAGGGAATCGAGCAAGGCGACCAGGCCGAGATGCTGCGGGTGATCGGCTGCGATGT
The DNA here is from genome assembly GCF_051962185.1 of Sphingomonas sp. Taxonomy (GTDB): domain Bacteria; phylum Pseudomonadota; class Alphaproteobacteria; order Sphingomonadales; family Sphingomonadaceae; genus Sphingomonas. The sequence continues at coordinate 814 of NZ_JBQCCN010000329.1, forward strand.
GGTCCAGGGCTATGTCATCGCCGAGCCGATGGACGAGGAAGCGTTCATCGCCTGGTCGCGCCGCGAAGCGCGCGAACGCGGCGAGGACGAGGCGCTGGCGGGGTGAGCCAGCAATCCCCCTCCCGCTTGCGGGAGGGGTTGGGGGAGGGCGTGTCGCGGTGGGCGACATCCGTGCCGAAGGGCGCGCGGCGCCGTGGATGCCGGCACAGGGCCGGCCTGACGGGTTGGGCGTGAACGCATCGCGTATCGCACGCGGCATGACGCGCGGCGCGGCGGATCCCGGCACGAGGCCGGGATGACGAAATAGAGCGATGGACGGGCTGAGCGGGTTGAGAAACTGCTCGTGCGGTGTTCGAAGTGTCAGGGCCTGCGCACCTCGCAAATCCTCCCCATCGTCAGATGGGGAGGGGGACCATCGCGTAGCGATGGTGGAGGGGAAAACCCCGTCCTCGCCGCTTCGCGGCTGCGGCCCCTCCACCGTCCGCTTCGCGGACGGTCCCCCTCCCCACGCTACGCGTAGGGGGGATTGATCTGGGCCAAGGTAACCCCCAAACGAAAAGAGCGCGGGACCTCGCGGCCCCGCGCCCTTCGCTCGCGTTTCGGTAATCCTTACGCCGCCAGCTTCCGCAGCACGAACTGCAGGATCCCGCCGTTGAGGAAATATTCCAGCTCGTTGACCGTATCGATCCGGCACCGCGTCATGAACGTCTCGGTCGATCCGTCGGCGCGGGTCAGTTCGACCTCGACATCCTGCCGCGGCCGCAGCCCGGCGACGTTGCGGATGGTGAAGCTCTCGTCCCCGGTCAGCCCCAGGCTCTGCCGCGTCACCCCTTCCGCGAATTGCAGCGGCAGAACGCCCATGCCGACCAGGTTCGAGCGATGGATGCGCTCGAAGCTCTCGGTGATGACCGCACGGACGCCGAGCAGGTTGGTGCCCTTCGCCGCCCAGTCGCGCGACGAGCCGGTGCCGTATTCCTTGCCGGCGACGATGACCATCGGCACGCCCTCGGCCTTGAACTTCATCGCCACGTCGTAGATCGGCAGCACCTCGCCATTGTAGCGGCTCATGCCGCCTTCGACGCCCGGGACCATCTCGTTCCGGATGCGGATGTTGGCGAAGGTGCCGCGCACCATCACCTCGTCGTTACCGCGGCGCGCGCCGTAGGAATTGAAGTCGCTGCGGCTGACCTGATGCTCCTGCAGGAACGTGCCCGCCGGGCTGTCGGCCTTGATCGATCCGGCCGGCGAGATGTGGTCGGTGGTGATCGAGTCGCCCAGGATCGCCAGCGGCCGCGCCTCGATGATGTCGGCGACCGGCGCCGGGGTCATCCCCATGCCCTCGAAATACGGCGGGTTGTGGATGTAGGTCGAGCCCGCGCGCCACGTATAGGTGTCCGAGCCGAGCACGTCGATCGCGCGCCACTTGCTGTCGCCCTCATAGACCGCGCCGTAACGGCTCTCGAACATGCCGCGGTCGATGTTCGCGTTCATCGTGTCGGCGACTTCCTGGTTCGACGGCCAGATGTCCTTCAGGAACACGTCGGCGCCGTCGCGGTCCTGGCCGATCGGGGTCTCGACCATATCCTCGGTCACCGTGCCCTTGAGCGCATAAGCGACGACCAAAGGCGGCGAGGCCAGGAAGTTGGCGCGCACGTCGGGCGACACGCGGCCTTCGAAATTGCGGTTGCCCGACAGGACCGAGGCGGCGACGAGGTCGTTCTCGTTGATCGCGGCCGAGATCGGGGCGGCGAGCGGCCCCGAATTGCCGATGCAGGTGGTGCAGCCATAGCCGACCAGGTTGAAGCCGATCGCGTCGAGATCGGCCTGCAGGCCCGCCTTCTCCAGATAATCGGTCACGACCTGCGAGCCGGGCGCCAGGCTGGTCTTGACCCATGGCTTGGGCATCAGGCCCTTGGCGCGCGCTTTCCGTGCCACGAGGCCGGCGGCGACCAGCACCGACGGGTTGGAGGTGTTGGTGCAGCTGGTGATCGCCGCGATGACGACGTCGCCGTCGCCCACGTCG
>NZ_JBQCCN010000330.1:0-8634 GCF_051962185.1 Sphingomonas sp.
CCGGCGGCATTGGCCTTGCGCGTGAAATTCGTCGTCGCCCCGGGCGGCAGAATCGCGTCCTGCGACCCGCCGAGGATGAGCGTCGGCGGGTTGGTGGCGAACCGCAGGCGACGGAGATCGATCGCCGCGTAGCGATCCGGATAGGTTTGCGGCGACCCGCCGATATAGCGGGTGAGATAGGAGCGTTGTTCGTCACGAAGCTCCCCGGGAAGGTCCCAGGATCCGGCGAAATCGATCAGCGGCGCCTTGACGACGATCGCGGCGACATGGGGCAGTTTGGGGCCGCAATCGGAAGCGACGCGGCCGGCATTGGCGAGATAGCCGGCAGTCATCGCCAGCGTGCCCCCCGCCGAGCCTCCGCTGAGCGTCACGCGGTCGAGATCGAGGTGCAACTCGGCCGCGTGCGCCGCGGTCCAGGCCAGCGCGCAGATGACGTCGCGCGTGGCGAGATTCCACGTCGGACGGTCGTCGCGCGCCAGGCGGTAGTCGATGCTGATGACGGTCCAGCCGTGATCGGCGTACCAGCGCATGTTGGCGGCGCCGAACTTGCGGCTTCCCTGATAGAAGCCGCCGCCGTGCACCGCGAGAAGGACCGGGCTGAGCGCGCCCGTATCGCGCTCGGCAGGATAATAGATGTCGAGCGACAGATCCTCGTCGGGCCTGTGCGCATAGACGCGGCTGTCGTCCGGACGGACGCCGGTGCTGAACTCTCGCAAATCGAGCGCCTTCACCACGTTGATTTGCGCGCCGTTGCTCTGCGCGACGTATAGCAGATGCAACATCACGCCCGCCGTCACGATGATGGCGACGACCGATGTCGTGACCAGCGCGAGAGCGAGACGGGAGCGCTGAAATTGATTTGCCAGCAGCCCGATCAGCAGCGCGGCGATCGACCAGAGAAACAACCAGGAGGTGTGATTGGGCACGACATCGACGGCATAGATGCGGAACCAGGGGACGATCGGCACGATCGCGCCGAGCAGGATGGCGAGGCACGGCAGGACCATGATCCATGCCACCGTCATCAATCCGGTGCGCATCAGTCGAAAGACGGGGCCCATCATATCGCCCTCTTGGCTGCCGCAGTCTCCGCGACCGTAGAAGGAACGACACGCGTCGGCGGGACGGTGGGGCGAACGCCCATCACGCCCGACAACAACGGAACCCGGCCGATTGCCGCCCAGGCGATCACCATCGAAACCATCGCGAGCACCAGCAGTGGCACGCCCGACAGGCCGGCCGTCGCCCAAAGGGCGAAGGCGAACGGATGCCAGAGATAGAAGAACAGGCTGTCGCGGCCGATCGCGCGCACCAGCGGGATATCGAAGGTGATGCCGCGCAAGCGGGGGAAAAGGACGATCAGGGGGACGCACAACAGCAGTTCGGCGGCGGCCTCTGCCGCGGTCGAGGGATGTTGATAGAGCCGCGCCCACCAGAGCAGACCGGCAAGCGCGACCATCAGCAGCAGATAATCCCGCGACGTGGTGGCGCCCCGCTGAGCCACCCAGACGCCCAATGCGAAGTAGATCGGGTAGATGAAATAGCGTCGGTCGGGCGTCCACGGGCCGAATTGCCACACGTCATGACCGACCCCGAACAGGTACATCGCGCCGATACTGAGTGGGATTGCAGCCGCGAGCAGCATCGCCGGACTGAGTTTGCACGACTGCGCGGTGAGCATGAAGGACAGCATCACCGGCACGAACCACAGATGATACGGGGGGCGGACGATCGTATAGATCGGCGATATCCATTCTAAGGAGCCCGTGATCACCAGGGCGATCGCGCAGGCCGCGATCCAGGGCAGGATCAGCCGGCCGTAATATTTCTGGAGCAGCGCCGTCGGCGAGATGCTGCGCGCGTGGCCAAGATTGAACAAATAGCCGGTCAAGCCGATGAACAACGGCATCCGAAAACCGTAACCGAACCATGTTAGGAAATGGTGACGCTCGGTCAGCTCGGCGAAATGCCCCAGGATGACCAGCAACGCGAGTGCGCCGCGAAACAGGTCAATGCCGTAGATGCGCCGCTTCGTCCCGTCGGCCGGGCTGGGCGCCAGTTCGGCATTGTCGATCTGTCGCCCACCCCGCATCGGTGCCGACTATCGTTCATCGCGTGTTGCGATCGCTTGATCGACGATGGTTAACTGCCTTTAAACCCTCAATTCCGTGCGTGTCGCCCCGAACTCGAATGCCGCCGGCTCCGGGCCGTCAAACAGCGGCATTCGTCGCACTGAATCAGGCGAGGCCGGTCATCCCGTCGTCCGCGCGACGACCGGCGTCGGCGTCACGCCGCTTCGGCGGATCGCTTGGCGCGCTTGCGCTCGTGCGGATCGAGGTGGCGCTTGCGCAGGCGGATCGACTTGGGCGTGACTTCGACCATCTCGTCGTCGTCGATATAGGCGATCGCCTGTTCCAGCGTCATCTTCTTCGGCGGGGTCAGCCGGATGGCGTCGTCCTTGCCGCCCGAGGCGCGGAAGTTGGTCAGCTGCTTCGCCTTCATCGGATTGACCTCGAGGTCGTCCGTCTTGGCGTTCTCGCCGACGATCATGCCTTCGTACAGCGTCTCGCCATGGCCGACGAACAGGATGCCGCGCTCCTCGAGAGGACCGAGCGCGTAGCTATTGGCTTCGCCGGCGCCGTTGGAGATCAGCACGCCGTTCTTGCGGCCCTCGATATTGCCTTTGTGGGGCCCGTATTTCTCGAACAGCCGGTTCATGATGCCGGTGCCGCGCGTGTCGGACAGGAACTCGCCGTGATAGCCGATCAGGCCGCGCGACGGTGCCGAGAAGGTGATGCGGGTCTTGCCGCCGCCCGACGGACGCATGTCGGTCAGCTCGCCCTTGCGCTGGTTCATCTTGTCGACGACCGTGCCCGAATATTCGTCGTCGACGTCGATCACGACGGTCTCGTACGGCTCGGTGCGCTTGCCGTTCTCGTCTTCGCGGAACAGCACGCGCGGGCGGCTGATGCCGAGCTCGAAACCCTCGCGGCGCATCGTCTCGATCAGCACGCCGAGCTGGAGTTCGCCGCGGCCGGCGACCTCGAAGCTGTCGCGGTCCTCGCTCTCGGTGATCTTGATCGCGACGTTGGACTCGGCCTCGCGCTCCAGGCGGTCGCGGATCATGCGGCTGGTGACCTTGCTGCCTTCGCGGCCGGCCATCGGGCTGTCGTTGACGGCGAAGCGCATCGACAGGGTCGGCGGATCGATCGGCTGCGCGTGCAGCGCCTCGGTCACGCTGGTGTCGGCGATCGTGTTGGCGACGGTCGCGACGGTCAGGCCGGCAAGGCTGATGATGTCGCCGGCGCGCGCTTCCTCGACGGGCACGCGCTCGAGTCCGTGGAACGACATCAGCTTCGACGCGCGGCCGGTCTCGATGACGTTGCCGGCATCGTCGAGCGCGTGGATCGGCTGGTTGAGCTTGACCACGCCCGAATTGACGCGGCCGGTCAGGATACGGCCGAGGAAATTGTCGCGATCGAGCAACGTCACCAGGAAGGTGAAGGGCGCGTCGACGTCGACGTCCGGCGCCGGCACGTGCTCGACGATCTTCTCGAACAGCGGAGTCAGCGTGCCCGAGCGGGCCAGCGGATCCTCGCTGGCGTAACCGTTACGGCCCGAGGCGAAGAGCACGGGGAAATCGAGCTGCTCGTCGGTCGCGTCGAGGCTGACGAACAGGTCGAACACCTCGTCCAGCACTTCCTGGGTACGCTCGTCGGCGCGGTCGATCTTGTTGACGACGACGATCGGGCGGAGGCCCAGCGCCAGCGCCTTGCCGGTCACGAACTTGGTCTGCGGCATCGCGCCTTCCGACGAATCGACCAGCAGGATGACGCCATCGACCATCGACAGGATGCGCTCGACCTCGCCGCCGAAATCGGCGTGGCCCGGCGTGTCGACGATGTTGATGCGGGTCTCTTTCCCGTCCGCGCCCTTCCACACGATCGACGTCGGCTTGGCGAGAATCGTGATCCCGCGCTCCTTTTCGAGGTCGTTCGAATCCATCGCGCGCTCTTCGACGCGCTGGTTGTCGCGGAAGGTGCCCGATTGGCGGAAGAGCTGGTCGACGAGCGTGGTCTTGCCGTGATCGACGTGGGCGATGATCGCCACGTTGCGGAGGTCCATGAGATATCCTGATAGGTGCGCCCGAAGGCGGGTTGGCGGCGCCTGTAGCTCAATTTGTGCAATGCGGGAAGGGGCCGGAAATCACGGCGATACTTACATAGGGACCGAAGCATCAGCGCCGCTGGCGACGCTACCGGTATGACATCTCCAGCCAAGGAATGCCGATGTTCGCCGACGAAGACACACGCCGCTATCTCGACCGCTGGTTCTGGACGCTCGACGTGCTGGCAGAGGCGGTCGGCGTCACACCGGCCCGGATCGGGCGATTGATCGCCGCCGGCTGCGCGCCCGGGCCGATCTACGCGCATGACGGTAAAGCCTGGTGGAGCGCGCTCGGCTCCGAGGGACCGGCTCCCGCCGGCGAGCATTGGTACAGCCCGGGCGCCGCCTGGGGTCTGCGCCAGGCCGAATTGGCGTCGCGCACTGGCGCGACTCCCGAAGCGGCTGCGGCGATGCTGCGCGAGCGGTTCGCCGATGCGTTCGTCGCGGCGCTCGCCGTCCAACGCCATGCGCGCGCCGCGTTCCCACGCTGTTTCGCGAATGACGCGGTCGACCCGCGGACGGCCCGGCAAGCGGCGTATGACGAATGGGCATCCTGGCTGGGTGGTGGTTACGGCGTTTGCCTGCGCGTGTTCACCGCCGAGACCTGCGTCGCGAAAGAGGCGCTGGGCGCCTGGCTCAAGGCGGCTGTCGCCGAGCCGGGCTATGATGCTGCGACCGTGCTCGCCGAGACCGAGGCGCTGGCCGGACTGATCCTGCCGTTCGCGCCCTGGCAGCGCCCGGTCGGGACGCCCGGCCGGACGATCGACCGGTTGTTGCTCGAACAAGGACTGGGCGACGACCGCCCTTATGGTTGATCCCTGCCGCGGCGCCCGGCATGGCAAGCCTTCGGACAAGGAAGGGCGATCATGGCGCAGCTCAGGATTTCGGTCATCGTCGGCAGCGTGCGCGAAGGGCGAATGTCGCTGCCGATCGCGACATGGGTGATGGATCGTGTCGCCCGGCGTACGGAATTCGCCGCGGAGTTGCTCGATCTCGCGGACTGGGCCTTGCCGATGTTCGCCGAGCCGTATCCGCCCGCGACCGGCCGTTATACCGGCGAGCAACAGCGCGCCTGGGCGGAGACGATCGGCGCGGCGGACGGCTATATCCTGGTCGCCCCCGAATATAATCACGGCATGAGTGCGGTGCTCAAGAACGCGCTCGACACGGTCTACGCCGAATGGGGTCGCAAACCGGTCGCGTTCGTCGCGCACGGCACACTCGGCGGCGCGCGCTCGGTCGAACAATTGCGCAACGTGACGGCAGCGATGGCGATGGCACCGCTCGCGAGCGCGGTGCATCTGCAGGGCGCCGCCAAGCTGCGCGACGGCGATCGGTTCAATGCGGGTGAAATAGAGGATCGTCGCCTCTCGGCACTGTTCGACGAACTGCTATGGTGGGGGCGAGCGCTCAAGGCGGCTCGTCAGGGGGATTGATGCCGAAAGCGACGACCGCCGCGCTTGTCACCCGATTTGCCGTCATCCTGTTTGCCGCCGCTGCGCCGGCGGTCGCACAGAATGTGGTCGATCCCAACGCCGACACCAGTGTCGCCGACCCGGCCTTCCCGATCGGCAAGGGGCCGGTCGTGCTGGTCGATTCGGGGCATGACGAGAACCAGACGCTGGCCGGTAATTACGCGCCGTTCGGCGCCGTGCTGACGCATGACGGCTATGTCGTGCGCGATTTCGCCGAGCCGATCTCGGCCGTCAATCTCGCCGGGGCGAGTCTATTGGTCATCGCCGAGCCGCGCGACCCCAAGGATCCGTCGAACGCGCCCAAATACCAGTCGACCTCGGCCTTCACCACGGAGGAGATCGCGACGCTCACGGCCTGGGTGAAGAGCGGCGGCGCGTTGCTGATGATCGCCGATCATCCGCCCTATGCCGGCAGCCTGCGCGCGTTGGCCGGCGCGTTCGGCTTCGAGATCGAAATGTACGCCGCACAGAAGAACCCGAATGCCGAATTCTTCAGCTTCGCCAATGGCGATCTGGTAGAGGGGCCGCTGACGCGCGGCCTGCCGCAGATCCAGACCTTCTATGGCGCCGCCTTCACCGCCCCGGCTGCCGCGACGCCGCTGCTGCGGTTCGATTCGAGCTGGAAGATGCTGGTCACCGACAAGCCGCCGCGACCGATGACGCCACAGGATCTGCGCGGCGCGACGCTCGAGGCCGGGGCGGGACGCGTCGTGCTGCTCGGCGAAGGCGGGGCATGGTCGGCCCAGATCGGGCGCGGCGGCAAATATCCGATCGGATTCAATGCGCCGGGCGCGAAGGGCAACAAGCAATTCATCCGCAACGTCGTTCGCTGGCTGGCGACCGGCGATGTGCCGCGGGGGCGGCCGGCCAACCCCGCCGGGTAACGCGGCGCCGCCGTCTGGCCGTCTTGCCTTTCCCGTTATGCGTGTTACATAAGCAACACACTTGAACGCGCGAGGATTCGTGGCCAGACTCCACGGACCATCGCGAAAAGGGACTGAGAATGGCGACGACCCCGACCGAGACCGTCACGGCCGAACCCGATCTGGTGCTGACGCCGCCCGATCCTGTCGCGGCGGTCGCGCCGACCAAGGCCGCCGGGCTGGTACCGGTCGATGACGCCAAACGAACCGAGCTCGAACGCCGCGTCGACCAGTTCGTCGACGACCTCGTCGCGCAGGACGTCGATTCGCCCGAATTCGGCAAGCGCGTCGATGCCATCACGTCGATGGGGCAGAAGGAAATCCGCGAGGCGGCGTCGCAGTCCAATCGTTTCCTCGATCGCCCGGTCCGCGCGATGGACAAGGACACCGGCGTCGGCGCCGACGTGATCCAGCTGCGCCAGACGATCGAGAAGCTCGATCCGGGCAAGAACGGCAAGCTCATAAACGGTGGCGGCCGCGGTTTCCTGGAGAAGATCTTCGGCGGCGGGCTCAACACCTATTTCGACAAGTACAAATCGTCGCAGACGCACATCTCCTCGATCCTCAAGAGCCTCGGCTCGGGCAAGGACGAGCTGTTGATGGACAACGCCGCGATCGAGACCGAGCGCGCCAATCTGTGGACCGCGATGGGGCGGCTCGAGCAGATGATCCATCTCGCCAAGACGATGGACGCCAAGCTCGAGGACAAGGCCAACGAACTCGACGCGACCGATCCGGCCAAGGCCAAGGCGCTGCGCGAGAGCGCGTTGTTCTACGCCCGCCAGCGCGTCCAGGACCTGCTGACGCAGATGGCGGTGACGGTGCAGGGCTATCTCGCGCTCGACCTGGTCAAGAAGAACAATGTCGAGTTGATCAAGGGCGTCGACCGCGCCTCGACCACCACCGTCTCGGCGCTGCGCACCGCGGTCACCGTGGCGCAGGCGCTGACCAGCCAGAAACTGGTGCTCGAGCAGATCACCCAGCTCAACACCACCACCGCGAACATCATCGATTCGACCGGCCAGCTCTTGAAGTCGCAGACCGCGCAGATCCACGAACAGGCCGCCGCCTCGACCATCCCGGTCGAGACGCTGCAGCGCGCCTTCCAGAACATCTACGACACGATGGACGCGATCGACGCATTCAAGATGAAGGCGCTCGATTCGATGAAGACCACGGTCAACACGCTGTCGACCGAGGTCGAGAAGTCGAAGGGCTATATCGCGCGCGCGGAGGGCCAGTCGCAGGCCGCGCTGCAGGGCCCGCAGACCGACAGCTTCAAGCTCGAGGCGGTGTAAATGTCCTCCACCGACGACGTCATCGCACGCGCCCGGGAGACGCTCGACCGCACGTCCGAACGCTATCGCGCCGGACCGGGACAGCGCGCGCGGGTCAACGATGTCGGCCAGCGGCTGACCCGCGCGGCGATCGCCGATGCCGCGATCGTCGGGCTGGCGGTGGTGTTCGGCCTGGTGGTCGGGCCGATCGGCATCTTCGGCTTCCTGTTCATGATCGTCGCGAGGATCGTCGCGACGATGGTGCTGCTCGCCACGCCGACCCAGCGCGCGCCGACTTTCGAGCGACTGCAGCAAGTCGATCTCAAGGCACTGCCGGCGCAGACCGGGCGCTGGCTCGACGCGCAGCGGCCCGCGCTGCCGGCGCCGGCGGTCAACCTGGTCGACCAGATCGGGATCAAGCTCGACGCGCTGACGCCGCAACTGGCGGGGCTCGACGACAGCGCGCCGGCCGCGGCGGAAATCCGCAAGCTGGTCGGCGAGCAATTGCCCGAATTCATCAAGGGCTATGAGCGCGTCCCCGCAGCGATGCGCGCGGTCGAGCGCAACGGCAAGACGCCGGACCAGCAACTGGTCGAGGGCCTCGGCGTGATCGGCCGCGAGATCGACGAAATGGCGGCGCAGCTCGCGCAAGGCGACCTCGACGCGCTGTCGACGCGCGGACGCTACCTCGAGATCAAGTACCAGGGCGACAAGAGCCCGGTTTGAGGAAATCTCCCTCTCCCCTTGTGGGAGAGGGAAGGGGCCCGCTCGCGTCAGCGAGTGGGAAGGGTG
>NZ_JBQCCN010000331.1:0-5418 GCF_051962185.1 Sphingomonas sp.
AACCGTAACCATTATTGGCGGCTCTCGCAGCCGCTCTATCGCAACTCCTATCAATGGGCGGCGGACATACAGCCCCGCTAACGCCGCCGTAAACCGCAAGGCCGCGCGCGGCCGCGGCGCGACGCGCTGCTGGTGGGCGCGTGGAAGAATTTGTTCGCCGGGGTCACCACGGTCGTCCACCACGACGCTTGGGAAGAGGCGTTCGAGCGCGATTTCCCGCTCCGCGTCGCGCCGCTGGCGAGCGCGGATTCGCTTGGCATGACGCCCGATCTTGGCGGGCTCGGACCGGGAACCCCGTTCGGCCTCCATCTGGCGGAGGGGATCGATACCGACGCCGCCGGCGAGGTCCGAACCGCCGAGGCCAAGGGGCTGCTGACCCGCAACCTGATCGCCGTGCACGGCGTCGGCATGGACGCCGACGGAATCGCCCGCTTCCGCGCCTCGGGCGCCGCTTTGGTGTGGTGCCCGAGTTCGAACCTGTTCCTGTTCGGCCGCAGCGCGCCGCCCGCGCTGCTCGGCGAGGGAGTGGATGTGCTGCTCGGCAGCGACTCGCTGTTGACCGGCGCGGGCGATCTGCTCGACGAACTGGCCTGGGCGCGCGCGATCGGCGGGCTCAACGACGCGCGGCTCGAAAGCTCGGTGGGTGAGGTCGCCGCGGCGCGGCTCGGGCTCGACACGCCGGCGCTCGATCCCGGTGCGCGGGCCGATCTAGTCCTGCTCGCTCGGCCGCTGGCGGAAGCGCGCGCCGCCGACGTGATGCTCGTGGTCGCGAACGGCGTCCCGCGCGTGGCGCGTCCCGATCTTGTCCCGCAGCTCGGCGCTCTCGCCGGGCGGGGCAGCGAAATGACCATCGGCACGGTGGTGCGCTGGACCAGCGCGCACACCCCAGACCCGATTTCCGGGAGGTATTCATGAAGTTCGTTGCGCTTCCCCTCGGCTCGGCCAGCGCGCTCGCACTGGCGGCGATGACGGCGCTCCCCGCCGCCGCGCAGACCGCGCCCGACCCGAACGCCGCTCCCGCGCCATCACCGGCTGCGACCTCGGCGCTGCAAGAAACGCCGGCCGACGGAACGGCGACGACGCCGGCCGACGCCGGCCAGCCCGCATCGGCGGACGCGACCCCGCCACAGGATGCCGCGCCGTCGATGCCGCGCACCGACATCCTGTCGAAGAACACGGTGTCGATCCTGCTCGATGCGCGGCTGGCGCTGGCCAATGGCGAGACATCCTTCACCAATGGCGGGCTCGGCAAGACGCGGTTCCAGGGGACCGCCAATGGCGATTATCGCGGTTATGCGGTGCCGGTCGAAGCCGATTTGATCTGGCTGCCGCGCTTCACCCCCTCGCTCACCGCCAACGTGTCCGGCGCCTGGCAGCGCGACCAGGAGAACAAGTTCGACCTGATCGAGGCGTTCTTCAATTTCCTGCCCGAACAGAAGGGCAAGATCGGCTTCCAGGCGCGCGCCGGGCTGATGTGGCCCGAGATTTCGCTCGAACATTCGACCGGCGGCGCGTGGAGCGTGGTCAATACGATCACCCCGTCCGCGATCAATTCCTGGGTCGGCGAGGAAGTGAAGGTACTGGGGGTCGAGGGCACGTTGCGCGCCAGCCTGGGCCAGCATGAGCTCTCGCTGACCGGCGGCGTGTTCGCCGGCAACGACACCTCGGGCACATTGCTGTCGTTCCGCGGCTGGGCGCTGCACGACGAGAAAGCGACCGGCTTCGGCCATTTCCCGCTGCCGCCGCTCAATTCGTTCATCCGCCTGCTGCAGGAGGATAGGACGCGTTCGACGATCGAACTCGACAACCGTCCCGGCTTCTACGGCCGGCTCGACTGGCGCCCGCCCTGGCCGTTCGGCATCGCGCTCTTCTATTACGATAATCGCGGCAACCCCGAGGCGTTCAAGCCGACCGGCCAATGGGGCTGGCGTACGCGGTTCTGGAACCTCGGGATCAACGCCGATCTCGGTACCAAGACCAAGCTGCTGATCCAGGGAATGAGCGGCTCGACCATCATGGGTTTCGAGGAACATGGCGTTCCCTGGGTCCATACCTATTTCAACGCGGCCTATCTGCTGGTGACGCGGCAATTCTGCGACAAGGTCGCGGTGACCGCGCGGGCCGAGGCGTTCGACACCCGCGAGCATGGCAGCGAGATGTCGCCGCTCGACAGCGAGGACGGCTGGTCCTGGACCGTGGCGGCGCGCTACAGCCTGACCAGCCGGCTGACCCTGTTCGCCGAGGCGCTCAACGTTCGCAGCAAGCGCGGCGTTCGGGCCACCGATCTCGGCATCAACCCATTCCAGGCGCAGACGGTGTTCCAGCTCGCCTTGAGGTTCCATCTGTGAGCGCGCGGGCTCTCCTCGCGCTCGCCGGCGGCGCGTTGCTGCTCGCGGGCTGTTCGAACGGCCCGCGGCTGGGAGAGACGTCGGAGCCGATGGCGGTGACCGCGCTCAAGGACTTGCCGGCACCGTCGGGCACCGATCTCGTCGCCGGCACCACGCCCTATCGCGTCGGCCCGCTCGACAAGCTCAACATCGCGGTGTTCGGCGTGCCCGAGCTGAGCGGCACGTTCCAGACCGACGCCGCCGGGCATTTGTCGATGCCGCTGGTCGGAGAGATCGACGCCTCGAGCCAGACCCCCAAGGAGCTCGCGCTCGCCATCGATAAGCGGCTGCGCGGCATCTACGTCCGCGATCCGCAAGTCACCGTGAACCTGGAGGAAACGACCAGCCAGGTCTTCACCGTCGACGGCCAGGTCGCCCAGCCGGGCAGCTATCCCGCGATCGGCAACATCACGCTGATGCGCGCGGTGGCGACCGCCAAGGGAGTCGGCGAATATGCCCGGCTCGACGACGTCGTCGTATTCCGCACGGTCGAGGGCAAGCCGCTCGCCGCGCTCTACAATCTCGGCGCGATCCGGCGCGGCCTGTATCCCGACCCCAAGATCTACGCCAACGACATCATCATCGTCGGCGATTCGAACGCGCGGCGGATGTTCCAGAAATTCCTCCAGGTGGCGCCGCTGCTGACGACGCCGCTGATCCTCGCGCTGGAGCGGGTACGGTGATGGACACGATCTCCCCACACATGCTGGGCCAGGTCCAGCTCTTGGCCGGCGCCAATCCGGTCACCGCCAATCCGCAGCGCACGCCGCCCTTGCGCCGGCTGATCCGCGCCGCATCGCGCTGGCGCTGGGTGCTGTTGGGCGGGGTTGGCATCGGCGCGCTCGCCGGCCTGCTCATCACCTCGATGATGACGCGCCAGTACAGCTCGACCGCGCGGCTGGATATTTCGCGCGAGACCGCGCGCGTCGTCACCAAAATCGACAGCGTCGAGCGAGACGCCAGCATCGGCGACCAGGAATTCTATCAGACGCAATATGGCCTGCTCCAGACCAAGGAGCTTGCCGAGCGCGTCGCGCGCGATCTCGGCGCGGTCGACAATCGCGCCTTCTTCGCCTTGTTCGGGCGCAACGACTTGTTCGGCGGCACCGACGTCAACAGCGCCGCCCGCCGCGACAAGCGTGTCGAATTGGCCGGGCGCATCCTCCTCGACCATGTCGGCGTCGCGCCGGTGCGCGGATCGCGGCTGGTCGACGTCACCGCGGTCACGCCCGACCCCTTCTGGTCGCAGCGCATCGCCCAGACCTGGACCAAGGATTTCATCGACAGCAATCTCGAACGCCGGTTCGAGGCATCGGATTACGCCCGGCACTTCCTCGAAACGCGCCTTGAGCAATTGCGCCAGAAGCTCGAGGAATCGGAACGCCAGGCGGTCGGCTATGCTTCGAGCCAGGGGATCATCAACCTGCCGATGGCCGGCGGCAACAAGGACGGATCGAGCGCGGCGACCGGCGGGGGCGGCGATCGTTCGCTGCTGACCGACGACATCACCACACTGAACGGCGCGCTCGCCACCGCCACCGCCGAGCGGATCGAGGCGCAGGCCCGGCTCGCCGCCGCACGCCAGCCCGGGGCGAGCAGCGAGGCGTTGGGCAACCAGGCGATCGCCGATCTTCGCCAGAAGCGTGCCGAGGCGGCAGGCGAATATGCCAAATTGCTGTCGCAGTTCGAACCCAAATATCCGCCGGCCAAGGCGCTCCAGTCGCAGGTCCAGGTGCTCGACACGGCGATCGCCGCCGAAGAGGGCCGGGTCCGCGCCTCGCTGCAACAGGCATTTGCCGCGGCATTGGGTCGCGAGCGCGCGCTGCAGGCGCGGGTCGATGCGCTCAAGGGCAATCTGAGCGATCTTCGCCAGCGCAGCATCCAGTACAATATCTACCAGCGCGACGCCGACACCAACCGCGAACTCTATAACGCGCTGCTCCAGCGCTATAAGGAGATCGGCGTCGCCGGCGGGATCGAGAACAACAACATCGCGGTGGTCGACGCGGCGAAATTGCCCGACCGGCCGTCGCGGCCCAGCCTGATGCTCAACCTGTTGCTGGCGGTGTTCGCGGGCGGGCTTGCCGGCGTCGCGCTGGCCGCCGCGCTCGAGCAGATCGACGAGGGCATCGGCGATCCCGGCGAGGCGCGGGAGAGGCTCGGGCTGCCGCTGCTCGGCACTCTGCCCAAGGTCAAGAGCGGCGGGCCGCTCGACGCGCTCGAGGATCCGCGCTCGCCGCTGGTCGAGGCCTATCTGGCGGTGCAGGCCAATCTCGAGCTGTCGACCGCGCGCGGCATGCCGCGCTCGCTGGCGGTGTCCAGCACGCGTCCGCGCGAAGGCAAGTCGACCACCGCGATCGCGCTGGCGCAATCGCTGGCGCGCGCGCATCGCAAGGTCGTGCTGGTCGATGCCGATCTTCGCGCGCCGTCGGTCCACAATGCCTTCGGGATCGCCGGCGCGAGCGGGGTCAGCAATTTCCTGGCCGGTGCCGACAATCTCGACGCCGCGGTCCATACCACCAGCCATCAAGGGCTGAGCGTGATGCCGGCGGGTCCGCAACCGCCCAACGCCGCCGACCTGCTGACCGGCGAGCGGCTGCGCGTGCTGGTCGAGCGGCTGCAGGAGCGGTTCGACCATGTCATCGTCGACTCGCCGCCGGTCATCGGCCTCGCCGACGCGCCGCTGGTGGCGTCGGCGGTCGAGGCGGTGATTTACGTCGTCGAGGCGCGCTCGACCCAGGCCGGCGTGGTGCGCAACGCGCTCGACCGCCTCGCCACCGCGCACGCCAATGTGCTCGGCGCGGTGCTGACCAAGTTCGAGGCCAAGCGCGCGCATCTCGGCTACGGTTATGGGTACGGCTATGATTATGGCTACGGCCGGTAGATCGGACGCCGACTCCTCACCCGTCATCCCCGCGCAAGCGGGGGCCCAAGACGAACGGGGTACCCCAAAAAGCCGGAGCGGGTGGGGGCGGGGGGGGGGGGATGGTGACCCCGGGGGGGGGGGGGACGGGGAGGGGGTGGGCGCGAA
>NZ_JBQCCN010000332.1:0-8726 GCF_051962185.1 Sphingomonas sp.
GATAGGGACGGTTGTAGAAGAACCCGCTTTCCTGCGCCGAGAACAGAATCCGGCGATGCACCGGCTTCAGCCCGTCGCGGACGTCGGGCAGCGCGCGGGCGACGATCACGCTCATCGCATAATCGAGATACGACGACTTCATCTCATCGACGATGGAGATGGGGGTAATGTCCGAGGGGTCGGCGAGGACGGTCTCGTCGGTCAAGGTCCGGTATCTTTCAGGTGATGTTGCTGTTCGATGAAGACCCTAGCGGGTCCTGCAACCGATGTCACGCGCGCGCGTACGCGCGCGAGGAGGCGAATGGCGGATTTCGCCGTGCCGGAGAGCGCGTGCCGGCGCAACCCGATCGTTCAATCCGCGTTCAGCCCGTTTCGGCCAATCGGTCGCCGACGTGCCTTGAACCCCCGGCGCCGCCTGACTAGAGCGAGGGAGAGGGTTCCCCCGCCCAAGAGGAGAGTTTGATGAAGAGCATTTCGACCGCCGCACTCGCCGCGGCGATGATCGCGGGCGCGGCCGGTCTGTCCGTCGCGCCGCCCGCTTTCGCGAAGAAGAAGGAAGAAGCGCCTGCCGGCCCGCAATATACCCAGGCCGTGGCGATCGCCGCGAACAAGGCGAAGACCGCATTGCTCGCCAAGGACCTGGCGACGGCGGAGGCCGCGGTTGCCGAGGCCGAAGGCGCTGCGAAGACCGACGACGACAAATATATTGCGACGTTCCTGCGGTACGCGCTGGTTTCGCAGAAGATCGCCGACGCCTCGGCCGGCACCAATGGCGCGTTCGATCCCGCGCCGATGATCGCGCCTCTCGATGCGCTGATCGTCAACCCCAAGACGCCGGCCGACATGCTGCCGAAGTTCGAATATAGCCGCGCAACGATCGCTTATGACGCCAAGGACTGGGCACGCGCGATCCGGCTGTTCCAGCAGGCGCAGCAGCACGGCTCGACCGAACCCAATCTGGCGCTGTATCTGGCCAAGTCGAAGGTCCAGGGCGGCGACGCTGCGGGCGGCATGGCCGATCTCGAAAAGCTGGTTGCCGCCGGCAAGCAGCCTGAGGACATCTACAAATACGGCATCGCGCAATCGGCCGCCGCCGGGCTCAAGCCGCAGACGGTCACCTGGCTCAAGCGCTGGCTGGTCGCCTATCCGACCGCCAAGACCTGGCGCGACGCGCTCGGCTATTACGGCCTGACGCAGAACCCGGTCGCCAAGCTGGACAAGCGCCAGACGATCGATCTGTTCCGCCTGATGCGGGTGACCAAGTCGCTGCCCGACCAGGATTATTACGAGGAATACGCCCAGAAGGTGATGGACGTCGGCCTGCCCGACGAAACCAAGGCGGTGATTGCGGAAGGCAAGGCGCTGGGCAAGATTCCCGGCGCGGGCAGCTCGAACATCCAGGCGCTGGTCCAGACCTCGAACGCGCAGATCGCCGCCGAGGGCTCGTTCGCCGGGCTCGAAGCCAAGTCGGCGTCGTCGCCGACCGGGGCATTGTCGTCGCAGACCGGCGACGCCTATCTCGGCCGCGGCGACTATGCGAAGGCGATCGGCCTCTACCGGCAGGCGCTGGCCAAGGGCGGCGTCAACAATGACGAGGTCAACACCCATCTCGGGATCGCGCTGGCGCTGTCGGGCGACAAGGCGGCAGCGAAGACGGCCTTCGCAGCGGTAACCACGCCGCCGCGCAGCGATCTCGCTGGTTTCTGGATGACCTGGCTCGACAATCCGCCGACGAGCTGATCGCTCGACGATCGCGAGATGAGGGAAGGGCGGCCGCGGAGCCGCCCTTTTTCTCTTCGGCCTATTCCTCCCCGACCGGAATGCCCGGCTGGTTCTTCGACGTGCGGATGGTCAGCGAGGTCTTGACGCTGGCGACGTTGGGCGCCGGGGTCAGATGCGTGGTCAGGATGTCCTGGAACGCTTTCAGGTCGCTGGCGACGATCTTCAGGATGAAGTCGATCTCACCGTTGAGCATATGGCATTCGCGCACTTCGGGGATCGTCGCGATATGCGTCTCGAACGCGCTCAGGTCGCGCTCGGCCTGGCTCTTCAGGCTGACCATGGCGAACACCGTGATCGGATAGCCCAAGGTCGCCGGATCGAGCTCGGCGTGATAGCCCTTGATCGCGCCGGCTTCTTCCAGCGCGCGGACGCGGCGCAGGCAGGGCGGGGCGGTCAGCCCGACCCGGTCCGCCAGTTCGACATTGGTCATCCGTCCATCGGCCTGCAGCAGCGACAATATCTGCCGGTCGATCCGATCCAACGCCATCGTGAGTTCCCCAAGAATTTTATGTGAGTTAGCCCGGTCGCCAGCATAATATAATTGCAGGCCGACGCAATCGTCCCACATTGCGACGCGCCAAAATGAACCGTTGAAGCGCGCGCGGCTGCGGTTAAGAATTTCCTAAGGCGCGGTGCACCCCGCGCGATCAGAGGACCGTGTTTCTTGCGCTTCGACGACCGCCTCGACACCGTTCTCGGCGCCGACATGGCGACTCCGTTCGGTGCGCAGTCGGCCTGGCGCCAACTCACCGATCTGATCGGCCGGCGCCGCGCGGCCCCGGCCATGGAGGCGATCGAGCGCCTGCGGGCGATTCGCGGCCGCGTGCCGACCCCGATTCGCGCCGCCAGCGCGCGCAGCCTGGCCTTCGCCAACCCGCCCGCCGAACTGGTCCGCCTGTTCGCCGAGGACGAGCCGTCGGTCGCCGCCCCGGTGATCGCGGTGGCACGGCTGACCGGGGAGGAATGGCGTGGCATGCTGGCGGGATTGCCGCCGACGTCGCGATCGCTCCTGCGCCACCGTCGCGATTTGCCGCCCGACACCGTCCGTGCGCTCGACAGCTTCGGTCCGTCGGACTTCGCGCTGCCGCAGCCCGAAGGCGGGTGGGAAGCGCCGGTCGTCGCCGAGGCCGCCACGCCGCCCGAGAGCTTCCGCACCCCCGTCGGCGACCGGCCCGCAACGGGTAATGCGCGCCGTCCCGATTCGGCGCCGGCCAATGACGCGAATCCGCCCGCGCCGACCGGACCGTTCCCGATCGCCGACCTGGTCGCCCGGATCGATGCCTATCAGCGCGACCATGGCACGCTCGGCCGCCCGGTCCAGGCGATGTCGGGCGACGCGCCGATCGAGCATTTCTGTTTCGAGACCGACGCGACGGGGACGATTCGCTGGGTCGACGGCGCGCCGCGCGAACCGTTGATCGGCGTGCTTCTCGGCACCGGATCGGCGCAAGTCGACGGCGTGGTCAGCGGCGCATTCCGGCGGCGCGCACCGTTCGCCGATGCCCGCCTGTTGGTCGCAGGAACGTCGCAGGCGGCCGGGCAATGGCAAGTGTCCGCGACTCCGGCCTTCGATCCGGCGAGCGGCCGCTTCACCGGCTATCGCGGCGTCGCGCGCCGCCCGCGCGCCGACCAGCGTGCCGAGCCGGTCGCGGGGGCGCCGTCGCCCGAGGCTCTGCGCGCGCTGGTTCACGAATTGCGCACGCCGACCAACGCCATCTCCGGCTTCGCCGAGATGATCGAGGCGCAGGTGCTGGGACCGGCGCCCGACGATTATCGCGAACGCGCGGCGGCGATCCGGCAGGATACGCTGGGCCTGCTCGCGGCGATCGACGATGTCGATACCGCGGCGCGGATCGAGCAGGACGCGCTGGTGCTGCGCCCGGGCGTGGTCGAAGTGGCGCCGCTGATGAAGCGCGCGGCGATCGATCTCGAGCCGCTGATGCGGCTGCGCCAGTCGGTGGTCGACGTGGATCATGGGCCGCCCGGTCTTGCCATCGCCGGCGACGAGGTCGCGGTCGCGCGGCTGGTCAGCAGGCTGATGGCGCTGGCGGTCGGCGCGAGTGGGATCGGCGAGCGGATCGCGATCAAGGTGTCGTCGAAGGATGGCCAGGCGCGGCTCGCGGTCGAGCGGCCGCGCGCCTTCGCCGCCTGGCCGGGCGAGGCACTGCTGTCGCTCGAAGGCGAGGACCAGGAAGGTTCGCTGCTCGGCACCGCGTTCGGCCTGCGGCTGGCGCGCAACCTCGCCGTCGAACTGGGCGGCAGCCTCAAGATCGGCGAGCAGCGCTTGACATTGCGCCTGCCCGCGGCGTTGGATCACGACGTGGGGCAGCTTTCTTCCAACTGACGTGACAGCGTTCCGTCCGCAACCGCCGGCGGCCGGCGACCTCGTCGCCTGGCCCGACGCGTTCGGCACGCGTTTCGTCGTGTTCGTCGATACCGAAGAGGAATTCGACTGGGGCAGGCCGCTGGCGCGCGAGAACCGCTCGGTCGAAGCGATCGCGGCCTTGCCGAAGGCGCATCGTCGCTTCGCCGCCAACCATGTACCGCTCGCATTGATGGTCGATCACCCGGTCGCGACCGATCCTCGCGCGATCGACCTGATCGGGCCGCTGCTGACCGGCGGCACCTTGGTCGGGACGCAACTTCATCCCTGGGTCAATCCGCCGTTCGACGAGCAGCTCACGCCCGCCAACAGCTTTGCCGGCAATCTGCCGCGCGCGCTGGAGGCGGCGAAGATGGCGGCGCTGACCGACGCGATCGAGCAAGCGTTCGGGAGGCGCCCGACCGCCTATCGGGCGGGCCGCTATGGACTGGGTCCGGCGAGCTTCGACCTGCTCGCGTCGCTCGGCTACCGGCTCGACAGCTCGATGCGGCCCGGGTTCGATTATGCGGCGGAAGGCGGTCCCGATTTCTCGGCGCTGGGCAACCACGCCTTTCGCGTCGGCGGAATCGTCGAACTGCCGCTTACGACGGTCTTCACCGGGGCCGCGCGATCAGGCGGGATGAGGCTCTACCAGATGGCCGGCAGCATTCCGAAAGGTCGCGGCGTGCTCGCGCGCGCACGCTTGCTTCAGCGCATCCCGCTGACGCCCGAAGGTATCCCGGTCGCCGAGGCGGTGGAGGCCATCCGCGTCGCGGTAGGCGAGGGGGTGCGGGTGCTGAGCTTCGCCTTCCATTCGCCGTCGCTTGCCCCGGGGCATACGCCCTATGTGAAGGATGACGCCGATCTGCGCCTGTTCTGGGCGTGGTGGGATCGCGTGTTGGCCGAGTTGGCTCGCCTGGGCGTGACGCCGGCCGGGCTGGACGACCTGGTCGAATCGGCGGATCGGGCGGTGCTGGTGGGCCCGGCAGGACTTGAACCCGCAACCTAGCCGTTATGAGCGGCCAGCTCTAACCAGTTGAGCTACAGGCCCCACCTGCGAAAATGGTCGGGGAGACAGGATTCGAACCTGCGACCCTCTGGTCCCAAACCAGATGCGCTACCAGGCTGCGCCACTCCCCGACTGGGGCGCTCCTCTAGGCGGCATTGTCGCGGGCGGCAAGCGGGCTCGCATCGCCGGCCCGATCCGCCAGCCGACCTCCATGAAGGCGGCTCCTCATGAAAAAAGGCGCCTCCCGAAGGAGACGCCCTTCATCGTACCGTTCGGCATCGGCCTTGCGGCCCGATGCTTACTTCTTGGCCGGCGCAGCGGTGTTCGCGGCTTCGGCGCGGATCGAGTCAGCTGCGTTGTTCAGGCTGTCCGACGCGTTGGCGACCGCGGCCGACGCCGCATTGTTGGTCATGTCGCTGGCCTGATCCTGCAGGTTGTCGGCTTCTGCGGCCAGATTCGCTGCGACCGCGTCGGCATTGGCCGCCGCCGGGGTCTGCGACTTGCAGGCCGCGAGGGAAACGAGGCTCGCGGCGGCGAGAACAATGGCGATCTTCTTCATTTGGGTGCTCCCAAAAAGTTACCGTCGTTTCGCGGCCCGGCCACATGGCCGTTCGCGAAGCTGGAGGAATAACGGCGACAATGTGGCGGTCAACGGCCAAATTGCCGCGACCGCTCCTTTGGCGCCGGGCCGAGACTGGCCGCGCGCCGCCGTCATTCGCTCAAATTGGGCTTCACCGGGCCCAATTCCTCGGGCGCGTTGGCGACGATCCACAGCAAGGTGGTCCAGGCGGCGACGTTCTGACGGAGCTGTTGCGGGTCGATCTTGTCGAGCGTGTCCTCGGGCGTGTGATGCCAGTCGAAATAGCGCTGGCCCGACTGCTCGAGCGTGACCGCCGGGACGCCGCTCGCCAGCACCGGGCTGACATCGGTGCCACCGCCCGCCACGTCGCGGCCGCGCACGATGCCGAGGGGGGCGAGGGCCGCTGCGAGCCGGTCGCCGACCGCCTTGGCGCTGTCGGGCAGGTTGGTGTTGAAGCGCCAGACATTGTCGGCGCCAAAGTCCGACTCGCTCGCCATCGCGAACTTCTCGCCGGCATGCGCCTTGGCGTAAGCCGCGCCGCCGAAACCGCCGGGCTCCTCGGCGCCGAACCAGACCACCCGGATCGTGCGGCGCGGGCGAGGGCCGTCGAGCAGGCGCTTGGCCGCGGCGGTGGTGATCGCGACGCCGGCACCGTCATCGATCGCGCCGGTCGCGAGATCCCAGCTATCGAGATGGCCGCCGACCAGGACGACGCCGGCATTGGGGTCGGTCCCCGGTACTTCGGCGACGACATTGCCCGATTCCGCCTCGGGCAACGTGCGCGGGGTGAGAACCAGCTTCATTACTACCTTGTCGGTGCGTGCGAAGATGCGTTCGAGCTGCTCGGCATCGGCGACCGACAGCGCGCCGGCCGGGATCGGCGTCACGCCGGGCGCCCAATTGGTGCCGCCGGTGTGCGGCCAGCGTCCCTTGTCGCTGCCAATCGAGCGGATCACCGTGGCGAGCGCGCCTTTCTTGGCGGCGATGTTCGGGCCGATGAACCGTGCCCCGCCATAGGCGCCATAGCCGCTGCCATCCTGAGTCGCTTCCATCTGGTTCGAGATGAACGCGATCTTGCCCTTCAGGCTGCCGTCGGGCGCGGCGATCAGGTCGTTGAGTGTCGGGAAATAGACCACCGGGGCGGTGATCCCCTCGGGCGGCGTCGCCCCGGAACGGCCGAGCGCGGTGACGATCAGTTTTTGCGGATAGGGACCGACGATCTCGGCCGTTTCCTCGCCGCGGATCCACACCGGCATCTTGTAGGTCTCGATGTGGACGTTCTGGAACCCGAGCTTCTTGAGCCGGATCACCGCCCAGGCGCGGGCACGCGCCTCGGCTTCGGTGGCGGCGAGGCGCTGGCCGACTTCGGTGGTCAGGTCTTCGACGATCTCCCAGGCGACCTTGTCGTGGTCGCGCGCATCGTCGCGCGCCCTGGCGACTGCCGGATCGACCTTGGTCGGCTCCGGAAGCGCGCGCTGCGCCAGGCCGAGCGTGGGGACGGCAAGGGCGAGAGTGGCGACGGACAGCATCAGCGGCAGGCGCATCGATCGGGTCTCCTGAAGGAAGGGGTACGCAGCGCCAGGCGGCACCAGGAAAGAATGGCGTTGCTTAGGGCGTACCCGCGCCACCGGCAATGTCCTGGACGGAGCGGATTTTGGCGCAGGGCTAGAAGCGAGGAGGGAGCGATGTCGATGCATCGTGACCGACGAGCGACGCCGCGCTGCGCCAAAAGCCGCCCGCCGCTTCGCGGTTGTGCTGGGAGGCGCGCCGGCGTCGTCGCGTGCTTGCGCGTAGCTCAAGCTACGCGACAGCGCTGCGCTCCTAGCCCGCACGCCTTCCAGCACAATCCAGGATGTTGCCGGTGGCGGGGGTACGCCCAAGGACCAATACACCGCATCCAGCAAGCCACCGGGGCTTTCCAACCGGCGGCCCAATCGCTATCTGCCCGCTCGACTTTTTCCGGCAATTCGAACCACGGAGCAACGTGCCGCCATGGCCGCCCAATACGCTTTTGTCATGAAGGACATGACCAAGACCTTCCCCGGCGCTCCCAAGCCGGTGCTCAACAACATCAATCTGCAATTCTATCACGGCGCCAAGATCGGCATCGTCGGCCCCAACGGCGCCGGCAAGTCGACACTGATGAAGATCATGGCCGGCATCGACCAGGACTTCTCGGGCGAGGCGTGGCCGGGCGAAAACATCACCGTCGGCTATCTGGCGCAGGAGCCCGAGCTCGATCCGAACAAGTCGGTGCTCGAGAACGTCAAGGACGGCGCGCGCGACGTCGCCGACATGGTCGACCGTTTCAACGCGATCTCGGCCGAAATGGGCGACCCCAAGGACGACACCGATTTCGACGCGCTGATGGAAGAAATGGGCGAGCTCCAGGGCAAGATCGATGCGGTCGACGGCTGGACGCTCGACAGCCAGCTCGAACTGGCGATGGAAGCATTGCGCTGCCCGCCGGGGGATTCGCCCGTCGCCAATTTGTCGGGCGGTGAGAAGCGCCGCGTCGCGCTGACCCGGTTGCTGATCCAGAAGCCGTCGATCCTGCTGCTCGACGAACCGACCAACCATTTGGATGCCGAGAGCGTCGAGTGGCTCGAAAACCACCTCAAGGAATATGCCGGCGCGGTGCTGATGATCACCCACGACCGCTATTTCCTCGATAACGTCGTCGGCTGGATCCTCGAGATCGATCGCGGCAAGTACTTTCCGTACGAGGGCAATTACTCGACCTATCTCGAGAAGAAATCCAAGCGCCTCGAGCAGGAGGAGCGCGAGGAATCGGGCCGCCAGAAGGCGATCAAGGACGAGCTCGAATGGATCCGGCAGGGCGCCAAGGCGCGCCAGACCAAGTCCAAGGCGCGTATCGCCAAGTTCGAGCAGCTGGTCGAAGCGCAGCAGAACCGCACGCCGGGCAAGGCGCAGATCGTCATCCAGGTCCCCGAGCGCCTCGGCGGCAAGGTGATCGAGGTCGAGAATCTGTC
>NZ_JBQCCN010000333.1:0-12657 GCF_051962185.1 Sphingomonas sp.
GTAGGAGTCTGGGCCGTGTCTCAGTCCCAGTGTGGCTGATCATCCTCTCAGACCAGCTAAGGATCGTCGCCTTGGTGAGCTTTTACCTCACCAACTAGCTAATCCTACGCGGGCTCATCCTTGGGCGATAAATCTTTGGACTTACGTCATCATTCGGTATTAGCACGCCTTTCGGCGAGTTATTCCGAACCCAAGGGCAGATTCCCACGCGTTACGCACCCGTGCGCCACTAGACCCGAAGGTCTCGTTCGACTTGCATGTGTTAGGCATGCCGCCAGCGTTCATTCTGAGCCATGATCAAACTCTCAAGTTGATGTACCGCTCTGGCGCCGGTGGAATGACCGACGTCGGAGCAGCTCATTTCAAGGAGCCGTTCCTGCACAAAAAATCTTACATGGTGTGTAAGAGACATATAGGAACGGCTTGGTTTGTCCGAGTGACTGACGCCTTGAAACGTCAGACCCGGGGCCGCCGCCCACATGTCCCTTCATCTAGACTAACAATGTCAAAGAGCGCAAAAGACCGACGCCCCAGCCTACCCCTTTTTCTCGGGGCGACCTTGGCGCCTGGTTTTTGGTGACCGTCGAAGCGAACCGTGTGGCTCACCGCGTCGGTGGAGCCCATCTATGCTCGGGTCGTTGGACCGTCAACGCCTTTTTGCATTTTTATTTCAAAAAAGTCGGAAACCCGCAGAAATCCGCCGTTTTTGAAGGCTCGCCGCCCTGCCGCCCTGGCCGGGACAGATCATGGATGTGGCTCCAACCCCCTCGAATCACGCCGGAGAATCGCGTGAATCGGATGAAACGCGCCGTCCAACCCCGAAGATCCGGGCGCAGAATCGGCGAATCCTCCAATTCCGGGGCCGGGATTCGGCCTCGGCGCGATTCGCGTCCTCGGATCGTCACACGGCGACAGCGCGATCAGACCGCCTGGATGTAGTTGCGCAACGCCTCCGCATCGGCCTCGATCTTGTCGATCCGGTATTTGACCAGGTCGCCGATCGAGACGAAGCCGACCAGCCTGCCCTGCTCGACCACCGGCAGATGACGGATGCGACGCCGCGTCATCAACGTCAGCGCCCCCAGCGCCGCCTCGTTGCGCGTCACGGTGATCGCCGGCGCGGTCATCGCATCGCCGACCGAGCGGTCGAGCCCGGCCGCGCCGTGCGCCGCCACGCAATGGATCACGTCGCGTTCGGAGAAGATGCCGGCGACCTGGTCGCCCTGCATCACCGGCACCGCGCCGATCCTTCGCTCGGCGAGCAGCTTCACGGCATCGGCGACGGTATGGCCGGTCGTGAGCGTCACGACCTCACTGCCTTTGGTGGCCAGGATCGTTGCGATCGTCATGGCGCGACTCCTCATCCCTAGAGGCCCTTGAGCTTTTCACGAAACGGGCCAGATGGGAAGCATGTCCGACCAACCTCATGGACTGGGCGATCCCGATTACGCGGCGTTCGCCTGGGCGCGGTACCGCCGCCTGCTCGGCTGGATGGCGCTGGCCGCGGCGATCGTCGTCGCGATCGCGATCGGGCTGCTCGAATTCTGGTACGGTCCCTTGTCCTGGGTGGCGATCCTCGCGGCGGTCGGCGGGTTCGGCGGCACGATCATGATGGCGGCGGCGCTGATGGGACTGGTGTTCATGAGCTCGGGCACCGGGCACGACGAGGATGTCGACACGTTCTGACTCCGATCACGGCGACCAGTGACGGTCGCGAGTCACCGTGTAACCCAATGTCGCCGTCCCGTTCGCGGGCACCGTCGTCGTCCACAGCGGCGCGCCATCCTTCTTGCCCAATTTGTCGGTGGCGCCGCTCAGGTGCTCGCGATCGTACAGGTGGAGTTTCGCCTCGTAGCCCACCGGCCAGGGCTGGTCGTTGGTCACGGTCAGCAGATAGCGCGTCCGCCGCGGACCGCGATCGGTCCCGGTCACCGACGCCGACACGCTTTGCGGCCGCCCCATCCGGAACTCGACCACCTCGTCGACCGCTTTGTCGTCGATCGACGACTGGCCGACCACCAGCAGCGTGCCCCCCGCCTCCGCCAGGACCGATGCCTTGCCCGCCGGCATTGCCATCCCCAATCCGTTCGCCGCGTCGTTCTTGCCGCGCAGCATCAGCACCGTACTGGCATTGTCCCGAACGACATCACTGACATAGACCGGCGCGAGCTTCACCGCGCTCTTGCTGAGCATCGCCACTTGCTTCTGCGATTGCGAGGCGACCGTGACCCGGGTCGGGAAGCGATAGAGTTTGAGATCGCCCAGTGCCTCGGCCGTCGCCAGCTTCGCAGGGGCCATCGCCCGGTTGGCGGTGACGACGATCCCCATCGGTTCGGGCGCGGGCGGCGGAGGCGGTGGGGGCGGCGGCGGTGCGGGCACGGCATCGGCCGAAAACATGTTCTCGCTCTCGAGATCGCTGTAATCGGGCATCGGCCAGCAACTCAGCTCGTAATAGCCGATCACGCCCGGCGAGCGCGGACCGTAGCTGTTGCCCGGATTGCGATGGGGTTTGCCGGCGACGACCTGGGTATCGGCATCGACGAAGCTCGTGACGTCGGTCGAGGCGAGCGTGATCCAGGCGAACAGGTCGGCGCTACGCCCGTCCTGGCGCATCGCGATGACGTAATCGGCCTGCCAGTCGAACCCGCCGGCAAGATAGGAAAGGGTGAGCGTCACCTTGCGTTCGGCTCGCGCTGTCGTTTTCACCGACAGGGTCGGTTTTGCCGACAGCCCCTGGGGCACACCGTCATAGACCAGAGTCTCGGGCAGGCCCGAGCAGCGCAGATCGCCATAGGCGCCGCCGAATTGCAGCACCGCCGCGCCCATCGATGACGAGCGCAGGGTGGCCTGCAGCATCGTCACCTTGCCGGTAGCGGGATTGGTGCGCCGGACGATCACGCGGCGCCCCAGCGCGTGGTCGAACAGCGAGCGCGGCGACAGCAGATCGGCGTCGAGATTCTTCTCCTCGACGCCATCGGGCAGCCCGGCGACCAGCGCGCTTTCGGGCAGGATGTTGCCCGCCACGCCTTCGAACCGGATCACCGCCGGGCCGGCGGGAAGAGTGACGGTACGCGTCTCGGTGATCAGCGCATAGCCTTGGGGGGCGCTGCGATCGATCGCCACCGAGGCGTCGCGATCGGGATCGCGATAAAGCGTGACCGACACCGTATCGGGGCCCGCGGAAGTGACGACGGTCTGGGCGCGTACCGGCACGGTGACGAGCAGCGCGATCGGCAACGCGAGGGGCCATCGCAACCAGGCGGCGCGCATCGCGCGGACTCCGCCGTCAGTACCGGGTATCGAACGAGACCGTCAGCACGGTCGAGCCGTTGGCCGGCACCGGCACGTGCCAGACGCGTTCGTCGAGCGAGCGCTGCTCGCCCTTGATCGTCTCGCTGGACACCCGGGTGTCGTGCCAATAGCCGCGATCGAGCCCGGCCTGGACCAGATCGACAGTGACCGGGTCCGGGCGGGCATTGGTCACCGTATAGCTCATCGTCGTGCGCCAATAGGTGACTTGGTCCTCGCGCTGGATCGTGGTCGGCGTGCCGCCGTCGACCGAGATGCGGAATTTCGCGGTCCGCTCCCATTCGTTGCTGTCGATCTTCTCGCGCTTCTCGATCGTCGGCTTGATCTTGACGTCGAACGCGTCGCCGGTGCGGATCGCCAGGGTCGAGCCCATCGGCGTATGATCGATGCGGTTCTCGCCGACGAATTGCGGCTGCCCCTTGGCGTCGCGGATATAGACGCGCACCGTGCCCGCGGGCAGTGCGTCGCCGAGCCCGCCTTCCCGCGCGCTCGAAAAGCTCAGCACGGTCGTGGCGCTGCGCGGGTCGCTCGACGAATCGTACCAATTGTTGCGGTAGAGATAGAGCTTCTTCGCCGGCACGCCGCCGACCGACAGGAAACTGACTTGCTTCTGCTGGTTGGGCGCGATCGTGATTCGCCGACCGACCGGGTAGAGGTAGAAGTCGCCGATCCGCCCGCGCGCGGCGCTCTCGGTTCCCGGCAAGGTCCCGGGCGCCATGCCGGCGCTGCCGCTTCCGCCCTGCCCTGGCGCGCCCGCGACCAGCACCGTGTCGGCATTGACGAACGCGACGTTGGTTTCGTTCTTCAACGTGACCCAGCCCTGGACATCGATCGTGCTCTTCGCTTCGTCGAACAAGGCGACATAATCGGCGTCCCAGCCGAGCCCGCTGGTCAGATAGCTGAGCGTTGCCGGTCGACTGCCCCCACTTTGGGTCTCGAGCGAAATCGACAGCGTCGGGCGCGCGCGCAGATTTGGCGGCAGCGAATCATAGACGACGCGGACCGGCAGGCCGTCGTCGCGCAACACTTCGATATTACTGCCGATCTGAAGCACGACGCCGCCATTCGCCGCGAGCACCTTGGCGCGTTCGCGCGTCTCGACCCCGGTCGCCGGATTGGTACGAACGATGGTGATCGTCTGGCCGACCGCCTTCTGAATCAGCGCGCTGGGCGACAGCAGATCATAGTCGAAATTCTGCTCGAGGATCGTCGCGCCGTCGATCGACAGTCGCACCGTCTCCGGCCGGATGCGGTCCGAGACGTCGGGAAATTCCTGGCGATTGGCCCCATTCGCCAGCGTCAGCTTGCGCGTGTCCTGAATCAGCGCCTGGTCGTTATTGTAGATCGTGACCGAGACGTCGCCTTGCGCCGAAGGCTGCGGCGCGCTTTGCGCAAAGGCCGCCGCGGGCGCCAGCAACAGGATCGAACCGGCCAATACGCGCATCATCATCCCTCCCCTGTTCGACGGCCAAGCTAACCGCTTGGCGCGCGAACGGAAGCCGGAAAACGTGGGGCAAAGCCGCGATCTTGTATTCATTCCGGAGGAAGTGGCGCGTCGAGAGGTCCGCGCTGTGGTAGACAGGCGTTGCCTTCACCCCGACCGTCATCCCGGTCTTGTGCCGGGATCCGCCGGGCAACGCAGTCATGCCATTGGTGATTGAGACCGCGGACGCACGGAGCGGATGCGACGCCGTTCCAATCAGCCCCTACCTTTTCCCCGAGGCCCGGCAGCGTTCGAGCGAGATCGTGCCCCCCCCCCCGGACACGATCTTGGCTTGCCGGGGGCAAGCCAAAGCTCGAACGGGCACAAGGCCAGGGTGACGATGAAGGGCGAGGCAAAGGTGGGGAAAGCCGCAACCGGGTACGCTCAACGCGCCGGCGCCAAAAACAAAAACGCCTGGCCGAACGGATCGGCCAGGCGTCTCCATGTCGCCATCCCAGCGAAACCCAGGATCTCAAATGGTCGAAATACGCCACGAGACCCCAGCTTTCGCTGGGGTGACGGCTGCATTCATTCGGCGGCGTCGGCAGCAGGCTCGGCGGCGGCAGCGGCACGCGGCGTACGGCGGCGGCGCGGCTTGGGCGCCTCTTCCGGCTCCGCCTCGGTGCCGGCCGAGATGCCGAGCGACGGGGGCAGCAGCGATGCGTCGAAGGTCTCGCCTTCGCTCGCTTCGACCACGCGCGGTTCGCGGCGCGGGCGCAGACCACGACGCGGCGAGCGCGCCGGTTCCGCGGCCGACTCGGCGGCTTCCGCCGCTTCGTTGCCGTTCACCTCGTCGGTGTCGTTGTCGGCATGACCGTTGACGTTGCCATTATAGCGATTGCCGCGATCCTCACGACCTTCGCGCTGGTCGCGATTGCCGCGATCTTCACGATTGCCGCGGTCGTCGCGGTTGCCGCGATCGTCACGATCGTTGCGATAGCGGCTCTCGCGGCGCGGCTGCTGCTCCTGGGTCTCGCCCTCGGCGCCGTCGTCCTCGAAGCCCTCTTCCTCGTCGTCGAACGCCTCGTCGCGCCCGCGGCGTTGCTGGTTCTGTTCTTCGAACCGGCTGCGATTCTCGGCCAGGACGCGGAAATAATGGTCCGCGAACTGGAGATAATATTCGGTGTTGACGCGATCGCCCTGACGCTGAGCCTCGGCGGCGAGCGCCTTGTACTTCTCGTAGAGCTGGTTCGCATTGCCCCGCGCGCGATTGTCGATGCGGTTCCCGTTATTGCCGCTGGGATTGCCGCCACCCTGGCGCTGGCCACCACGGCCGCGACGGCGGCCGGCCTGACGATTGATGTTCAAAGTCCTGTGGTCCTTGTGTTCAAAACAAACCCGGCCTTGCTCCAAGTGGATGCAAACCCCACGCGCCGTCCGCGCCTCGGCCTGAATTCAGACGTCGGCGCGAAAGGCCTGTCACGGCCGCCGGACAAGCGGCCTTATGACGAAGGATTGGGCAGGCCCGCGAAATCAACTACTTGTCGGTTGAGATCGTCTGCCCCTCGCGCTCAATAGCGGCTGCGGGGCGTTTGTCCAAGAAGAAATATGTAACCGGAGTGTGACGGTTTCAAGGTGTGACGACAAGGCATCGGTCGCGCCCGGCCAGATCGCGGCGGATCGCGACCTCGAGCCCCTGGTCGCGCAGCAACGCCGAAACCGCGCCGGCCTGGGTCGCCCCGATCTCGATCGCCGCCATCCCGCCCGGCGCGATCAGACGGGGAAGCTGGGCGGCGACGACGCGATAATCGTCGAGCCCGTCGGCGCCGGCGAACAATGCGGTCGGCGGTTCGTGCTCGCGCACTTCCGCCGGAAGCTGCTCGTCGGTCGCAATATAGGGCGGGTTGCACAGAACGAGGTCGAAGCGCTGGTCGAGCCGCTCCGCCCAATTGCCCAGCCGCCAGGTCGCGCGCGCCGCCAGGTCGAGCCGTTCGGCATTGCGGCGGGCATAGGTCAGCGCTTCATCGGAGACGTCGATGCCGAGCCCGGTGGCTCGCGGCCATTCGGCCAGTGCCCCGAGCAACAACGTACCGGGGCCGGTGCCGAGATCGAGGATCGTCTTCGGCGCAGCGCCGGCGAAATGCTCGATCGCCGCCTCGATCAGCGTCTCGCTGTCGGGGCGTGGGATGAGGACGCCGGGACCGACCGTGAGACTGACCGTCCAGAAGTCGCGGGTGCCGGTGATCTAGGCGACCGGCTCGCGAGCAAGGCGCCGGTCGATCAGCGCGGCGAACGTCTCAGGAGCGGAATCGCCGAGATGGCGCAACAGCAATTGCTCGCGCGTCGCGCCGAACGCGTGCGCCATCAGCAATTCCGCATCGAGGCGTGGGGTATCCGAAACGCCAGAGAGGCGCTGCGCCGCCTCCGCAAGCGCCGCCCTAACTCCCCTCCCGCTTGCGGGAGGGGCTGGGGGAGGGCTTGTCACAGCATGTGGGGAGGAGACACGCCCTCCCCTGGCCCCTCCCGCAAGCGGGAGGGGAACTTAACCATCGAGCGTCGCCAGGCGCTCGGCCTCGTCTTCGGCGATCAGCGCGCCGATCAGTTCGTCCATGTCGCCCTCCAGGATCTCGGGCAGGCGATGCAGCGTCAGGTTGATGCGGTGATCGGTCACCCGCCCTTGCGGGAAATTATACGTCCGGATCCGCTCCGAGCGGTCGCCCGAGCCGACCATCGCCTTGCGCGTTCCCGACCGTTCGGCCGCCAGCCGCTCGCGCTCCGCTTCGTAGAGCCGCGTCCGCAGCACCTTCAGCGCCTTGGCCTTGTTCTTGTGCTGCGATTTCTCGTCCTGCTGGATCACCACCAGCCCGGTCGGCAAGTGGGTGATGCGGACCGCCGAATCGGTGGTGTTGACCGACTGCCCGCCCGGCCCCGACGAGCGATAGACGTCGATCCGCAGGTCCCGGGCCTCGTCGATCTGAACGTCGACCTCTTCCGCCTCGGGCAGCACCGCCACGGTCGCCGCCGAGGTATGGATGCGCCCGCCGCTCTCGGTCACCGGCACGCGCTGGACGCGATGCACGCCGCTTTCGAACTTCAGCTTGGCGAACACGCCCTTGCCCTCGACCGAGGCGACCACTTCCTTGAAGCCGCCCGCTTCGGAGGTCGAGGCCGAGATCAACTCGACCCGCCAGCCCTGCCCTTCGGCATAGCGCTGGTACATGCGGAACAGGTCGCCCGCGAACAGGCTGGCCTCGTCGCCGCCGGTCCCGGCGCGGATCTCGAGCATCGCCGCGCGTTCGTCGGCGGCGTCGCGCGGCAGCAGCGCCAGCGCCAGCGCACGCTCGGCCTGGGGCAGGGTCGCGCGGATCTCCTCGATCTCCTCGCGCGCCATCGCCTTCAATTCGCCATCGGCAGCGTCATCCTCGGCCATGTGGCTGAGCGTCGCGAGCTCGGCGCGCAGTCGCCGCACTTCGCCCGCCGCCTTCGCCACCGGCTCGATCTCGGCATATTCCTTCGACACCTGGACGAAGCGGTCGCCCGACAGGTCGCCGGTCGCCATCAGCGCCGACAATTCGTCCCGCCGCGCCTCGATCTGCGCGATCCGTTCGGGGGAGATGGACGTCATGCCTGCCCCGCCGCCAATCCTTCAGGCCCCTTTGTCAGCGCCAAAAAGGTATAAGTCGCGCCGGCACCCGGGAGCAGCGCTTCGGCCAGCTTGCGCTTCACCTGCTCGCCGGTCTTGAGGTCGCGCACGGCGATCTCGCCATTGGCCAACTCGTCGTCGCCGACGATGATCGCATGGCTCGCACCGGCCGCGTCGGCACGCTGCATCCGCTTCTTGAGATTCCCGCGATACGCCATGTCGCAATAGATGTTGCGACGGCGCAGATCGGCGATGAGGTTCGTGCAGAAGGCTTCGGCCGCCTCGCCCATCGGAATGATCACGAAGTCGAGCCGGTCGCGATGCGTCACTTCGATCAGCATCGCCAGCCGCTCGACGCCAGCCGCCCAGCCCACGCCCGGCGTGTGCGGCCCGCCGAGCGCCTCGATCAGCCCGTCATAGCGCCCGCCCGCGAGCACCGTGCCCTGCGCCCCGAGCCGGTCGGTGACGAATTCGAACGCGGTGTGGCGGTAATAATCGAGCCCGCGCACCAGCCGACTGTTGCGCGTCCATTTCACGCCGGCGGCATCCAGCCCCTTCGTCACCTTCTCGAAAAAGGCGCCCGCCTCGCTGGTCAGGTGCGCGTCGATGTCCGGCGCGGCATCGGCGATCGGCCGGTCGCGCGGGTCCTTGCTGTCGAGGATGCGCATCGGGTTCTTGTCGAGCCGGACGAGGCTGTCCTCCGACAGCTCGCTGCGATGCTTCTCGAAATGCGCGACCAGCGCCGTGCGCCACGCATCGCGCGTCTCGGCATCGCCCAGCGTATTGAGTTGCAACGTCACCCCCTCGGCGACGCCGAGTTCGTGGAGCAACTGATCCGCCAATGCGAGCAATTCGACGTCCGCCGCCGGCTCCGCCGCGCCGATCACTTCGGCATCGATCTGGTGGAACTGGCGATAGCGCCCTTTTTGCGGGCGCTCATAGCGGAACACCGCGCCCGAGGTGACGAGCTTGAGCGGGGCATATTGCTGCCAGCCCTCAGTCAGATAGGCGCGGCAGATGCCCGCGGTGAATTCGGGGCGCAGTGTCACCGAATCGCCGCCGCGATCCTCGAACGTGTACATCTCCTTGGAGACGACATCGGTGGTCTCCCCGATCGAGCGCGCGAACACCTGGGTGTCCTCGAACACCGGGATGTCGACCCGCTGGAAGGCGTAGAGTTTGCGAACATGGTCGAACGCCTCGAGCACGCGGGCGAACCGCCGCTGCTCGTCGCCGAAAATGTCCTGGGTGCCCCTGATGGGCCGGGGTGTCTCGATCCGCGCCATGTTGGCGGCGCTCTCTAGTAGAGGCGCACGCGCTACGCTAGCGTTTCGTCATGGCAAGAATGCATCTCGGTCATCACCTGGCGCCGCCACGCTTCATCGCCTTCGTCGCGATCTTCATCGCCGGCCTGTTCCTCGCCATCCCGGCGCAAGGTTGGGGACGCGGCGCGATGATCGCCTTCGATGTCGCTGCCATCATCTTCCTGGCGATGATCATGCCCCTGTTCCGGCAGGGTGGCGCGGACCAGATGCGCGCCGCCGCGCAACGCAACGACGCCAATCGCGCTTTCCTGTTGCTGCTGACCGTCGTCACCTCGACCGTCATCCTGGTCGCGGTGGTGACCGAGAAGCTCGAAAAGGCTACGCCCTTCACCATCGCGCTGGTGCTGGTGTCGCTGGTGCTGGCCTGGACCTTTTCCAACACGATCTACGCGCTCCATTACGCGCATCTCTATTATCTGCCGGCGGAGGATGGCGAGGACAGCCGGGGAATCGACTATCCCAATTGCGACGACCCCGATTATTGGGATTTCGTCTATTTCAGTTTCACGCTCGGCATGACCTTCCAGACCAGCGACGTCGAGATCAGCAGCCGTCGTGTCCGCCGCATCGTCACCGGTCATTGCCTGGCGGCGTTCGTGTTCAATCTCGGCGTGCTCGCCTTCACGATCAATTCGATCGGCGGCGGCTAGACCCTTAGATTCGACCAATTCCGTAACGTTGGCCACTTTACGACGGGTGTATCGCCGTCCTAGGACACGCGCGCACATCAAAAAGGGGTCCCCTCCATGCTCCGTCGCGCAGCTTTTGCCGTCCTCCTCGCTTCCTCCGTCGCCACCGTCGCGCTCGCCGAAAATTCGAAGCCGCAACCGGTCCCGGTCGTCAACACGATCCCGGCCTCCGTCGACAAGCCCTATCCCGGCACGCTGACGCTCGACATCGACGCCACCGACACGATGCGCGGCATCTATGTGATCAAGGAAGTGATCCCGGTCGCGGGCAGCGGCGAGATGGTGCTGGCCTATCCGAAATGGGTGCCGGGCGGGCACACCCCGCGCAACGAGATCGACAAGGTCGTCGACCTGCACATCACCGCCAACGGCAAGCCCGTCGAATGGAAGCGCGACCCGGTCGAGGTCTATGCCTTCCACCTCGACGTGCCCAAAGGCGCCAAGTCGATCGAAGTCACGTTCAAATACGTCACCTCGACCAAGCCCGACCAGGGCCGCATGATGGTCACCCGCAATCTGGAGAGCATCGAGCCGATCGGCCTCAGCTTCTATCCGGCGGGTTATTTCGTGCGGCAGATCCCGATCCGCATGACCGTGAAATACCCCGAAGGCTGGTCCGCCGCTTCGGCGCTCAATGCCAAGGTGACCGGCTCGACCTATGTCTATGAGCCGACCAATTACGAGATCCTGCTCGACAGCCCGATCCTGGCCGGCCGCTATTACAAGAAGTGGCCGCTCAGCGAGCGCGTCAACCTCAACGTCTTCGCCGACACCCAGAAAGAACTCGATTCGGCGACCCCGGCGATGATCGACGCGCACAAGCGCCTGGTCGAGCAGGCCGTCCGCACCTTCGGCGCGCAGCATTACGACCATTACGAATTCCTGCTGTCGATCTCGAACGAGCTCGGCGGCATCGGCCTCGAGCATCATCGCAGCTCCGAGGACGGCACCCGGATGGGCTATTTCAGCGAATGGGAGAACAATGCCGGCGCGCGCAACCTGCTGCCGCACGAATATACCCATAGCTGGGACGGCAAGTTCCGCCGCGGCGCCGACCTGTGGACGCCCGATTACCTCTATCCGATGCGCGACAGCCTGCTCTGGGTCTATGAGGGCCAGACGCAGTTCTGGGGCTATGTCCTTCAGGCGCGCTCGGGCCTGGTGTCGAAGCAGGACACGCTCGATTCCTATGCCATGATCATGGCCAATTACGACAATACGCCGGGCCGCAACTGGCGCCCGCTGATCGACACCACCAACGACCCGATCATCTCCAACCGCCGGCCCAAGGGCTGGACCAGCAACCAGCGCTCCGAGGATTATTACAACGAGGGCCTGCTGGTGTGGATGGAAGTCGATTCGATCCTCCGCCAGCAGTCGAAGGGCAGCAAGTCGATCGACGATTTCGCGCACGCCTTCTTCGGCATCAACGACGGCGACTGGGGCGAGGTGACCTATACGTTCGACGACGTCGTCGCGACGCTCGACAAGATCCAGCCGTACGACTGGCGCGGGTTCCTGACCAAACGGCTCTACGCGGTCGGCGAACCGGCCCCGCTCGGCGGGTTCGAGCGCAACGGCTACAAGCTCGTCTATACCGACGTGCAGACCGGGATCGGCAAGCAGGCCGAACGCGCGCGCAAGATGGCCGATTTCTATTATTCGCTCGGGCTCCAGATCGGTGCCGACGGTGCCTTTAGCCAGGTGCGCTGGAACAGCCCCGCGTTCGACGCCGGCCTGACCAACGGCGATACCGTGATCGGCGTCAACGGGCTGACCTATACCGACGAGCGCCTGAAAGCGGCTGTGACCGAGGCCAAGACCGGCAAGGAGCCGATCACGCTGACCGTCAAGGGCGGCGACGAAGTCCGCACGGTGAGCATCGACTATCATGGCGGCCTGCGCTATCCGCACCTCGTGAAAACC
The DNA here is from genome assembly GCF_051962185.1 of Sphingomonas sp. GTDB lineage: Bacteria > Pseudomonadota > Alphaproteobacteria > Sphingomonadales > Sphingomonadaceae > Sphingomonas. The sequence continues at coordinate 12,316 of NZ_JBQCCN010000333.1, forward strand.
GGGACCGGGGAGAGCGGTCTCGACCTGTTGCTCCAGCCCCGCTGAGACGGGGCGGCGCGCGACGCCATAAGGGAACGAAATGCGGATCGATCTGATACCGGTCGGGGATAACCCGCCCGAAAGCCTGAACGTGATCATCGAAGTGCCGGTCGGCGGCGAGCCGGTGAAGTACGAGTTCGACAAGAAGTCGGGCGCGCTCTTCGTCGACCGCATCCTCCACACCCCGATGCGCTATCCGGCCAATTACGGCTTCGTTCCGCATACCCTGTCGCCCGATGGCGATCCGCTCGATGCCTTGGTCATCGCGCGGTCGCCGTTCGTCCCCGGCTGCGTCGTCCGCGC
>NZ_JBQCCN010000334.1:0-15202 GCF_051962185.1 Sphingomonas sp.
AGCGAAGGCGGGCCGCCGCGCTTGCGCATGTCCTCGGCGTTGCCGTCGCGCAGCTGTTTGGTGGGCGAGGGGTCGTCGAAGCGCTTGAGATATGCCGGCCGGCCGCCGTCGTGCGCGCAGAGCGGGAGCAGCGACGCGACCAGGCTCGTGCCCGACGCCGACCAGGGATATTGGCTGGCGGTGATGTTGACCCCGGCGGCGCGCGCCGCGTCGATCTTGGCGATGATCATCGGCGCCATGCCCTGGACGTCGACGCCCAGCGCCTTGATGTGGCTGATATGGATCGGCATGCCGGTCGCCTTGCCGATCGCGATCGCCTCGTCGATCGCGGCGGCGAGGCCGACGGTGTAGCTCGACTCGTCGCGGATATGGCTGTCGTAATAGCCGCCGCGCCTAGCCGCTTCCTGCGACAAGGCGATCACCTCGTCGGTCTTGGAAAAGCTCTGCGGCGAATAGAACAGGCCGGTCGAAAAGCCGATCGCGCCTTCGCACATGCCCTTGGCGACCAGTGCCTTTTCCTTGGCGAGTTCCTCGGGCGTCGGTGCGCGGTCGGCGTTCCCGATCACCTGGCTGCGGATTGCGCCAAAGCCGACGTAGGTCGCGAAATTGATCCCGACCGGCTTGGTCTTGGGCGTCGACAGCGTGCCGGTGACGTCGGTGCTGCCGCCGCCGTCGTTGCCGATGAACGCGGTGGTCACCCCCTGCAGCAGGAAAGCCGGGATGAGGCGTGTCTTGGCATCGGCCGAGGCGAGCCAGGGACCGGCATGGGTGTGCGGATCGATGAAGCCCGGTGCGACGATCATGCCGGTCGCGTCGATCGTCCGCGCCGCCGCGATTTTCAGATGCGGGCCGACCGCGACGATCTTGTCGCCCTTGATCGCGACATCGCCGGTGAACGGCGCGCCGTCGCCGGTATAGACGGTGCCGCCGCGCAGCAGCAGGTCGGCATTGGCGGCGGGGGAGGATGCGGCACCGATCGAACAACCGGCGAGCAGGGTGGCGGCGAGAGCGAGGCGCAGCTTCATGGCGCCGATCCTTTCGGCGCCGTCGATCGGCGTCAAGGTTGGGCTAGCGACTCTTCAGTGATGGTATAGCTCGAATGCATACCTTTGTCGGGCGGCACGTCGGTCGCGAAATAGGCCGTGCCGGTGCCGCCGACCGGGTCGATCCATAGCCCGGACTTGAGGCCGTAGGCGTCGCCGAGATGGCCGAAGCGCCGCTTGCCGTCGCCGAACGGATCGTCATGGCATCCGGCGTGAGGCGTGGCGGTCAGGAACATGCCGAGGCCATAGGTGCAGACCCAGCCGTCGCCGATGTCGCCGTTGCTGCCGTCATAGGTCCAGGCTGGCGTCTCCATCGCCTTGACCGAGGCGGGCGAGAGCAGGCGAACGCCGTCGACCTTGCCGTTGCCGAGCAGCATCCGCCCGATCGTCTCGAGCCCGCGCGCCGAGATGTGCAGCCCCGATTGCGGCGCGAACATCGCCCCGTTGGCGCCGGGCTTCCAGCGCGACAGGTCGCAACTGCCGTCGGTCGCCGGGGTGACGGGGCAGGCGGGGCGCTTGCCGTGATTGTCGTCCTTGGTCACCTGGCCGCCGCGGAACAGCACGACGCCATGCGCGATCGTCGCGTCGTCGCATGTGTCCCATTGATAGCAGGCCTTGAGCCGGAGCGGCTTGAGCACCAGCCGGTCCATCAGCCGGTCGAACCGCTCGCCGGTCGCGCGCTCCATCACCGCGCCGACCACCGGGAAGTTGAAATTGGTGTAGCGGAAGAACGTGCCCGGTGCGTGCTCGGCGTCCCAGGCCTTGGGATTGGCCAGCGTCGCGCGCATGTCGCCGTCGAGCGGCAGGACATAGTCGATATTGTCGGTCAGGCTCGAGCGGTGCGACAGCAATTCGCGCAGCGTGATCGGCGTGTCGGGAAACGCCGGGTTGCGGAAGGTGTAGCCGAGCCATTTGGATACGTCGGTATCGAGGTCGAGCTTGCCCTGCTCGACCAGCCGCATCACCGCGATGGTCGTCACCATCTTCGAGATCGACGCGATCCGCACCGGATCGTCGGGCGTCACGCCGCGATTGACCGCGGGATCGGCAAAACCCTCGGCGCGCGCCGAGGTCTCGCCCTTACGATCGAAGGTCACGCGGACCGAGGCGACGGGCTGGGCGGCGCTGGCGGCGGCCATCAGGAGCAAGGAAAGCATGAAGCAAGGCTAGGACGGGCGGCGGCGGCCGGCAATGGCGAGCCTGCCGGGGGCGCAGCGAGGCTTCTCCAATCGATTCCGGGGCGCGCTATTCGTGGGGACCTATCGTCCGCGTTGCGCCAGCGCGCGCCGGATAGCGTTTCGGGCGAGGGGGGTGATCAGCTCGAATCCGCGGCGATTGGGATGAAGCCCATCGTTCGACAGGCCGTCCCTGATCCCGAGCTTTCGATCGACCAGCGGCGCATGATAATCGACGAAGATCAGGCCGTTTTTGGCGGCATAGTCGCGGAGCCAGTCGTTGAGCCAGGCGATGCGCGGGCCGGGGACGATGTCGGGCGACCCCTGAAAGAAGGACGAGGGCGTCACCGCACCCAGGATCACCTTGATGCCATGCGCGCGCGCCAGCTCGACCATCGACTCGATGTTGGAGCGGGTCAGCGCCGTGCCCGGCGGATTATGGATATCGTTGATCCCGCCCATGATGTGGACCACCGCGGGATGGAGCGCGATCACGTCGGCGCGGAATCGCGCGAGCATCTGACTGGTGGTCTGGCCCGACACGCCGCGATCGATCACGTCGCCGGCGAACAATTGCGGGACGGATGGCCGCCATGCTTCGGTGATCGAATCGCCGATGAAGACGACGCGGCGGCGCGTCGGCGGCGGCAGCGCCTTGTTCTCCTCGCGATACCGGCACAGCCCCTCGGGATCGAGCTTCGACCAGGCCACGAAATTGGCCCGATCTTGAGCGCTGGCCGGCAGTGTGGCGGCGATATGCGGCCGCGGATCGACGATCAGCGCCATGCGCTCGGGACTGACGACCGGCATCGGCGGGCAGGGCATGTCGGCGAGCGTCCGCGGCGGGGTGCCATCAGCGACCGCTGTCCCGCTTGCGGCGGCCGCCATCAGGAGAAAGGAGAGCATCGGGGAAGGCTAGGACGGGTGACAGCCGGCGGCAATGGGCCCAATTTCGACTAATCCGGAAAGATCACAGATTGGCGCCAACGAGCTGGTTGCGGACTTTGGAAGGGTCGGCGATGAAGGGCCGGTGGTAAAGCTGGATCCCACCCCTTGGCTTCTGCTGAGTGTCCCATTCCTCGCGGCGACGCTGTACTTCTTTAGTCGAGGTTTGAGGAAGAGCCAGTTTCGCGTTCCTGGAACAAGTGGCTGGGCACATTATCCCAATGGTTCACTGGACTGGTGGACCTCGACTCTCGTCAATGCTGTTTTCGTCTGCTCCGCACTGTTCATGGTTTACGAGTCCCTCTTTCATGGGTCGGAATTCTCTCGCGAACCGCAACTTCCGATGCCTTCACTAGCCGGCACGCGCGTGGAATCGACGCGGGTTCCGGAAAGCGCGCAGATGCTTGCCGCATGCCTTGCCGACCTGAACCATGGGCAGGTGTATCCTACAGAGGATGGCGGGCGGAGAGTGGCTGTACGAAACGGCCGGAATACCATGCTCTACACGTTCGACATCGCGGCTGGCCGCGACAGCAGCCGGTTGGACGTATATCGGGTGCAATATACGCCATTGGTACGTTGGAAGAGTTGCACGACCAAAAGTGAAGCCGGGTAAGGGGTTTCTTGTCGACGCTGGCAGCCGACCGCGACCATCGGGTGATGAAAGCGACGAGGTGGTTGATGCGCCAAGCAGCGCAACAAACTATTTGCTCAAGCCACCCGGCCCCGTTGGAATGCTGGTACTGCCGCCGTCGCCGAACGATCCCGCGCGGTACAGCAGGGTGATCGACACGCGGCGGTTGCGCGGGTCGGCGGGATTGCCCTGGATCATCGGCTCGCGGTCGGCGACGCCCTCGATGCGATCGAAGCGTGTTTCGCCGAGCCCGCCCGTCGCCAGCCGGCGGCGGGTCGCCTCGGCGCGGCCGGTCGACAGCATCCAGTTGTTCATCGCCAAGGGGTTGCCATAGGCGAGGTTGTCGGTGTGGCCGCGGATCATGATCGGGTTTTCCATGCCCTTGATCGATGCGGCGATCATCCCGATCAGATCGCTCGCCTGCGGCACCAATTGCGTCGTGCCGAGCGCGAACATCGAATAATCGGCGTCGTCGACCAGGTCGATGCGGAGACCATCGCGGGTCTGGATGAACTTCACGTGGCTGGCGAGCTTGGCGAGCGCGGGCGATTTCATCGCCTGTTCGAGTTTGCGCTTCATCTGCTCGAAATTCTGATTGTCCTCCGCGGTCAGCCGCGCCTTGAGCGAGCCCTTCTCGCCCGAGCCGATCTTGGTGCCGCCGGTCGCGCCGACCGGAATGGTCAGCGACTTGGTGCCGGTCTGCGACGCGCGGTTGGGATAATTGTCCTTGTCGGTGATCGACGACCCGCCGAACATGCCGTTCGAGCCAGCGCTATTTTCCTTCATGTTGACGAGCGTCGGGGAGAAATAGTCGGCGATGCCCTTGCGCTGCTTTTCGGTCGTCGCGCCGAGGATCCACAGCAGCAGGAAGAATGCCATCATCGCCGTCACGAAGTCGGCATAGGCGACCTTCCACGCGCCGCCGTGATGCGCGCCATGGCCCTCGATATAGACCTTCTTGACGATGATCTTCGGCGGCTGGTTGCTGCCGTGCGGAGCGCGCGCGGAGGCCATCAGGTTGCCGCCGCGGTTAGCAGGATATCGGTTCGCGCAGAGGCGCAGAGAGCGCTGCGGCGTATCGCCCGGCCGCGCGAGCGGCCTTTCACCCCGAGCGGCTCAAAGCAGATGCGCTGCCGCGCAGGGGAACGCCTCCGCGCCCTCTGCGCCTCTGCGCGAACCTTATAGACGGAAGCGGGTACCCGCATGATCAGCGCCCACGCAGGCCGTCGAAGACCTCGGCGAAAGCGGGCTGGTTGACGTGGGCGATGCCCGAGCGTGCGGCCTCGATCACCAGCGGCTGCGGGTGACCGTGCAGCGAGGCGATGATGATCTGCTTGACCACGTGATAGATCGCGGCGTCGGCGTCGATGATCTGCTTGAGGCGAGTCGCCAGCGGGCCAACCATGCCGTAGGCCAGCAGCACGCCCATGAACGTGCCGACCAGCGCCGATCCGATCATCGCGCCGAGGATCGTCGGCGGCTTGTCGATCGAGCCCATCGTCTTCACCACGCCGAGCACTGCCGCGACGATACCGAGCGCGGGCAAGGCGTCGGCCAGGCTCTGCAGCGTGTGCTGCGGCCCTTCGACCGCGTGGTGATGGGTCTTGATCGCGTTATCCATCACTTCCTCGACCGCGTGGACGTCGAGCGTGCCCGACGAAACGACGACGAGGCGGAGCGTGTCCGCGATCAGATGGCCCAAGGAGTGATCGGCCCGGCGGCGGGGATATTCGGCGCAGATGGCGGAGGACTTGGGATCCTCGACATGCGGCTCGAGCGCGATCGGCCCGTCCATCCTGAGCATCTTCATCAGCTTGGAGACGAGGAAGATGACGTCGAGATAATCCTGTTTCTTGTATTTCGGCCCCTTCATCACCTTCATGATGCCGCCGCCCAGCGCCTTGAGCTCCTTGGGCGAGTTGCCGATGATCAGCGCGCCGGCCCCGGCGCCGCCGATGATGAGCATTTCGTGCGGAATGGCCTCGAGCACGGGTCCCAGCGCGCCGCCCGTAAAGGCGAACCCGCCGAACACCATCGCGAGAAGAACAACAAGGCCGATTGCCGGAAACATCGTAGCTCTAACTTCCCCCTGCGATCGCGGCCTGAACCGGAGAACGACCGGTTTCGCCAATGGTTAATCGGCTTTTCGTAGCCAACCGGTTAACCAAGCGGCGTTTTGCCGACCCGGTATGGAAAAAAGCGGGTGGAACGGAGCGCGGCCGCGGTGTCGGCGGCACGCTGCGAAAGGTCGCTTCAGCCGGAAAATCCTACTTCAGGAAGTCGAACAGCGACATGCTGGCGAGCTTGGTGAAGCTGGCCTGGGTCGCCTGCAGCGTCGTCATCGTCTTCTGCAAATTGGTGATCGCCGCCGTGACGTCGGTATCCTCGAGCGCGGAGCGGGTCGCCTCGCGGTCGGTGGCGACATCCTTGAGCCGCGACGTTTCCAGATCGACCCGCGCGGCGCGCGCGCCGAGGCCCGCCTGGACGCTGGCGGCCTGATCGTTCGCCGCCTGGAGCGCGTCGCCGGCCGACCCCGCGACCGCCGAGACGTCGCCGCTTCCCCGGAGCGCGGCGGACAGGGCGGAGAGCGTCGACAAGATATTGTTGCCGCTCGCATCGACGAACAAGCGCGTGGCCGAATCGCCGGGCTGGATCGTTTCGTTGGCGCCGACCGGCACAGAGGTCGGACCGGTGGTCGAGAAACTGAACGTGCCGTCGGCATTCTTGGTCACCGCGTCGCCATCGCCGTCCGCGAAGATCGCGGCGCCGCGCGAATCCTTGACGTTGGCGTAGCTGACGAGATTGGTGACGATCGTGTCGAGCTGGTCGGCGATCGCCGAGCGATCGCTTGGCGACAGCGTGCCGCTGTTCGCCTTGACCGCGAGTTCCTTGGCCTGTTGCAATGCGTCGGTGATCGAGCTGAGCGCCCCGTCCGCCTGGCTCAGGGTCGTCCCGACCAGGGTCAGGTTGCCGCCGTATGCCGTATCGTCGGCGCCGGCGATCGCCAGGCTCTGCAGCCGCCGCCAGGCGACGGCGTCGTCGGACGGCGCGTTGATGCGCTTGGTCGTCGAAATCTGCGTCTGCAGCTTGTCGGCAGTCGCGGTCAGCGACTGCATGCTGTTCTGGTTGAACGTATAGAATTGGCTGGTCGAGATCTGCATGATCGTTACCTGATATCGAGGATCGTCTGCATCGTTTCGCGCGCGACCTGGATGACGCGGCCGGTCGCGGCATAAGCCTGCTGGAATCGCATCAGATCGACCGCTTCGGTGTCGAGATTGACGCCGGACGCGCTGTCGCGCGCGGCGACGGCATTGTCGTGGATGGTCGATTGCGCATCGGCCACCGCCTTGCGCTGCGCCAATGTCGCGGCGTTGGCGGTGGTCATGTCGACGATCCGGTTCTCATAGCCGGCCGAGGTGCGCAATTGCGCCAGCGACATCAAATTGGTGTTGTCGCGCGCGCCGCCGCCGACCGCCGCCGCGGCGATCCCGCGCGGATCGTCAAGCGTCATGGTCATCTGCGCGGTGCCGCTGGTGCCCATCGCGAACAGCGGCTGGCCGGCATTGCCATCGAGGTCGCGGCCGCCGGCCTGGATCGCGTTGACGCCGTCGGCGAAATCCTTGGCGAGGCTCTGAAGCTGCGTCTTGGCGTCGACGATGCGTTGCATCGAATCGACCACGCCGGCGAGCGCGCCGCCCGTCGGCGCGAGGGTCTGGAGCGAGGCGCCATTGACGACGTTGTACGTCACCGCGCCCGCCGAATTGGTGGCATAGACCACCGTCGCCGCCTGACCGGCGTCGACCAGCACCGGGCCGGCGCTGCCGCCGCCGCGCACCGTTGCGCGACCGATCGAATCGAGCTGCACCGTCACGTCGGTCAGCGCACTCATCTGTTCGAGCACCTGGTCGCGCTGATCGAGCAGCGCCGCCGCGCCGGAGGTGCCGGCGGTCGCGCGGCTGAGGCCGTCGTTGATCCGCGCGAGCGTCGCCATCGCCGAGTTGAGCGAGGCGACCGAGGATTGCGCCGTTCCGTCGAGATCCTGCTGGACCTGGTCGAGGGCGGCGCCCGTGCTGGAAAACGCGCCGGCGACGCCGGAGGCCGCCTCGAGCATCGACGCGCGCGCGCCGAGCGAGGTGGGATCGGCGGCGAGCGTGGTCGAGGCGGTGAAGAAGTTGGACAGCCGGGTGCTGAGCTGATTGCCGTCGAGCCCCGATTCGATGCGGTCGAGCCAGGTCACGCTGGTGTCGGTGCGCGCGAGATCGGAGCCCGAGGTGCGGACCTGCGCCGCGGCGTAGAAATCGCCGGCTCGGACGATTCCGGTCACCGCCGAGCCCATACCGTTCATCGTCGAATTCGCGCTGGTCGCGGCGACCTCCACGGTCGAGGCGGTACGACGCGAATAGCCGACCGTTCCCGCGTTGGAGATGTTCTCCGACACGGTATTGAGCGCGACCTGATAGGCCTTCAATCCGCTCGCGCCGATCGACAGCATGTCGCTCATGACGACGTGCCTCCGTCAGCAGGGGGCGAAACGGCGGATGTGGGCGCGGGCGGATCCTGCAATGCCTTTTGCGACTTCGCCAGGAAATCGGTCATCGCCTTGCCGATGCCGATCGGCTGGTGCGCGGCCATGCTCTCCGCGACCTGCTTGTCCTGCATGTCGCGAAAGGTCTCGGTGTTCTTGCCGTCGAGCAAGCCGTCGCCCAGGCTGGCCTGGCGCATCGACTTGAGCATCATGTTGATGAACACCGCCTCGAACTGCTGCCCCGCCTTTTTCAGATTGGCGTTCGACGTCAGCCGGCTGGTGTCGGTCGAGATGCCCGTGGTCGGCTGGATCGGCGTCGGGATATCGGTCACAGGATGATCAGGTCGGCTTTGAGCGCGCCCGCCTCCTTGAGTGCCTCGAGGATCGCGACGAGGTCCGAGGGCGAGGCGCCGATCGCGTTCACCGCCTTGACGATGTCGGCGAGCTTGGGCCCCGGCGCCATCAGGAACATCGGGCGCTTCTCTTCCTCGACGTTGACGCCCGATTTCTGCTCGTTGGCGGTCTGGCCGTTGCTGAACGGCGCGGGCTGCACGACCGTCTGCTTCTCGTCGATGCGGACGGTCAGCTTGCCATGGGTGATCGCGGCGGCGCCGACGCGAACGGTCGAGTTGATCACCACCGTGCCGGTACGGGCGTTGACGATGACGCGCGCCGGCGGCTCGGCCGAGGTCACGGTCAGATTCTCGATCTCGCTCATCATCGTCGCGCGCACGTCGGCGCCGACCGGCGCGGTGACCTTGATCGACACGCCGTCGACAGCTTCGGCGACACCGCCGCCGAACCGCGCGTTGATCGCAGTGGCGACATTCTGAGCCGTGGTGAAATCCGAGCGGGCGAGGTTGAAGGTCAGGCCGGGAGCGCTGGCGAACCCGGTATCGACGGTGCGTTCGACCGTGGCACCCTCCGGGATGCGGCCGGTCGAGGGCACGTTGACCACGACCGACGATCCGTCCTTGCCCTCGATGCCGAGACCGCCGACCGCGAGATTGCCTTGCGCCATCGCATAGATCTGGCCGTCGGCGCCCATCAGCGGCGTCAGGATCAGCGCGCCGCCGCGCAGGCTTTTGGCCTTGCCCATCGAGGCGACGGTGATGTCGATCCGCTGGCCCGGCTTGGCGAAGGGCGGCAATTCGGCGGTGATCATCACCACCGCAGCGTTTTTCAGGCCGGGGTTGACGTTGGCGGGCAATTGCAGGCCGAAGCGCGAGGCGACCGCCTTCATCGACTGCATCGTATATTCGAGATTGTCGTCGCCGGTGCCCGCCAGGCCGACCACGATGCCGTAGCCGGTCAGCTGGTTGCTGCGGATACCCTGGAAGGTGCCCAGGTCCTTGATGCGATCGGCCGAGGCCGGGGACGCGGCGATACCGGTCATCAGGGCCAGGAAGACGAGCAGGGCACGCAGCATGGGACGATATCCAATCATTGTCGCCCGGCGGTCTGGCATGAGGATGGTTAAAGCTCTGCTAACCAAACCGGATGAGCATTGAGTTTTGTGTCGGCATGCCTCCGGGGCGGCGACGCTATAGCCCCTCCCCTTCAGGCGCTCCGGGTCGGCCATGCCCCCGGCATGGCCTGAACGATGCGGGGCATCGTTCACCCGGAACGGGGTTGGGGTGGGGCCGATCCTCAAGCAATCTGCCCGCGGCACTGTCCCACCCCCAACCCGTCTCTGAAGGGGAGGGGCTTTTTTAAGCCATCAATCAAAACGGGCTGATCACCGAGAAGAAACGACCGAGCCAGCCCTGGCGGCCGGCGCGGGCCACGTCGCCCTTGCCGGTATAGGCGATGCGGGCGTCGGCCACGCGGGTCGACAGCACGCGATTATCGGCGCTGATGTCTGCGGTACGGACGATGCCCTTGATCTGGACGAACTCGTCGCCGCGATTGAGCGTGACACGCTTCTGCCCCTGCACCAGCATCGTGCCGTTGCCATAGACCGCGACCACCGTGACCGAGACTTCGCCCGACAGCGAGTTGGACTGGTCGGCAGTACCCTGACCGCTGAAGTTGCGCGTGCCGCTGACCGACGCGTCGGTGCTCTTGAACAGCGACAGCGCACCGGTGGTCGGCGGGGTCAGGCCGAAGCCGCCGCCCGAATCGAGCTTCGACGACGAGGATTTCGACGCCTGGGTGTTCTCGACCAGCACGATGGTCAGTGGATCGCCGACCTTCCTCGCCACCGAGCCCTCGTAGAGCGCCGCATAGCCGTTCTGCGCCTGGAAGATCGAGCCGTTGGCCGGCGCCGGCGGCGGCGGTACCGGCGGAGCGGCCGAATAATCCTCCGCCGGCTTCTTCTTGCCGAAGATGCCCGCGTGCGCGGGCGCACCGGCCGAGACGGAGAGAGCGATGGCGGCAGCGGCGCCGACGATGGTGAAGAGCGTGCGCATCAGATGTTCTGGTTCACATATTTGAGCATGTCGTCGGTCGCCGAGATCATCTTCGAATTGACCTCATAGGCGCGCTGGCATTCGATCATGTCGACCAGCTCCTCGACGACGTTGACGTTGGACGCCTCGAGCATGCCCTGGCGGACCATGCCGCGGCCGTCCTCGCCCGGAACGCCGAGATTGGCGGCGCCCGACGCGGCGGTTTCGAGCAGATAGTTGTCGCCTTTCGACTGCAGCCCGCCCGGATTGGGGAAGGTCGCGACCTGGAGCTGGCCGAGCACGCTCGGTTCGGTCTGGCCGGCGATCGTCGCCGAGACGGTGCCGTCGGTGCCGACGGTGATCTGGGTCGCGCCCTCGGGCACGGTGATCCCGGGCATCACCTGATAGCCTTCGTTGGTGACCAGCAAGCCTTCGGGCGAACGCGAGAAATTGCCCGCGCGGGTATAGCCGAGCTGGCCGCCGGGCAGCTGGACCTGGAAATAGCCGTCGCCGTCCAATGCCATGTCGAGGCTGTTGCCGGTGGTCTGCATCGAGCCCTGGGTATCCTCGCGCGAGGTGCCCTGGATGCGCACGCCAGTGCCGAGGTTGAGGCCGGTCGCGTATTTGCTGTCGCTCGACGATTGCGCGCCGGCGGTGGTGACGGTCTGATAGGACAGGGTCGCGAACGACGCGCGGTCCTTCTTGAAGCCGGTCGTATTGACGTTGGCCAGGTTGTTCGAGATCACCCGCATCCGCATGTCCTGGGCATCCAGGCCGGTGCGGGCGATGTGCATCGCTGCGCTGCTCATCTCATTCTACTCCTCAGCTCGGCATCCGCATCACGGATGCGGCGCTTTCGTCCATGTCCTTGGCCGACTTCATCAGATTGGCCTGCACTTCGTAGCTGCGCTGGTTCTCGATCATGTCGACCAGCGCCTGCGTCATGTTGACGTTCGACTGTTCCAGCGCGCCCGAGATGCACTTGGCATCCTCGTCGGTCGGCAGCACGCCGCCGCCTTTCACATGGACCAGATTGTCGAGCCCCTTGATCGTCTGCGATCCCTTGGGACTGGCGAGTTTGATGCGGTCGATGACCTGCGGGTTCTTGGCGTCGCCGCCGACCGGAATGATCGAGATCGTCCCGTCCTGCGCGATCGACACCGAGGTCGCGGGCGGCACGGTGATGGGGCCCCCCGACCCCATCACCGGGAAACCGTCGCCGGTCTCCAAGACGCCCGTCGCGGAAATGCTGAGGTCGCCGCGGCGCGTATAGGCTTCCGTACCGTCGGTCGCCTGCACCGCCATCCACTGGTCGCCCGGGATGGCGATATCGAGATTGCGACCGGTGGTCGTGATCGCGCCCGCGCTGCGGTCGAAATCGGTCACTTCCTCCGATGCCGGCTGGCGGCTGTCGAAGCCCGGGCCCTTGAGCATCAGGCTGTCGAAATTCACCTTTTCGGCGCGGAAGCCGATCGTCGACGCATTCGCCATGTTGTTGGCGATCGCCGCCTGCGCCGCCATGTGGCTCTTGAGCCCCGACGCCGCGGTGTAGATCAGCTTGTCCATGCGTTAGCCTCCTTGCGTCCCACGATCATCAGCTGCGGATGTTGAAGATCGTTTCGGAGATCTGGCTGGCGGTATCGAGCGCCTTGGCGTTCGCCTGGAAATTGCGCTGCGCGGCGATCAGGTTGACGAGTTCCTCGGTGATGTCGACGTTCGAGCGTTCGATGGTCGACGACATCAGATTGCCGAAACCGTCGCTGCCCGGCGATCCGACCGTCGGCGCCCCCGACAGGCCGGTCGCCGACCAGGTCGAATCGCCGAGCTGGCGAAGGCCGGTCGGATTGGTGAAGTTCGCCAGCACGACCTTGCCGAGCGCCTTGACGTCGCCGTTCGAGAAGCTCGCCTTGACCGTGCCGTCGCCGTCGACGGTCACGCCCTGGAGCTGGCCGACCGCGCTGCCGTCGGCGCTGCGCGACACGATGTTGAAGGCGGTCGAGGTCTGCGCGGTGGCCGCGCCGAACGTGAAGTTGATCGTCTGCGCGGCGGCAGCGCCGGCCGGGGTGACCGGATCGAACGTGGTGGCGCCGGTCGGCGCGGTCATGGCGCCGGTCGAATCGAACGTCATCGTGATGTGATCCGATCCGCCCGAGGTCAGCGGCTTGTCGCCGATGAAGCTGTACGCCGACCAGGTCGACGGCGTGGCGGTCGTCTCGCGCTTGAAATAGGTCGTCATGGTCTGCGGATTGCCCGACGCGTCATAAACCGTGGTCTGGGTCGACTGGTTGTAGCTCGACGGATCGAAGCGATCGAAGGTGGCGGTCCCGGGTACCGCGGCGCTGGCCGAGAGATTGACGGTCATGCCGACGTTCTGCGTCGGGCTCGGCGTGCCGCTGGTGGTCGGCAGCTGCAGGCTGACGGTCTGGTCGAGGCCGGTGGCGACAACCGCGCCCGATCCGTCGACCGGGTAGACCTGCAGGTAATTGCCCTGCGCGTCGGTGACATAATGGTCGGGATTGACCATGAAGCCGCCGTTGCGGGTGTAATTGACGTTGGAGCCGTTGAGCTGCGGCTTGATCGCGAAGAAGCCGTCGCCCGAAATGGCGAGGTCGAGCGCCGACGACGACTGAATGAAATTGCCCTGGCTGAACTGTTGGACGTTGCCTTTCACCATCGTGCCGGCGCCGACCATCATCGTCGGCGACAGATTGACGCTCGACGCGATGACGTCGGCGAATTCGGTGACGCTCTTCTTGAATCCGTTGGTGTCGACGTTGGCGAGATTGTGCGAGATCGTCGACATCTGCGTCTGGGCGGCGTTGAGGCCGGAAAGCGACGTGTAGAAGGACATGGTTCAGGCTCCTTGGGGAATGGGGTGGATCAGCCGATCTGGCGAACGTCGGAGAGGTCGACGTTGCCGATACCGGCGACATTGAGGACGGGATTGCCCGACGAGGGCATCGAGACGGAGGTGACCGGCGCCCAGACCAAGGTGTGGCTTCCCACCGTGGCGCCGCCCGCATTGGCGTTGGAGACGACCTTGAAGGGCCCCGCGCCGGCATCGGCGCCGGCGTCGGTCTTGCCGTCCCAATCGAACGTCGCGGTGCCTTTGGACTGAGCGCCGAGATCGAGCGTCTTGAGGACGTTGCCGCTCTGGTCCTGGATGGTGACCTTGACGTCGCTCGCCGCGCTGTCGAGTTCGACAGCCCCGGCGATGCCGCCGGCGGTACGACCGAAGGCGGTGTCGCCCGGCGTCAGCACGGTCTTGCCGACATAGGCCATCGCGTCGCTGGCGGAGGTGCCGGTCAATTTGTCGGCGATCGACTGCAGCGTCGTGTTCATCTGCGAGATGCCCGACAGCGATGAGAATTGCGCCATCTGGGCGACCATCTGGGTGTTGTCGACCGGGTTGAACGGATCCTGATTCTGCATCTGCGCGGTCATCAGCTTCAGGAAGTCGGCCTGGCCGAGCGTCTGCGATCCCGAACCGGCCGGCGCGACGGTCGGCGTCGACGTTCCGGTGCGCGAGATGCCGAGATTGGCGAGCGTGGTGTCGAAAGTCGAGGTCATCGGTTACTTCCCGAGCTTGAGGGTATCGAGGATCAGCGACTTGGCTGTCTGCATGACCTCGACATTGTTCTGGTAGCTGCGGCTGGTCTCCATCATGTCGACCAGTTCGCGCGTCTCATCGACCGCCGACTCCCAGACATTGCCGTCCTTGTCGGCCACCGGGTTGGTAGGGTCGTAGCGTTTGGTGGGCTGTTCGCCGGCGGTGACGACGCTTTCGACGTCGACCGTCGACATGCCCGACGCCTTGTCGAAGCTGGTGCGGAACACCGGCTTGATCGTGCGATAAGCGGTATCGGGCGAGCTCGCGACCGACCCGGCATTGGCCAGGTTGGAGGCCGTCGTGTTCAGGCGCACGAGCTGCGCGCTCATCGCGCGGCCCGAGACCTGGAAGATCGTCAGCGGTCCACTGCCCATGATTATTCGCCCCTCAGCGCGCGGGTGATCTGGCCGATCCGCCCGTTCAGGAAAGACAAGGTCGTCTGGTATTGGACGGCGTTCTCGGCGAACGCGGTCTGCTCGGTCGACAGGTCGACGGTGTTGCCGTCGAGGCTGGGCTGCAGCGGCACGCGATATTTGGTCGCGCTCGCGAGGCCGTTGTCGCCGAGGCCGCCCGGCGCGGTCGCTGCCGACAGCGCCTGCTGGAAATCGATGTCGCGCGCCTTGAACCCCGGGGTCGAGGCATTGGCGATGTTCGACGCGAGCACGCCCATGCGCTGCCCGCGCACTTCGAGCGCCGCCCCATGTATCCCGACCAGAGTGTCGTCGGCCATCGCCGTACCTCGCGTGAAAATCCTGCGCGAGAGGTCAGCAAGGGGCGTGCCAATTGCCGCTGGGAGGCGGTTTTGCCTCCTGCGGCAGGGGAAAGCGGCAAAGACTTGCCGGTGGCGGCAATCGGTTTTGCCGGTTTGCCGGGGAGC
>NZ_JBQCCN010000335.1:0-4167 GCF_051962185.1 Sphingomonas sp.
GGGGGGGGGGGGGGGGGGCCGGCCCCACAAAACACAAAAACCCCTACCCAAAAACGCCTGGGGAGGGGCATTCGCCCCCCCCCCGCTGCTCGCCCACCCCTAACCCCTCCCTTGCAGGGAGGGGAATCTGATCGGCCCTACCGCCCCATCGCCACCGCCGGAATCTTCCCCGCCTCGTAATCCGCGCGCAGCCGGTTCTTGTCGATCTTGCCCGATGCGGCGAGCGGCATCGCGGCGATTTCGGCGACGCGATCGGGGATCCACCAATCGGCGACCTTGCCGCGCAACAGGTCGAGCAGGGAGCGCGCGTCGGCCTTGCCCTCGCTCTCGACGATCAGCACCGGGCGTTCGCCCCATTTGGCGTCGACGCGGCCGATCACCGCGACGTGGCGCACCGCCGGATGGGTGCCGACGATCGTCTCGATCTCGTTGGGATTGATCCATTCGCCCCCCGACTTGATCAGGTCCTTGGAGCGGCCGCCGATCGTCAGGTTGCCGGCCGCGTCGATCGTCGCGAGGTCGCCGGTGTCGAAATAGCCTTCCGCGTCGAGCGCGTCGCTCTCGGCCCGGAAATAGCGGTCGAGCACGCTCGCGCCCTTGACCTTGAGATGGCCCTGCACTCCGCGCTGCTCGGGCAAGGTGCGCCCGTCCGCGTCGGTCAGCTTGAGGTCGAGCCCCATCGGCGGCCGGCCGGAGCCGCGCGCCGGGTCGGCCGAGCCCGGCGCCGCGATCGTGCCGACTGGCGACAGCTCGGTCATTCCCCAGCTGGTCTGCACCTCGGCGCCCAATTTCTCCTCGAGCCGCTTGATCAGCGCGTCGGGGCAAGTCGAGCCACCGATTACCACGCGTTTCAGGCTGGGCAGGGCGATCCCCGTCGCCTCGACATGATCGGCCAGCGCCAGCCACACCGTCTGCACGCCGACCGCGATGGTCACGCCCTCGTCGCGGATCAGATGCGCCAGGCTGGGGCCGTCGATGGTGCGGCCGGGCAGCACCAATTGCGTCCCCGCCGCGGGCGCGGCGAACGGCAGCCCCCAGCCGTTGGCGTGGAACATCGGCACCGCGAGCAACAGCACGTCGCGCGCCGTCAGCGCGAACGCGTCGGCCTGCAGCGCGCGCAGCGTGTGGAGATAATTGGAGCGATGCGTATAGACGACGCCCTTGGGGCTGCCCGTCGTCCCCGACGTGTAGCACAGCCCGGCCGGCGCATTCTCGTCGAACGCACCCCACTCGGTCTCCGCGCCGTGGATTTCGAGCAAGGCCTCATAGGTCCAGACCTGCGCCCGCCCGGCGCCCAGCGCGTCGCCGTCGGCCGCCAGGGCGTCGAGCACCACGATATGCTCGATCGACCGGCACATGCCAGCGAGCTCGCGTGCCAGCGGCGCGAGATCGGCGGCAACCGCCAGCACGCGGTCCTCGGCCTCGTCGATCATCGCGGCGAGATGCGCCGCGGTCAGCCGCGGGTTGAGCGTGTGGCAGACCAGGCCGATGCCCATCGCCGCATAATAGAGTTCGAGATGGTGCGGGGTGTTCCAGGCGAGCGTCGCGACGCGATCGCCCTCTTTCATCCCCAGCGCGGCCAGCGCCCCCGACATCCGGTTGCTGCGCGCCCGCAGCCCGGCATAGTCGCTCCGCGTCACGACCTGCCCGGCTTCCGCGCCGACGATCGCACTGTCGTGGAACCACTTGGCGGCGTGATCCAGGAACTTGTCTATGGTCAGGCCGTAGGATTGCATGACGCCTTTCGGAAGAGACGGGAAGGAAAAGGCCGGGCACCCGCGCGAAGCTCTCCGTGCGCGCCCGGCCAGTCGGGGATCAGAAGGTCTTGAGCAACTTGATGCCGTATTGCCGCGGCGGGCCGGCGAAATAGAGCCCGCTGTTGAGCGCTCCGGCATAATGCTGGTCGATCAGGTTGGTGGCGTAGGCGGTGACGGTCCATTTGCCGTGCTGCCAGGCGAGCTGGGCGTTGAGGACGTTGCGCTCGCCCAGCCGGTCGCCCAGCGCGGGATTCTCGAACAGGGTCGCCCATTGCGGCGCGATATGGCCGAAATTCACCCGCGGGATGATCTTGTCGCTGGTGCCGACCGGGATCTCGTATTGCGCGCCGACATTGAAGGTGAAGTTCGGCGCATAGGTCTGCTCGCGGCCGTTCAAGTTGACGCAGTTCGCGGCGTGCGTCGGGCTCCCCGTCGACGGATCGCAGGCGCCGGTGGCGGGAACGCGCGGGTCGCTCGCATAGAAGGTGCCGAGTTCGCTGTGGAGCACGTTGATCCCGGCATCGAACGAGAAGCCCCCGCTGTGGAATTCGATCTCGCCCTCGAACCCATAGATCTTGGTCTTGCCGGGAACGTTGAGTTCGATCCCGAAGGTCGGATAGGTCGGATAGCCGATGATGACCTGGAAGTTGCGGTAATCGTTGTAGAAACCGGTCAGCGTGGTGCGCAGCTTGCCGCCTAGGAAATTGCCCTTCCAGCCGGCTTCGTACGACGTCACCGTCTCGGGCTTGAACGGCGCGGGCAAGCCCAGCCCGACCGGTACGTTGAGCCCGCCCGGACGGAACCCGCTGGCGACGAACGCATAGAGATACTGGCTCGAGCTCGCCTTCCAGCCGAGCGACACCTTGTAGGAGAAGTTGTTCGAGGTGACTTCCTGGTCGTCGCGAATGTAGAGCCCGTATTGCAGGACATCGACGTGATTGATCGACCGGCTCGCGGTGTAGCGGCCACCCGCCTCGAGCTTGAGGTTGTTCGTGATGTTGAAGCCGATCTGGCCGAACAGCGCCAGGTTGCGCTCGGGATTGCGTCCCTTGAGCTGGTATTTGCACGCCGCGAGGTTGAGCGAATGGCAGACGTCGATGGTGAAATTGTCGTACGGCGCGGGGAAGACGTAAGTGTTCCACAGCCCGAACGCGCCGAGCAACCAGGTCACCCGCTGGTTGTCGGGTGAGATGATGTTGAATTCCTGGCTGAACTGGGTCTCGTCCACGCTGTCGAAGAAGGTCTCATCGCCGGTCGCGGTGCCGTCGAGGTCGGCCTTGTACATCGTATTGGCGTTCTGGATGCCGGTGACCGAGCGGAACTTGGTGCCGTTATCGGTGTCGTATTCGATCTTCAGGATCGAGCGGACGAACTTGTCGCGCGCGCCCTGCGGATAATTGGCGGTGATGTCGAGCAGGTCGCTGTAATTGGGATTGGGCGTCGACGTGCCCGGCAGCGTCCTGAAATTGTTGAGATAGGGGCTCGCCGGATAGGCGCCGAAATCGAGATAGCCGAGATCGGTCTTGGACAGGACCGAGAAATGCTGATCGGGCTTCCACAGGAAGCTGATCCGCCCGGCGGCGAGGCCGAGCTTGTTGTTGGCGTCGTTGAACTTGGCGCCGGTCGGCCCGGTAACGTTGTAATAGCCGTCCCGCCGCTCGCCATAGAGCGCGATGCGTGCCGCGAACGTGTCGCTGACCGGGATGTTGAGCGCGCCCTGCGCCCCGGCGTCGTTGTAATTGCCATACTGAAGCTGGACATAGCCGCGGTAGCCGCCGCCGATGATCGGGTCGTTGGTGTTGATGAACACCGCGCCGCCGGTCGCGTTCTGGCCGACGATCGTTCCCTGCGGCCCGCGCAGCACCTGGATGTTGGCGATGTCGTAATAAGGCTCGCCCTGGACGTAGCCGGGGAAGGTCGGCACGCCGTCGCGATAGGTGATCACGCCGGTCGTGGTCTGGGTGTTGTGCTCGGCCTTGCCGATGCCGCGCACGTTGAAATCGTTACCCTGGCCGAAATTGTTGACGACGACGCTGGGCATCGCGAATTGCAGCGCGTCGACATTGACCACGCCCTTGTTCTCGAGCTGCGTACCGGTCAACACGGAGGCCGACACCGCGGTCTTCATCAGATCTTCGTTGCGGCGCTGCGCGGTGATGACGATATCGCCGGGCGCATCGCCATTATCGGTCGCGGCGGTGCCGTTATCCTGCGGCGCCGGCGTCGCGGGCGCGGTCTGGGCGGCGGCGTTGCCGCTCCAGCACAGCGCGAGCGCCGATGCGCCCAGCCAGCAAGCATAAGCCTTCATTCGATCCTCCCACCACATCGCATGACGCTCTCCGGCGTCGATGATCGCAACGTGACGCAAAGCGCGGGCGCTTGCAATACTAATTCTCTTCAGAGTGAATGA
>NZ_JBQCCN010000336.1:0-15880 GCF_051962185.1 Sphingomonas sp.
CGGTGCCGAGCTTCTGGCTCGGGCTGTTGCTGCTGCTGGTGTTCGGCGTGTGGCTGCACTGGCTGCCGGTGGTCGGGTACGTGCCGTTCTCGGAGGACCCGTGGGGCGCGATGCTGTTCCTGATCCTGCCGATCGCGACGCTGACGATCTCCGAAAGCGGTGTGCTGATCCGGATGATGCGGTCGAGCGCGATCGACGTGTTGCGGCTCGATTACGTCACCCATGCCCGGGCCAAGGGGCTGAGCGAGCGGACGGTGCTGGCGCGCCACGTCTTCCCCAATGCCTTCGCGCCGACCCTGACCTTGGTTGGGCTGACGCTCGGCCGGCTGTTCGGCGGCATCGCGGTGATCGAAACGGTGTTCACCTTGCCCGGGCTCGGGCGGTTGATGGTGACCGGCGTGCTCAGCCGCGATTATCCGGTGGTGCAGGGCTGCCTGTTGTTCACCGCGATCATCTATGTCGTCGTCAACCTGATCGTCGACCTGCTCTATCCGCTGTTCGATCCGCGCGTGACCGTCGAATGAAGCGCTCGATGCATTCCTTGCTCGGCTTCGGGCTGGTCGCGCTGTTGCTCGGCGTGGTGCTGCTCGGCTTCGTCTGGCTGCCCTATGATCCGCTGGCTATCGACCTCGACCATACGGTGGCGGCGCCGTCGCTGGCGCATTGGCTCGGCACCGACGAGTTCGGCCGCGACGTCGCCTCGCGCGCGATGCTCGGCGCCAGGATCAGCTCGCTGATCGCGATCGAGACGGTGGCGATCTCGATCGTCGCCGGGACCGCGCTGGGCCTGGTGGTCGGCTTCCTGCGCGGCTGGACCGAGCGCGTGCTGATGACCTTCAGCGACGCCCTGCTCGCCTTTCCCGGCATCCTGCTGGCGCTCGCGCTGATCGCGGTGCTGGGATCGAGCCAGAGCAGCATCGTCATCGCGCTCGCCGTCGCTTATCTTCCCGCGACGATCCGCGTGGTGCGCGGCTCGGTCATTTCGATCCGCGAACGTGAATATGTCGAGGCGTCGAAGGTCGCGGGCGACAGCGCGCTCTACACGATGTGGCGCTACGTGCTGCCCAACGCTTTGCCGCCGATCCTGGTGCTGGCGACCAGCCTGTTCGGCTGGGTGGTGCTGTCGGAAAGCGCGTTGAGCTTCCTCGGCGTCGGCGTGCCGCCGCCCTTGCCGACCTGGGGCAACATGCTGTCTTCGGCGCGACCCTATATGTACGCCGCGAGCTGGCTCAGCATCGCGCCCGGCCTGTGCATCGTCGCGACCTTGCTCGGCATCAACATGCTCGGCGACGCGCTGCGCGATCGCCTCGACCCGCGAGACAATTGATGGCCGAGCCGCTTCTTACCATCGAAGGTCTCCGGATCGAGGCGGGCGACCGGGTGTTGCTCGAGGGATTGAGCTTCGCCGTCGCCGCCGGCGAGCGCCTGGCGATAGTCGGCGAATCGGGCAGCGGCAAGACGCTGGCGACGCGCGCCATTCCCGGGCTGCTCGCGCCGGGACTGCGCCGCGTGTCGGGGGCGATCCGTTTCGAGGGACGCGAACTGACCGCGCTCGGCGACCATAGCTTGCGCGCGGTGCGCGGCGCCGGAGTCGGGTTGGTGTTCCAGGAGCCGATGACCTCGCTCAACCCGGCCCTGCCGATCGGCGTGCAATTGGGGGAGGGGCTCAAGCTCCATCGCGGGCTCGACGATGCCGAGGTCCGGCGGCGCAGCATCGACATGCTGGCGCGGGTGCAGATCGCCGATCCGGAAACCTGTCTGGCGCGCTATCCGCACGAATTCTCCGGCGGCATGCGGCAGCGGATCATGCTCGCCTCGGTGCTGCTGCTCCAGCCCAGGCTGCTGATCGCCGACGAGCCGACCACGGCGCTCGACACGCTCAGCCAGCGCGAGGTGCTGCAATTGATGGTCGCGCTGACTCGCGAGATGGGCACCGCGCTGCTGCTCATCACCCACGATCTCGGGCTGGTCGCCGAATATACCGATCGCGTGATCGTGCTCGAAAAGGGCGTGCTGGTCGAAGAAGGCGTGACCGCCGAGGTGCTGGCGCGACCCAAACATCCCTATACCGCCAAATTGGTCGGCTCGCTGCCGCGCAAGGACGGCGCGCGCGCCGCGATTCCCGCCGATGCGGCGACGCTGCTTCGGATCGAGAATGCGCGGGTCGATTATCCCGGCAAGCCGGGGCTGCTCCGTGCGGGCGCCCCGAAGCGGGTGATCGACGACGTCACGCTCGACGTTCGCGAGGGCGAGATCGTCGCTCTGGTCGGGGCGAGCGGGTCGGGCAAGACCACGCTGGGCCGCGCCGCCTTGGGACTGAAGCCGCTGGCCGGCGGCCGCATCCTGTTCGACGGCAACGACATCGCGACGCTCGGCCGCGCCGGCGAGCGCGCCTTTCGCCGCGATGCGCAACTGGTGTTCCAGGATCCTTTCTCGTCACTGCCGCCGCATCTCCGGATCGGCGAGATCGTCGGCGCCGCGTTGCGTCACGTCCCCGGAGTGAGCGCGGCCGAGCGGCGCGAGCGCGTGCGCGCGACCCTGGACGATGTCGGGCTCGCCGGGTTCGAGCAGCGCCGCCCGCACCAGATGTCGGGCGGGCAACGCCAGCGTGTCGCGATCGCGCGCGCCATTGTCTCGCAGCCTCGTTTGGTGGTCGCCGACGAGCCGGTGTCGGCGCTCGACGTCACCATCCAGCTCCAGGTGCTGACCTTGCTCCAGCGGCTGCAGCGCGACCGCGGCTTTGCCTGCCTGTTCATCACCCACGACCTTGCCGTGGTCGAGCAGATCGCCGATCGCGTCATCGTCCTCGAACGCGGGCGGATCGTCGAGCAAGGGCCGACCGACATGGTGTTCGCCGCGCCCGAGCATGACTACACCCGGCGGTTGCTGGCCGCCTCACCGGCGCTCGCGCTGACCGAGACGCTGGCCGCGCACGGATAGTGTGTATTTTCGGCTTTACAAAATACAATTAAACATTATTGATACTGAAAATACACGAATCTGACACGAAGAGGTCGGTGAGCAGGGCGCTTGGGCGCCGAGCCAGGGGAGTGAGACGAGCATGAAGCTTTCGCGTGTTTTGCTGTTGGGAACGTCGGTCCTGGTATCGTGCGCCATGCCGGGCGTCGCGTTCGCTCAGTCGACCGATGCACCGCCGACGAACGGGCAAGCTGCCGATCCGCAATCCTCCAATGCCGGCCAGCCCCAAGAGGACATCGTCGTCACCGGCGAGCGCAACAACCAGTTCGGCACCGACACCGCGCAATCGGGCAGCTTCCGCAACGCCAAGATCCTCGACATCCCGATGACCGTATCGGTCATTCCTGACGCCTTGCTCAAGTCGCAGCAGGCGGTCGACCTGATCGACGCGGTGCGCAACACCGCCGGCGTGTCGTCG
Organism: Sphingomonas sp.; assembly: GCF_051962185.1. Classification (GTDB taxonomy): domain Bacteria; phylum Pseudomonadota; class Alphaproteobacteria; order Sphingomonadales; family Sphingomonadaceae; genus Sphingomonas. The sequence goes on from NZ_JBQCCN010000336.1 coordinate 3,398, forward strand.
TCGGGCGTCGGCCCGGCGAGCTACAACAACCTCACGATCCGCGGCATCACCGTCGACACGCGGTCGAGCTACAAGCTCGACGGCACGCTCAACATCCTGTCGTCGACCGCTTTCCCGCTCGAGGACAAGGATCGCGTCGAGATCCTGAAGGGCGCCTCGGCGATCTATTACGGCTTCTCGCCGCCCTCGGGCATCGTCAATTTCGTGATGAAGCGGGCGACCCCGGAGCTTTACGTCGGCGTGCGCGCGTTCGGTGATGCCAATGGCGGCTATGGCGGCCATCTCGACGTCGGCGACACGTTCGGCATCTTCGGCTTCCGCATCAACGGCGTCGCCGCGCACCAGGATACCGGCATCACCTTCGCCAAGGGCGACCGCTATCTGGCGTCGGGCACGTTCGACGTGAAGCCGACCTCGAAACTGACGCTGTCGGCCGATCTCGAATGGTTCAAGCGCAGTATCGTCGAGCCGGCGACCTTCATCATCCCGAACGGCGCGACCAAGCTTCCGCCGCTCGCCTATCTCGACCCGAGCAAGAATATCGGCGGGCTCGACTGGGACAATAACCGCACCGAAGAGCTCAACATGCTGTTCAAGGGCGTGTGGAAGTTCACCAAGGACTGGGACGTCACCGCGTACTGGGGCCGTTCGCACCTGAACCGCTTCCGCTACAACCCCGGTTTCGTGCCCGCCAACATAACGGCGTTGAACACCCAGGCGCAGATCAACGCCTACAATGCGTCGGTGACGCCTGGCAGCCCGACCTTCGGTGCGGGCGTGGTCCGGTTCGGCACCCGGATTCAGACCGCTGGCTATGAGAATATCAGCTACGCGGTGGAGGTGCATGGCAAGATCACGACCGGGGACATCACCAACAGCGTCCTGCTGGGCGCTTCTCGATCGCTGCGCAGCCTGGCGGGTTCGCCGGCAACGCCGCGGACGGTGATCCCGGCGGACAATTTCCTCAATCCGATCATCGTCCCCAACCCCAATGCCGTGCTGGGTACGCGCCCGATCCCGTCGACGATCGACGACAAGGGCCTCTATGCGTTCGACGATCTGAGCTTCAAGAACATCGTCCACCTGACCGGCGGCGTGCGCGTCACGGATTATACCAATGACGGTTCGACCAATCTCAGCACCAAGGCGCCGTACGAAGTGAAGCCGACCGCGGTGTCGGGCGGCGTGATCGTCAAGCCGGCAGAATGGGCGAGCGTCTACGGCACCTATATCCAGGGCCTGGAAGAGAATGCGATCGCGTCGAATAACGTCGACAATGCGCAGACCGTCTTCCCGCCGATCTCGAGCACGCTCTACGAGGCGGGCCTCAAGCTGCAGCCACGTAAGAACCTGCTCATTCAGCTCGCTTATTTCGATATCAAGCGAGAGGGTGCGTATAACGAACGTATCGACCCGTCGACCGGTCTGCTGCATGGTTTCGGCGATGCGACCCAGACCTATCGCGGGTTCGAGGGCAGCGTGGGCGGTTACCTGACCAGGGACCTGGCGGTCAACGCCACGCTGATGCTGCTCAAGGCCCGGACCTTCCAGGCTGCCAATGCGGCGTCGCTGCACACCGTCCCGGGTGGGACTCCGGATGTCAGCTGGTCGCTGTCGGGCGAATATACTTTGTCGTGGTTGACGCCGAGCCTGAAGGTATCGGCCGGGGCGTTCCACACCGGCAAACAGGCGGTCGACGACACCAACACGGCGTTTACCGATCCCTATACACCCTTCGACATCGGCGCCTCGTACGAGTTCAAGCTGGGTGGCCACAAGCTCATCGCCCGAGTCAACGGCCAGAACATCACCAACAAGCGCTATTGGGCGGCAGTCGGCGCCGGCGCGCTCGCGGAATCGCTCCCGAGCACGGTCAAATTCTCGCTCGCCTTCCAATATTGAGGGGCATTTGACGAAGACCATGAGACCGGGAGCGCCATGCGCTTCCGGTCTTTTTTGTTTTCACTTCGCGCGCCCGTAGGGGGCCGACCGGAGATGACGAAGGCGATGAAAGCGATGCGATCGATACGGCGGGGCGGGAAATATGGTGCCGCGCTTGCGGCGCTCTCGCTGGGCTTGTCGCCGGCCATGGCCGATAGCTACGCTATCCGCGACGTCACGGTCATCGACGGGACCGGGCGCCCGGGAGTCGCGCATCGCACCGTGCTGATCGACGGCGAACGGATCGTCGCGATCGGCGGGGCGCGGCTGCCGATCGGCAAGGCCAGGATCATCGACGGCCGCGGCAAATATCTCATGCCCGGCATGATCGACGCGCATATCCACCTCCGCGATACCGGGCCGGACGGCAAGAAGCACAGCATGGACCTCGCCGCCGCGCGGGCCACGCTGGCGGGCTATCTCGCATTGGGCTTCACCACCGTCGCCGACCTCGGCAATCTCCCCGGCACGGTCCAGCTCCTGCGCGACGCCGACCCGCGTGTCTCTGCGCGGGTGCTGATCGTCGGGCGCCTGTTCACCGCGCCCGGCGGACGGAACATCGATATCGGCATTCCCGTCAGCTCCGCCGATCCGCTGCTGCTCGCGCGGCATCGCGCCGAAGAGCATCCCGACCTGATCAAGATGGTCGAGGACGGCGGCGGCTTCGGCGGGCAGAGCTCCGCCAACGAGCTTTCCACCCAAGTCATGCGCGCGATCGTCGACGACGAGCATCGCCATGGATTGCGGGTGGTGGTGCACGTCGCGCGCGAATCGGATGCGCGCAACGCGATCGCCGCCGGGGCCGACGGGCTGGCGCATCCGGTCTGGGCCGAAGCCGAGAGTGACGACTTCGTCCGGCTGGTCGCGGGACGGCGCATTCCGTTCGCGACGACGCTGGCGGTCGCCGACCAATATGGCCGGCTGATGCGGCACCCCGAATTTCTCGACCGGCCCGATTACGCCTTGGTCCTGACCGACGCCGAGCGAACCCGCTTGCGCACGCGACAGCGCGACCAGTTCCTGCGCATGCCGGTCGCGGCGTGGCGCGAGCGGATGCTGCCGACGGAGATGCGCAACATCGTCCGGATCGTCCGCGCCGGCGGCGTGGCCGCGCTCGGCACCGACCTCGCCTCGGGCGCGTCGTCGCATCGCGAGATGCAATTGCTCCGTCAGGCCGGGCTGTCGCCGCTCCAGATCATCCGGATCGCCACGTTCAACGCGGCGACTTTCCTGGGTCAGGACCGAGAGCTCGGCAGCATCGCACCGGGCAAGATCGCCGATCTCGTGCTGCTCAACAGCGATCCTTGCAAGGATATCGACGCCACCGAGGACATCGCGATGGTGATGCATCGCGGCTTAGTCGTCGATCGCGCGCGATTGCCAGTGGCGGGAAGCAACGCGATGCCGTCCGTTCCCACGGCGGACCGCCAATGATCGTCAGCGGCGAGGGGCGGAGCACCACGCTCCCTCGTCCCTTCAGGGCCGGAGCGGTTCGCCGTTCCGGCCTTTTTTGCGAATCCCGGCGTCCAGCGGCCGGCGGAGCGCGCGATCGAGGATACGGCGTGTCGCCGCGGGCGCATCCACCCAGGGAAAATGCCCGGCATGCGGGATGACCATCAGCCGCGCCCGCGGATAGGTTGCGGTGAGCGCCGGCTCATTGCCCCTGATCCAGTCGATATCGCCGGCCAGGATCATCACCGGGAAGCGGGCGGTGGCGAGCGCGATGCGATAGTCCCGCTGATAGGAATCTGACAGCCGCATGACGTCGAGATGGATCCGGTCGTTGGTCAGGCTATCGATGAAGGCCGTGCCGCGTGCGGGGTGATAGAAGCTCGCGCGGAACTTGATCTTCATCGCGGCGATCCGGTCGCCGCCGGCCCGCGCCGCGTCGTATCGCGCCAGGTCGTCGGGCGTCAGCCGTCGCCGCCAGCCGTCGAGCTGGACCGCGGATTTCATCTCGGGGCCGACCGAATCCATCAGCATCAGCGCGGCAACATGGTCGGGATGGGCGGCGGCATAGGCCTGGGCGACCGCGCCGCCGAACGAATGGCCGAGGATCGTGATCCGGCCGATCCCGGCGGCAGCGCGCACCGCCTCGACATCGGCGACGCTGCCGGCGACGGTCAGACGGCTGCCGTCGCCGATCGCGGCGCGCGAGGCGCCGGTACCGCGCGGCTCGATCACGATCGCGCGATGCCCCGATGCGGTCACCATCCGGGCGAGGCCGTCGACATAAGCGGCATCGAGGCCCGGTCCGCCGGGGATGATCATGACCGGATCGCCGCGCCCGCAATCGCGGTACCCGATCGCGCCGCCGGGCGTTGTCGCTTCACGCAACGGACAGGGTATCAAGGGGCGGTCGGCGGCGATCAACAGGACGGCGCCGATACAGACGAGAAGCGTGCGCATTCCGGGCTCCCGGAGCGAGTTTCGAACATTGTTATTGCACTATTGAATTTAAAAAAACAAATCCAATTCTTACGGCTCCGGCCGGTGGCAGGGCGGCCGATCGAGCGCCGTGCTTCCTTTTGCATCCTTGAGCGCGAAAGTGTAATCCATGGGATCGGCTGAATTTGTGAAAGATCGAGGGAAAATGGCGGGAGCGGCAGCGCGGAAAATGGACAGCGACAAGGCGCCGCCACGCGCCAGTCGGCTGCAGGCGGACCTCGCCGCGCGGATCCTCCGGATGCTCAAGGAACAAGGCGCGGGGCCCGGCCATCACCTCGTCGAACTCGATCTCTGCCGCCATTTCGACGTGTCGCGGACGCCGGTTCGCGGCGCGCTCAAATTGCTCGCCGACCAGGGCGCGGTCGAGGCGCGCGCCAATCGCGGCTATGTGCTGCGCGGGCCGATCACCGAGGCGCCCGACATCGAGGTCGCCAATCCCGAGGATGAGGAGGACCAGCGGCTCTTCATCGCCATCGCCGAGGCGCGCAACCAGGGGCGGATGCCCGATCAGTGCAGCCAGCTCGAGGTCGCGCGGCTGTTCGACGCCAAATTGCCGACAGTGGTGCGCGTGCTGCGCCAGCTTGCGGAATTGGGGCTGGTCGAGCGCAAGCCGGGCAACGGCTGGTCGTTCACCTTGCCGATCAATTCGGGCCGCGCGCGCGCCGACAGCTACGCCTTCCGCGCCGTTGTCGAGCCGGCAGGACTGCTCGAATCCACTTTCGAGCTCGACCGCGACTGGCTCGACCGCAGCCGTGCCGAGCATCTCGCCTTTCGCAAGCGCAAGTGGCGCGACACGCTGGCGGTCGAATTGTTCGCGATCAACGCCGACTTCCACGAAGGGCTCGCGCGCTGTTCGGGCAATCGCTATTTGCTCGACGCGGTGCAGCGCCAGAACAAGCTGCGCTCGTTCATGAACATCCAGTGGATCAACGGCGCCGAGCGCGTGGTCGATTCGATCGACGAGCATCTCGAGATCATGGATGCGATCGAGGCTGGCGATAACCAGAAGGCGCACGATCTGATGAAGGCGCATCTGGTGATGGCGCGCGACGTCGAGGCGACGGTCTAGCCAGCATACTCCGCGGAACGGTGGCGTGCAGCGAACGTCACCCCGGACTTGTTCCGGGTCCAACGAGGGTCACGGAAAAGATCGAGCCTCCATGGAATCCGACGCGGTTGGTCGGATGCCGGAACGAGCCCGGCATGACGATCGAGGTTCGCGGCACGACACGCCAACCTAGATAAAGCTGTTGTATTTTTAAATTCAATAGGACAAAGTTGCCGCGTGATCGGGAGCGACGGCGACGATGCTATTGGGCGACCGCAAGGCTGGAGAGGAAAAAGGCGCGGAACGCGGCGCCATTGTCGTGGTCGGCGCGGCGGAAACGCGCCGCGCCTTGCCGTTCGATGCCCTGATCCCCGCGCTCCGGACCGCGTTTGCCGGCGATGCGACAGTTCCGGGGCGACACCATCACCATATCCATCATCCCGAAGGCGATGGCGTCCTGTTGCTGATGCCGGCGTGGAACGCCGATCTGCTCGGCACCAAGATCGCCACCATCCATCCCGCCAATAATACGCGCGGCGTGCCGAGCGTCCACAGCACCTACCTGCTCGCGGACGCCGCGACCGGCGCGCCATTGGCATTGCTCGACGGCAACGAGATTACCGCACGCCGGACCATCGCGGCGTCGGCGCTGGCGGCCACATTTCTCGCGCGCCGGGACGCGAGCAGATTGCTCGTCGTCGGCGCGGGAAAGATCGCCGCGCTCGCCGCGCTGGCCTACGCCGCGGTTCGCCCGATCCGCCAGGTCGCGATATGGAATCGCGACGTCGCCAAGGCGGAGCGGCTCGCGGCGGAGTTGCGGAAGCAAGGCTTCGACGCTGAGGCGACGAGGTCGCTCGAAACGGCGGCTCGGGAGGCCGACATCGTCACCTGCGCCACGCCATCGACCGCGCCGATCATCCAGGGAGAATGGCTTGCTCCCGGCACGCATCTCGACTTGATCGGCAGCTTCACGCCGGAGATGCGCGAGGCCGACGACGCCTGCTTCGCGCGCGGTCGGATCTATGTCGACACGCGCGCCGCGCTGACCGAGACGGGCGACCTGACCGGGCCGATCGCAAACGGAATCATCACGCCGGACGATGTCATCGGATCGCTCGCCGACCTGTGCGCGGGCCGCGTCGCCGGGCGCGGCGCGGCGGAGGAGATCACCATCCTCAAATCGGTCGGTACCGCGCTTGCCGATCTCGCGGCGGCCGCGCTGGTTCACGCGCGTCGTTCGACGCCGTCTTTCGGAAAGACCGATCGTGGCTGAGGCCCGCATCCTCCATGTCGTCGACCTGCATACGGCCGGAGAGCCCGTGCGGATCGTCGAACGCGGCTATCCCGATCTGGTCGGCGCGACGATCCTGGAGAAGCGCCGCGATGCGCTCGATCGGTTCGACGATCTCCGCCGGATGCTGATGCTCGAACCGCGCGGGCACGCCGGCATGTACGGCGTCATCCCGACCGCGCCGTGCCATCCCGACGCCGACCTGGCAGTGCTGTTCACGCACCAGGAAGGTTACAGCACGATGTGCGGCCACGCAACGATCGCGATCGGCCGCTGGGCGGTCGACACCGGGCGCGTGGCGATGGTCGACGGCCGCGCGCGCTTCGGGCTCGAGGCACCATGCGGGGTGGTGCAGGTCGAGGTGGAGGCGGCGGCCGACGGCGGAACCCCGCTCGTGGCGTTCGAGAGCGTCGAGTCCTTCGCCAGCCATCTCGACCGGCAGGTCGACGTGCCCGGCTTCGGCCGCGTCGGTTTCGATATTGCGTTCGGCGGCGCTTATTACGCGATCCTACCCGCCTCGCGGCTCGGTCTGCCGCTGATGGACACGCAATTGGCCGACCTGGTCGCGGCGGGCGTGGCGATCACCGACGCGGTCCGCGCGGAGATTGCGATCGAGCACCCGAGCGAGCCCGAGCTCTCCTTGCTCTATGGCACCATCCTGACCGACGACGTGCCGCTCGGCGCCCATGGCGGTCGCCCCAGCTACAATCTCTGCATCTTCGCCGAAGGACAGATCGACCGCTCGCCGACCGGCAGCGGGGTGACCGCGCGGATCGCGCTGGCGGCCGCACGCGGCGAGATGGCGGTCGGGCAGCAATGCGAGATCCGCGGCGTCTCGGGCGAAGGCTTCACCGGCTCGCTGGCGCGGCACGAGCAGCGCGCGGGCGGCGCGGTATCGCGCGTTCGCGTCGCCGGGCGATCCTATTACGCGGCGCGGTCCGAATTCGTCGCCGAGCCCGGTGACCGCTTCGCTCACGGCTTCGAACTGCCCGCGCGGTTCGCCGATCTACCCCGATAACAGACGATAAAGACTGGAGAGAATGAATGAGGAAATGGGTCGTCGCGTTGCTTGCGATCTTGGGGGCGGCGGCCTGCGCCACCCCCGCCGCCGCTAAGGACCACAAGCCGCTGCGGCTCGACGCCGCGATGTTCCCGCCGACCGACTGCACCGCTTATGTCGCTTACGATCGCGACATGAAGCTGCCGGGCTATATCCTGCCGACCAAGGCGGGACCCCGGACCTGCATTCCCTTCACCACGGTGCGCGCGCACAAGCCCAAGGGCTATCGCGGCGATTTCTACGTGGCCAATTTCACCGACCGGAAGCTCCGCGAGCGCTGGGAAAAGTGCAAGCACGACAAGAAATGCCGCAAGCGCGTCTACGACCAGGTGCTCAAGCGCCATCCGCCGAACAAGGAATATGGCCTCAAGGACCCGCATGGCCGCTACCTGCTCGGCAAGATCGACGAGAAGGGCGGCGATACCGATCTGAGCCAAGTGCGCCGGCCGGCCTTCTTCGCCCGCGCGCCGTATAACGAGCCGATCGCGGCGGCCGATCGCGACACGTATGTCGTCGAATTCACCGCGCCGGTCGAAGCCTATGAACGCATCCGCATGAAGATGACCGGCGATATCAAGATCCGCGGCTGGTACATTCGCGGCGCCGGCATCGACGACGGCAAGGGCGGGCGCAAGCGCGCGCTGATCATCATGAACGGCGGCGGCGGCGACCGCGTCACCGCGCTCGATGATCCCAGAGACGTCGCCTACAAGGTCGATCCCAAGACCGGCGTGACCATCCCCGACGACGACTGGCCAAAGGGCGGGACCGGCGTCCAGGGCGAGCGCTATTGGCGTCAGGCCTGGTATCGCCTGCATCAGGCCGGGTTCGACGTGCTGGCGATGGACCGCCGCGGCGTCGGCATCTCGGGCGGCTATAGCGACACCAATACGCTGCAGCAGGGCCACGACCTGCTCGACATCGTCGCGGCTCTCCGGACCGGCGATGGCATGCGCGCGCTCGGCCCCGATGGTAAGCTGACCATCGGCGCGGAAGCGGCGGCGGCGGCCTATGGCGGCCCCTCGGGCGCCGGCCTGCCGGTGTTCTTCATGGGCAGTTCGCGCGGCACGATGGCGAGCGGCTGGGCGATGACGATCAATTTCGACAAGGATTGCAGCTACGATCTGCCCAAGATCGCCTGCACCGCGCCGCGCCGCGACCCTCACGTCAAGGGCGCGATCCTGGTCGCCGATTTCTCGAGCGGCGTCGGCTATCTCGAATCCGAGACCAGCCCCAAGGACGACGGCCGTGGCCCGGGCCGCGATCGCGGCCTGTTCATCGGCGGGATCGAGGAAGAAAATAACATCGTCTTCTTCCCGAGCTCGGCGATTTTGGCCGGCATGAGCAAATGGCCGAGCGCGTTCTTCGCTCGCGGATTATGGTGCTATGCCGACGGGCTGGAGGGCGAGATCGCCTCGTACGAGCGGATCCACGGTCTCAAGGACCTCGTCGTGGTGCGCGGCCCGCACGCCTGGGAGACCTGGCCGGCGGAAGAAAAGGAGCGCGTCCAGGACGGCATCATCGCTTACGCCCGCGCGGTCGTGCTCGGCCAGTCGACCATCCCGGGGCGCCGGACGTGGCGCAACATGAAGGACCTGGTCGCAACCAGCAGCGACGTGTGGGAACCGTCGACCAAGCCGACCTTGGTGCCGTAGGGGATTGTCTCCCTCTCCCTTTGGGAGAGGGAGGGAGCTGCCGGAGGCAGCGGAAGGGTGAGGGCAGCGTCAGGTTTCCAAACCTGCCCTCACCTTCCCACTCGGCTGCGCCGAGCGGGTCCCTTCCTCTCCCAAAGGGAGAGGAGATTTACGGAAATCACTCCGCTCGCACCGCCGTCAGCGTCGGCCACGCCCGCGCGCCGGAATTGATGTTGACCGAGCGCTCCATCACCAGCCGGTCGCGATCGACCGTGAAAACGAACGTGTCGCGGAACGCGGCTTCGAGATAATGGACCACCAATTCGAGCTGGTTGTCGGCGATCCAGCGCACACCGGCCGCGACCGGCATGTCTTCCATGCGATAGCCGTGATGCATGTCCGCGCCCGGCAAATAGGTCGGCGCCAGCGCCCAGCCGTCGCGACCGGCGGTGACGCGATGCGCGCCTTCCCCGTCGCGCAACGTGACGCATGCCTCTTCGGGGCCGAAGTCGAACTCGATCCCGGTCAATCCCTTGTCGTTCGGCGCCACGTCCCAGCGGCCGGCGAAGGTTGCTTCATTGGCCGGCGCGAGCGAGACGAAGTCGGGGCGCTTGCTCCACCCGGTCAGGCGTTCGGCCAATGCGGCGTCGGCGGCGGCATCGGTGCCGCCCACGAACGCCGCCGGGAAATGGCGATTGAGGTGCGGCAGCACGACCCGGCTCTCGTCCATCGCGCTGTTGAACGCGAGCACCGCGTTCGATCCCGGGAACACCCGGACCATCTGCACGAACACCCCGAGCATCGCGAAATAGCCGTCGCCGACCACCCAATGATAGCCATATTGGTCGCCCGGCTCGCCGGCATGGATCCGCGTCGCCTGGTCGACCCACCATTCCGACAAGATGCGCTGTCCCTGCCACAGCCCCTTCTGGGCATGGAGGATGCCGATCTTGAGCCCGTCGGCGGTGGTGAAGCTGATGCCGTTGCCGCCCGGGTTGATGCCGTCGGGGCCGACATCCCAGCGGATGTTGGCGATACCCAGCGGATCGAACAGCCGGGGTTTGAGGAAATCGAAACAGGTCTCGCCGGTCACGCGCGTGACGATCGCCGACAGCATGTAACTCGCCGCGCTCGAATAGACATAGGTCGTGCCCGGCTCGTGATCGAACGGGATGCGGAAGAATTCGGCGATCCAGCTCGTCGCGATGCCGCGCCAGATCGAGCCAGACACTTCGGTGCCCTGGCCCGATCGCATCGTCAGCAGATCCTCGACCGTCATCCGCGCCGCCGGGCTGTCGGGATCGATCTCGACTTCGGGGAACAGCGGGGCGACCTTCTGGTCGAGCGCCAGCTTGCCGGCATCGACCAGCATGCCGATCGCGCAGGCGGTGATGCTCTTGGTCATCGAATGCGTCATGCGCAGCCGGTCGCCGCTGTACGGCCAGTGCCAGCCCTCCGCGACCACCAATCCGTCGCGCCACAACATCACATCGTGCAGCTCCAGCCCCGCCGCCTCGACATCGTCGATGAACCCCAGGATCTCGCGCGAATCGACCCGCGCGCTCGACGGCGAACCGCGGCGCAGGCCATCGGGAAATTGGGAGGCAACAGACGGAAAAGGTGAGGCCACGAAAGGTCCGGAAACGAGGGGTGGAACGTCGCCAACGGTTACCGCTCGCCCCGGGAAGCGTCAATGATTTTGTATTTTGGTTGCCAATAGTCCAAAATTTGCTATCGCTGCGTCGACGGGCCGGCGGGGCGATCCCCCGAGGCCGACTCTCTTTCTTGCGGGCGAGCGTGATCAAGAAACCCACTTATCTGAAGCTCCACCGCTGGCTCGGCCTGACGGTCGGATTGTTCCTCATGATCCAGGGCCTGACCGGCGCGGTCATGGCGTTCCGCGATGCGCTCGAGCCGGTCGTCATGCCCGCGCTGGTGGTGCCGGCGCGCGCCGAGCGGTTGCCGGTGCAGGCGCTGCTCGACGCTTTCCATCGCGCGCATCCCGACGCCGATCTGCAGCGCGCCGAATGGCCCGATGCCGCCAACCAGGCGGTGATCTTCAAATCGACGATCAGGAAGGCGCGCTGGCTGACCGCGATCGATCCGTTCGACGGGCGTGTCGTCCACGACGGCACGATGACCGCCTGGCCGCTCGAATTCATCTTCAACATTCACGAGCAATTGCTGTCGGGCCCGATCGGCGAGACGCTGATCGGGTTCGAGGGGCTCTCGCTGTTCGTGCTGATCGTGTTCGGCCTGTCGTTCTGGTGGCCCGGCCGCAAGCGGCTGAAGCAGGGATTCCGGCTCAAACTCGACGGCAGCAACGACCTGCGCTGGCGTACGCTGCACCGTGCGGTCGGCGGCGGCATTGGACTGGTGCTGCTGGTGTCGGCGACGACCGGCGTGCTGATGGTGTGGAAGGAACAGGTTCGCGGCGGGATGAACCTGGTAGTGAAGACCGAAAGCCGGCCGTCGCCCAAGGTCGCCAAGATCGATGGCGGCAAGATGGTGGCGATCGATCCGCTGATCGCGCACGCCAGGGCGAGCTATGGCGACACGGCGTTCCGCCAGTTGCGCTTCTCGAGCGGCGGGCGCGTGGTCGCGGTGTTCCTCGACAGCAATCGCACCATTCGCGCGGACGGTACCACGCAGGTCTATTACAATCGCTACGACGGCCGCGAGCTCGCGCATTATGTCGCCGGCACGCAGTCCGGCGGCGCCGAGTTCCTCGACTGGCTCTACACCGTGCATACCGGCCTGTGGGGCGGCACGCTGACGCAGGCGATCATGATGTTCGCCGCGCTCAGCCTGGTCGGCATGGCCGCGAGCGGATTGTGGCTCTGGTATTCGCGCACGCGGCGCGAGCGGGCGCGAAAAGCCGCGCGCGCCAACGAACAACGGGAGAAAGTGGCGATGAAAGCGGTCGGCCGATGACGCGGCTGTTGGTGCTGCCCGGCGACGGGATCGGGCCGGAGATCACCGAGGCGACGATCGCGGTCGTCCGCGCCGCAGTGGGCGAGGGCGTTGCGTTCGAGGAAATGGCGATCGGCGAGGCCAGCCT
>NZ_JBQCCN010000337.1:0-27609 GCF_051962185.1 Sphingomonas sp.
GCTCGTTCTTCTCCTTCTGCGTGGACGAGGACGATAGGGCCATGGAAACTCTCTTTGTCGCGGGTGGGGGGCTGTGTCGCCGGAATGGTCAGAGGGGCCGGCCGCTGCTCGGGTCCGGACCCACGATGTCCCCCGGACCCCAATAAGCGTCGTAGCGGACGATGAGCCCATCCTGGTCGAACTGCGCGACGCTGATGTCGTGGATGACGCTGCCGTCGACGTCGACGCGGATGGGCGCGCAGGCCGCGTTCCCCTTCGAACATGAGATGTGGCCGGAGATCCGCATGGCGATGTCGCGTTGGCAGGCCCGCGTGAAATAGGGACGCAGTGCCTCGATGCCGACCACGATGCGGCCCGAGCCGACGGGATCCTCGAGGACAGCGTCCTTGGCGAACAGGCTGAGCACACGTTCGGGATCGCGGGCGCTGATCGCCTCGGTATAGGCGGTCAGCGCGGCGCGATAGTGCGCGTTTCGATCTTCCTGTGACGAGAGGGTCATGTCCGTCCGGCACCGATCGTGCGTCCTGTCCGGGGCAAGGTCAGAACGCCTTGCTGAGCGACAGTCCGTAGCTCCGCGGCTGGATGTACACCCAAGCCGAGGGCGGATAGGCGCCGGGTCCACCGCCGATCAGCCCGCGCTCATCTCCGACATTGCGCATGTAGATGTTCAGCGCCCAGTCGTCGTATTTCAGCCCCGCCCGCAGGTCGAACTGATCGAATGCCGGGTAGAAAGCCCGGCCAGCGGTCGAAACGAACGTCCCCTGACGGCTGCTGATGTGGCTGAAGGTCGCGCCCAAGGTACCGGTCAGCGTCTCGGACAGCTTGAAGCTCTTGTCGGCCGAGAGGTTCATCGAGAAGCGCGGGCTGAACGGTAGCCGGGCACCTGTGGGCGCATATGCGGCGGTGGTGACGATCCCGTCGGTCAGGACGGCCTTGTTGAAACTCACCCAGCTGCTCAGCGTGAGCCCGGCGCCTGGGTGCAGGCTGACGGAGGCCTCAGCGCCTTCGCTCCGGGCGCGTGCGGCGTTGGAGGTGAAGGAGAGGTGGCTGACCGGGTCGATCGCGTTCAGCTGCATTTTGCTCCAGTCGATCCGATAGAGCGACAGGTCGAAGGAGATCAGGTTCGCGAGCGCGCTCCCCTTGATACCGAACTCGTAGTTCGTGGTCCGGTCGGGTGCCGCGACACGCGGGATGAGCGGATTGGGGTTGGCGGAGTTCGACCGTCCGGGCCGGTAGCCCGTCGCCAGCCGTCCGTAGATCATCAGGTCGCTGGTGATGCGGAACTGCGGCGTGACGAGGTAGGTGAACACCTGGTCGCGACGGGTGAGCTGCGGCAAGGTCACGGTGGCTCCGCCGTAAATCGAGCCGCCCTGGGTCACCTTCAGATAGGTCGCGGTCTGCCAGCTATAGCGTCCGCCGAGCTGAATGCTGAACCAGTCCGTCAGCTTCAGGGTGGGATCGGCGAACAGGGCGTATTCCCTGAAGTTGATCGGCTGGTCGTAGGTGAAGATGTCGCCCGCTGTGGCACCGTTCGTCGCCTGCGCGGTGATCGCCTGACGAATGTGCGTCTTCTCGTCGGAATAGAAGGCGCCAACCAGCCAATCCAGCATCTCGCCGGTCTTGAACGTCCCCCGGAACTCTTGCGTCCAGCGTTGGACGTCGGCCCTCAGGCGGGAAGGCGCCCCCGGCACGCCGAACCCGCTCTGCGCCAGCGTGCCCCAAGGGGCGATGTTGGTGTAGTCTTGGCTGGCCGTCGCCTCGAATTTGCTGAAGGCGGTGACCGAGGTCAGGTCGATCCCGCCCAGATTCAGCTTTGCCGTACCGCTATAAGCCTGGATCGTCTTAGTCGTGCGACCCGTGTCGATAATGCCGTTTGTCTCGTATTCCGCGAGCCCGAAGCCGTGGATTTCCTCATTCTGACCCTCGGCGATGCTGCGCTGATACAGTGCGCTCAGCTTGATCGAGAAGATGGGTGCCGGCTTCCACAGCGCGGAGATGCGGCCGCCGCTCGCATAGAAGTCGTTGACGTCGTCGAGGTTGAGGATCGGGTTGTCGATATAGCCGGGGTCCTTGTGCGTGAAGCCGCTCACGCGGACTGCGAACGTGTCGGAGACCGGCAGGTTGATGGCTCCGCGAAATGCGTAGCCGGCGCCACCGCCGTGGCTCACGCCATTTATCCCGGCCTCGGCCTTGCCGCTGACGGCCGTCGTCGAGGGGTCAGCGGTTACGAACTTCACGAGGCCGCCGAGGCTGCTCGCGCCGTAGAGCGTGCCTTGGGGACCCCGAAGGACCTCGATCCGCTGCAGGTCGGCCGGATCCACTTCCGGAGAGAAGTCGTACGTAGCGGCTCCGAATGGCACGTCGTCGATCATGATGCCGACCGTCGGATTCTGGATCGTGCCGGAGCTAATGCCACGGATGACCAGCGTCTGCTGGCCACCGCCGCCGGGTGATGGGGACGCCTGGAAGCCCGGTACGCTGGTGGCGAAGTCCCTCAACCGTGATTCATTGTTTTCCGCGAGCGCGCTGGTGTTGACCACGGATACCGCGGCGGGAACGTCCTGCAGCCGTTCGGAACGCTTCTGGGCTGTGACGACGATGTCCGGACCGACAGAAGTCTGCGGATCGGCGGGCGGCGGGTTGGCCGGCTCGGTGGGAGCAGGCGTCGTCTGGGCGACGCTTGGAAGAGGCAGAGCCACGGCGATGGCGGCGGATGCGAGCAGCAACGAGATGCTCAGACGTCGGTTATGGCTCATTGATCTCCCCTTCGATAGTCACGGCCTTCCAGGCTCGGGCGGTTGTTCACGCCTCTCGAAGGTGGAAGTTGCTCGACGAGGATCGCGCCACGATTGACGGTTTGCGCCGTGGCGTTGAACGTGCGCGACAATGTCGTCGTGGGAACGGTGCTAGCGGCGGGAAATGCTCGGGATGACCGGGCCGAGGCTTACTTGTTGAGCGGAATCCCGCCGCCGCATCAACGCCGAAGCCCTTCAGGTTATCAGCAGGTTGCAAAGCGATGTCGCATTCGTCGCCTCTGGACGGGATAAATAATCGCGATAGCACCCCCCGCAACTTGTCCGTTTTGCTGGCGTACCTGACCCGGTCCTACCGCCTAACCTCGAAGACCAACGTTTGCGAGATCGGGGGCCGGGGCCGTTCGACCCTCAGTTTTGATCAGGCAGTGACACGAGCTTATCCAGCGCGGCCGAGATTTCGGGGAGAGATTCGTCGAGCGATCGATCTATCGCAAGGGCGATCCACAGCATGCCGTCGGTATGCGCACAAATCGCAGCAGCAGTCTGCTGGGCGCTCATGCGAAGGCCGATGAGCTTCTCGCTCGCCATTCGATCGAGCCATCCTGCCACGTCGTCGAGTTGCTGGCTCAGAAACTTTCCCCCGATGTCGTGCAGTTCGCCCGGATTGATGCATTCCGCACGCATATGAACGCGTGCACGTGTCACCGTCGCGGCGTCGAGTCCGAGCTTCGGGTTGAAGTCCAGCATTCTCGCTTTCAACTCGGCCCAAGTCCGGGGAGGACCGCGTTCCGGCGCGAGTTCGAAGCGCAGGCAATGCGCCACGAGGTCGTCCTTGTTCTCGAAATGCACATAGAGCGCACCGGCGCTTAGCCCCGCTTCTTTCCATATATCCGCGATAGAGGTGCCTTTTACGCCCTTCTTGGCGATGCACTTGATCGCCGCCAGGATGAGGCGGTCACGCTGCGCGTTCATGTATGTCGTGTCGCGTTTTGGCATCACTCACTCACAAAAAATGATCGATCATTCTCTATTTTGTCGAGCCGCGCGCTTCAACCCTTGACAGGTATGGAATTCGAATCAAAAAACGAACAACCGTTTTTTATATGAGCCCGCAAAGGGCCGTCGGTGCTGATATCGGAGGGGAGGCCGCCATGACTGTTTTGTCATTAAAGATCGTTCGGACGCTGCTGCTGGGAAGCGCCGTCGTCCTCGCGCCCGCTTTTGCGCACGCACAATCTCAACCACAGCCGGTACCGGCGCCGATGCCATCGGACCCCGATGGAGCGGGTCCGGATATCGTCGTGACCGCACTGAAGCGCTCGGAACGATTGATCGATACACCGCAATCGGTCACCGCCTTGTCGGGCGCCGACCTGGCGAAGCTGAACGCGACGCAATTCTCGGACTTCGCCAGTTCGGTGCCGGGGCTGCAATTCACGACGCAGGGCGCCGGGAAGTCCTCGATCAGCCTGCGCGGCGTCACCGCCGGACAGGATGTGAGCCAGACCGTCGGCATCTATGTCGACGAAGTTCCTTATGGCTCGAGTTCGGCCTTCACCCGCGGCGCGCAACTGGCGCTCGACGTCGGCCTGTTCGATCTCGACCGGATCGAGGTGCTGCGCGGCCCGCAAGGCACGCTCTACGGCGCAAGCTCGATGGGCGGCGTGTTGAAATATGTGACCAACAAGCCGGTGCTCGACGGCTTCGAAGGGCGTATCCAGGGCGGTGTCTCGGATACTGAGGATGGCGGCGTCAATTACAATGGCGCCGCCGTGGTGAACGTGCCGCTGGTTCAGGACAAGGTCGCGCTCCGTGCCAGTGGGTTCTATTCGTGGAACGGCGGCTATGTCGACAATGTCCAGACGGGCCAGAATGACGTTGACCGCGGCAAGATCTATGGCGGACGCCTCGACCTACTGATCAAGCCGGTCGATAATCTGTCGATCCGGCTGACCGGCTTCGCGCAGGATGTCCGCCGCGAGAATGCGCTCTATTCGCTCTACACGCTCGCCGGAAATCCGGTCGACGGCACGCTCGACCAGCGGCACCCGCTCGCCGAGCCGTTCCGGTCGAATTTCCGCCTGGTCAGCGGCGAACGCGATTATGATTTCGGTGCCGCAGCGCTGACCTCGGTCACCAGCTACCAGACCGGCAGCGCCCGATATGTCCTCGATGCCTCGAGCGTGTATCCACTCCTGCTCGGGGGATTGGTGCCGGGTATCGCCGCCACCCAAGCCTCGTTCGATATCCGCACCAGGAAGTTCACTCAGGAAGTGCGGCTGGCATCGAAGCCCGGCACGGTCGAATGGCTGGTCGGCGCTTTCTACACGCGCGAAATCAGTTCCAACGCGCAGGCCGTCGACGCTCTCGATGCCAATTTGGCATTGATCCCTGTCGACCTCGCGCATGTCAACCTGCCCAGCGTCTATCGCGAATACGCCTTCTTCGGCGATCTCACCTGGCACCTGACCGACAAGTTCGATATGACCGGCGGGGTTCGCTACGCTCGGAACGACCAGACGTTCGAGCAGGATGCGACCGGCCTGTTGGTCGGCCCGGCGCCGGCGGCCAAGTCGGGCGCGGGCGTGGTGACCTACCTCGCTAATGCGCGATATCGGTTCAGCCATAATGTCACGACCTACGCCAGGTTCGCGACCGGATACCGGGCGGGCGGTCCGAACTTCATCGCCAAGGATCCCGTCACCGGCGCCTTGCTCGCCCCGAACAGCTTCAAGCCTGACTTTCTCAACAGCTATGAGGTTGGGCTGAAGGCCGAAACCGCCGACCGGACGTTCGGTATCGATGGCGCGCTCTTCTATATCGACTGGAAGGATATCCAGCTTCCCACCGCGGCTGGCGGCGTCTCGGTCCTGACCAATGCCAGCAATGCGCGGGTCAAGGGTGCCGAGGTGACCCTGACCGCACGGCCGGACCGCGGCACGACGATCACCGGCGCCTTCACCTACAATGATGGTTATGTGACCGAAGACACGCCGGCGATCGGTGCCAGGAGGGGCGAGCGGTTGCCCAACGTCCCGCATTTCACGGCATCGATCAATGCCGATTATGTCCTGAACTCGAGTTCGCTGAAGCCGAGCGTCGGGGCGAGCCTGAGGTACGTCTCGGACCGGACGTCCAGCTTCGACCTCAATCCCGGATTTCCCCAATATCACCTGCCCGATTATGTGACCGTGGATCTGCGCGCAGGCTTCAGCGCCGGTCCGGTGGATGCCAGGCTTTTCGTACGTAACCTGTTCGACGTCCGCGGGCAGTTGAGCGCCGATACGACGCTCTCGTTCCTCGGCGGACCGGCGCAGGTCACGATCCTCCAGCCGCGAACGATCGGGCTTAGCCTGTCGACGCGCTTCTGACGGGAAGACAGACAGATGTCCGAACCGATGACTACGCGGCATGGAGGGCCTGCAATGCCTGCCTACCCCGGGCTTGGCGAGGCGCGCTTGTCGCAGATCGTCCTAATGGCAATCGCATTGTTCACGGCGATGGACATCTATGTCGTCTCGCTGCTGATCGAGCCGATCAAGCATGACCTGGGCCTTACCGACGTCGAGGTCGGCTTCGCCAACACGACGACACTCTATGCCGCCTATGGGCTGCTGTGCATCCCGATGGGCGTGCTGGTGGACCGGCTGCGCAGGGTACGGATGCTCGCGGTGGCGCTGACCCTGTGGTGCGGTGGCCTGGCCGTGACCGGCCTGTCGAGCGGGCTGGCGATGCTGGTCGCGGGAAAGATCATGCTGGGGGCTGCCAACGCGATCACGGTGCCAGCCGCGATGTCGCTCTTTTCCGACTATTTCGCGCCCGAACGTCGGTCGATGGCGATCAGCAGCTACGGCATGGGTCAGGTATTGGGCCAGGCGGCGGCGATCCTGATCGGCGGCTGGGGTTTCGGAGCACTGACCGGGCTCTCTGCCTCCGATCCTCGTGCGTTGTTCGGCCTTGCGCCCTGGCGCTGCGTGTCGCTGCTGTTCGCTCTTGGAGGCCTGGCGATCCTGCCCTTCCTGTTGCGGCTGCGCGAACCCGCCAGGCAGGAGGTGCGCGCGGTCAACGGAGGAAGCGTTCGCGAACTCTGGGCGTATCGCGGCTTCCTGCTGCCGCTTTTCGTCGGGACGGCCTGCATCGCCGGGGCAGGAACGGGCGTCATGGCGTGGATTCCGCCGGTGCTGACCCGTGTCTACGGCCAGCAGCCCGGTGATTTCGCGGGCTGGTTCGGCGCCGTAGCGCTTATATCTGGCCTTGGCGGCTTCTTCCTGGCGGGCAGGGTGGCCACGATCATCGAGCGCCGCAGCGGTCGTGGCAGGCTGGCTTGGCCCGCCATGGTCGCCGCTCTGTGCTGCGCGCCGGCGACGCTGATGGCGGTCATGCCCTCGCTTCCGCTGTTCGCGCTCTGGGTGACGATCTTCACCATCGGCTATGCGGTCGCACTGGCGATCACCATCATCGCCCTTAATTTCGGCGTCCCCAACGAGCTGCGCGGCGCGGCGATAGGAATCAACGTCGTCGCCATATCGATCGCGGGCGCTTTGGCCGGTCCCCTGGTTGCCTTTGTCGGGGAAATAGCAGGCGGTCTTGGCGTGGCGATTGCCCTGGTCGGCGGCCCGCTCTCGCTGATCGGAGCCTTTTGTTTCCATCGCGTGTCAGGCGGCGAAGGGCCGAAAATCGGCCCTGGGCAAGCGGCCGCGATTGCACCCTGAATTCCTTATCGGTTGGGAGAGAATGATGTCTGACGGCAGTGCTGTCGCGAAGCTGGATCCGAAACAGATCGATGCGCTTTTCGCCGGGATCGATCAGACGCACCTGCCGGGCGTTGCCGTCGCTGTGGCGATCGATGGCCTGCCGGTCTATCGCAAGGGCTTCGGCCTCGCCAACATGGAGCTGCCGGTCGCGCTCGGCCCCTCGATCCGCATGCGGATCGGCTCGACGACCAAGCATTTCGTCTGCCTCGCCTATCTGCTGCTCTGCGAGGAAGGGCGCTGCGGCATCGACGACGAAATCGGCACCCATATCCCGGAGCTTCACGACGCGAGCCGTCATGTTACGATGCGCGAGGTGATGGGGCACACCAGCGGTATCCGCGACGTCTATACGATCTCCATGATGTTCCACGGCACCGGTCGTCCGGTCACCGACAATGATCTGCTCGCTTACTATACCACGATCGACGACGTGGATTTTGCGTCCGGCACCCACTGGAGCTATAATAACGGCGCCTATATGCTGCTCGGCATCGCGGTCGAGCGCATCGCCGGCGAGCCGCTAGCCGACGTGCTGCGCAAGCGCATCTTCGAGCCGGTCGGAATGACCGACACGATGCTGCGCCCTTGGGACAGCGACTTCGTGCCCAATAGCGCCACGCTCCACATGATCGACCGGCAGGGGCGCTATACGCGCGACTATATGGGGATGGAGCTGAGCGCCGCGGGCGGCATGGTCTCGACGATGGACGACATGCTGCGCTGGCTGAAGCACATGGACGCGCCGATCGTCGGAACGGCCGAGACGTGGGCGTTGATGAAGGAGCCGAATCGCCTCGCCAACGGCACGTCCACCGGCTACGGTCTGGGCCTGATCAGCGATAGCTATCGCGGTGTCCGGACATTGTCGCACAGTGGCGGCGTGCTCGGCGGCAATTCGCAGATGATCAGGGTGCCGTCGGCCGGGCTCGATATCTCGATTGCGGCCAATCGCATGGATCTCAATTCGCTCGATTTAGCCAACAAGATCATCGACGCCTGCATCGATGGGCTGGACCCGTTGCCGGAAGCGTCGAAGATCGAGCCCCGCGACGCTATCTATCTTTCCACGAGCAGCGGCAGCGTCATCGAATTCGCCGCCAAGGACGACCTGCAGCTGGTCGGGACCGACGGTACGCCCGGCATACCGATGGCGCCAGATGCGCAAGGCGTGCTGCATCTGCCCGCGTTCATGTCGTTCATGAAACAGTCGATCGCTCCCGGCGAAAGCGGGATCCGGTTGAACGATTTCGGCAACGAGAGCGAGCTCGGGGAGGTCGAGCGCATCCCGGACGCCACGCTCGGCGCATTTGCCGGCACGTATGAGAACGACGCACTGGACCTTCGCGTCCTTGTCGCGAACGATGCCGAAGGACCGCGCCTCAATTCGGCGGGGCGTCATGGTTCGGCCCAGTTCAAGCTCGAACCGATCTGCGCCCGCCGCTGGAAAGCGGTGACGCTCGGTTCGTTCGCGATGCTGAATTTCCTCATGACCTTCGATGCCGATGGCGACGGTGCGACCGCGAGAGCCCCTCGCATGGCCAACATCCGTTTCCGGCGCGTGGCTTCCGCATGAAGCTGTCGGTACGGAAAAAATATATCGAGCTGAAGGAGCCGTTCCGCGTGGCGTTCGGCACGATCCCCGGACTCGACGCGATCGAGGTTCGCGTGGAGCAGGACGGCGTCGTGGGGCGGGGGGAATGTTGCCCGATGGCGATCTACGGGCAGACGGTGCAGTCCACGCTGCTGGAGATCGAAGCGCTGGCCCCGGCCATTGAGAGCGGCGTAGCGGATCGGGCCACGTTGCAGACGATGATGCCTGCACGGTCGGCGCGCAACGCGATCGATTGCGCCTTGTGGGATCTGGAAGCGAAGGCGAACGGTCGGTCGGTCTGGGATATCGCCGGGCTCGACGCGCCCGAATCCATCGCCTCCGATGTCACTATCGGCATCCTGCCCCCCGATGAGACGGCGCGAGCCGCCGAAGCACAATTTGGTGCATCGTCGATCAAGCTCAAGCTGGGCGGCGAGCACGATCTGGAATGCGTGCGTGCGGTGCGATCGGTGCTGCCGTCCGTCCCGCTGTTCGTCGACGTCAATGCCGGCTGGACCTTGAACCGGCTCAATCAATTGGCTCCGTATCTGGCTGACGCTGGCGTGTTCATGATCGAGCAGCCGCTTGCGCCCGGCGACGACGATTTGCTCGACGGCTACAATCGCGCCGTCCCCTTATGCGCGGACGAATCCTGCCACGACCGCGCAGATCTGGAGCGGCTTGCGGGTCGGTTCGACTCCAACAACATCAACCTCGACAAAACGGGCGGGCTGACCGAAGCGCTGGCGCTTGCCGAAGCCGCGCGGTCGCGCGGTTTTCGCCTGATGGTCGGCTGTATGCTGGGCTCCGGCCTGGCGATGGCGCCAGCCTATGTGATCGCATCGCTTTGCGAGGTCGTCGATCTGGACATGCCTTTGCTCGTCAAGAATCCAGAGGACGCCGGGATGCGTCACGATGGCTGCAGCGTGCATCGTTTCAGCGCAGATCTGTGGGGAGCGTAGTTGGCGCTCGGCGCGCGCGTTGACACGATCGCGTAAGCATAGAGTCTACCTCGCGCACGCTCCAATCTGTATGTGTGCGGCAACGATCTATTAAACATGGGGCAGGGGTGGACGACCAAGAAGAGCTGGACGACGCGAAGCGTCGCTACCATTCAGCCGTGGCCGACATAGAACGACTACGAAATAAGATCGCGACAGAGGCATGCCCGCTCAAACCTGGCGACAGGGTCGTGGTCAAGGAAGGCGAACGAATTTACGAAGGTTTGGTGGATCGTATAGACGCGGCGCCAGGAATTGATGATTTTATCGAACCGAAGCTTGGCGCTCCAACACCATGGGTCGCGAGCGGTCGACGCTTGCGTAAGGCCGATGGTCAGCCCGGCAAGTGGGGTTTGAGCATTCCCGCCGACGCCGAACTGAAAGACGGCGTTTGGCATATTCCTGAGCGGTCAATTGAGCGAACGCTAGGGATCCTCTGACTCGCGCGCTTATTGATTGGCAAGCAGGACATCGCGGGTTCTGGGACGGGCAGATGGCGGCCAGCTTAGCAAGTGAAGCCAAATGCCTTCTGCTGATCTACCCAGCCAAACGGAATTGCGACAAAGCGGGCGAGTTTCTGTCTGGTGAGCCCGATGGGCTGATCGCCCGCCAGGATTGCCGACTGAATGGACGGCGCCATATAGCTCAACCGCAGCAGGACGCCGAAATATTCACGCTTATGTCCCTGCGCCTCCGCCAACTCGGCGATCGTCGCCTTCGGATTCTGCTCAACCGCTTCGCGTGCGGCAAAGGCTTTGACGATTAGCTTGACCAGCGCTGGATCGGGGACGCGGCAATTCGCGGCCGGAACGATCAGCTTCATCTCCCGACCAACGCGGTCGAGCTTCGTTGCGACCGATATTGAAACCGATGGAAGGGAGATCGCCGAACATGGGGATAGGGTTGCCGGATTGACGCTGACCTCCGTGGTGGCGTCCCCGACGGTGACACGTTCGACGAGCGTCGTCAAAACCGATCCGGATCGTTCGGAGATGAGCGCCTCCGCCATGTTTGCAGCGGTAGAGATCATCGCCTGGATCTGCTGCGCCGTCGGGTCAGCTGCCGCGATCGCGTCATGGACGCGCGCCTGATCCTTCAGGAATTCGGTCAGCGCATCGACAACGATGCCCTCAAGATCACCGGCGGGGATGCGAAGCGGTGTCGCGCCGGCCGTTTCCGGGCGAGAGACGTAATAGCGATAGCGTCGCCCGCGCCGCGTCGTGTGGCTCGGCGACATGCGCCGACCATCACCATCCCAGATGCGACCGGCAAACGGGCTCGGCTCAACCGCCTTCACCTTGCTGGCGGCATCCACGCGGTTCTCGGCGAGGATCTGCTGAACGGTGTCGAACAGCTCCTGATCGACGATCGCGTCATGCTCGCCGTCATAGACGTTCCCGCGATGCGCGACCTTGCCGATGTAGAGCGGGTTCTGAAGCAGCTGATAGAGCGCGCCGCGGCTCATCGACGCACCGCCGGTGACATTGCCGGCCCGCGAATGGCGCACCTTGCTGGTGATCCCTTGGGCGTCGAGCTCGGCCTGAAGGGTGAGCACCGATCCGAGCGCGACATAACGCTGGAAGATATGCCGCACCTGATCGGCTTCCGCCGCATTGATCGCGAGCTTGCGATCGACCACGTCGTAGCCCAGCGGCACGACACCGCCCATCCACATGCCCTTGGCCTTCGACGCCGCGATCTTGTCGCGGATCCGCTCGCCGGTCACCTCGCGCTCGAACTGGGCAAAGGAGAGGAGCACGTTGAGCGTGAGCCTGCCCATGCTGGTGGTGGTGTTGAACGCCTGGGTCACCGACACGAAGCTGGCACCGGCCTTGTCGAGCACCTCGACGATACGGGCGAAATCGCTGAGGTTCCGGGTAAGCCGATCGACCTTGTAGACGATGATGACATCGACGCGGCCGGCCTTCACCTCATCGAGCAGGCGCAGGAGGGCAGGGCGGTCCATGTTACCGCCGGAATAGCCGCCATCGTCATAGTCGCCGGGCGCGAGCGTCCAGCCCTCATGGGTCTGGCTGGCGATATAGGCCTCACAGGATTCCCGCTGGGCATCGAGGCTGTTGAAGGCCTGCTCCAAGCCTTCCTCGGTCGACTTGCGCGTATAGACCGCGCAGCGGATTGGGGTGGTGGGCATCGCTTACGCCTCCTTCGCCGAGGAGCGCTGACGCAACCCGAAGAAGCGCGGACCCGACCAGTTCACGCCGGTGATCGCGCAGGCGATCTTGGTCAGCGAGGCATAACACTCGCCATCGAACAGAAAGCCGTCCTTCACGACCGTGACTACGCAGGTCCGGCCCTTCCATTCGCGGACCAGCCGCGTGCCGGGCTTGATCGTCGCCTGACGCTCGATGTTGAGATCGCCCGACCGATCGAGCTGCCCGGCGAGACGGGTGAGTTCACGGCGCAGGGCAGGGGGCACGCGCTGCTCTGTCTCCGGCCGTTTGTAGCTGAGGCCGCGCGCCATGAGGTCGCGGCCGAGGTCGACTGGGGGCGGGGCACCGTGCATCCGCGCCCATTCTGCGCGCAGCATCGGCAGGGTCATCTGCGCAGGATCGTTGGTGGTGATGGTCATCGAGGTCTCCGTCGAGCGACGGAAACGTCCGTCGCTGCACTGCCTCGAGCCCCGCGGAGCGGGGCGGATCATCGCGGCCATGTTCGCCGCGACTCGTTGGTCTTGCACAGCTCCAGCGCAACAAAATGTCCAGTCCAAACAACTTACGGTCGAATGGACTTGCGTCGTGCCATCAGTGGAGCGATCATCACCCCGCTCCCGAGATACGCGGGAGTGGGGCGTGGAAACCCCTCTTAGCATCCTCGGTCGCCGATATTCGGAGGCCGGGTGGCATGCGCGTATGTCCAGCCGGTTCGCCGGTAAAGGCGCATGCGCCTATGCTAAGTAGGTTTCCAACATCCGGCTTCGGCCGCGCCCCGAGAGGAACATAGGGGCGCTGTGCAGAATCCACCGCGCCAGCGGGGGAAACCGGATGAAGAACAGACTTGTTATAGTTGCTGCGGCTGTGGTTGCCGTGCCGCTGAACGCGTTTGGGCAAGACATCCCAAGCGTTGAAATCGTGCCCGGCCTTAACGGCTATGCCACGACCATCGACAAGCAGACGGGTGCAATTCAGTGCCAAATCCCACCCGCACGTTATGCGGATCGGTACATCTTCTTTCGAACTCTCCAAGCTAATAGAGAAACCGGAATTATGAGCGCCGAAACGAACGGTGTGGTGAATGGAGAAGACAGGTACGTGAGCCGATACAAGGCCCAGGCAGTGGAGCGGTCGTACGAAGAAGCCGATCTGCGATGCGATCAAGAGTTGTCGCGGCGTGCGGCTTCAGCGTCCGGCAGCGGGCGGAAGCGTCCACTGACAAAGCGACGTCGATAGCCGGTCCGGCGGAGTTGGATTGCCTTGTTCCCCGCGACTGCTCTGCGCCCTAATGTCGGTCATTGCGGCACCAAGGCAGCCCCCCGGAAAGCTGACATCAAACGAGCCCGTGCGTCGTAACGGCTATCGGGCATTCTGGACTGTCTGCTTACGGGCGGTGACCAAGGCAAAGCGGACGCTCGATCGCGACGAGCACAATGACTGCTTCAATCAACTCACGACATTTTGCAGGACTTTAATTCCGCTCACGTCGGGACCCGGCGTTGGCATGTCTCTGGTCGAGCAGGAGCGCGCTAATCTTGGATGTCCGATGCCGTGCACGCTTCAGATCGATACCTTGTGATAGCCTTCGCCGCGCACGAAGCCCTGCTCCAGACACCAGCGACGGGTCAGACCAGCGCCGGTATTGTTTGAATAGGCCCGTCCGTTCGGCCGGAATCGCAAGAATGACGGCCATGTTGCCGGGACCGGGTGGTTCGACACGACATGCACGAGCACCTTCTCGCCAGTACGAATGTTCGTGGACTTCCTAACCGCATAATATTCGCCCCAGTCGCTCGTCTTCTCCAAGACAGCCTGCGTCACTGTCTGGCGAGTCTCTGGGCGTCGCGGCTTGGTTGCCTCCGTCTGTGCCGAAATTTGCTCGCGATCGTCCCAATCCCGAAAATACAGATTGGCCCAGCATCCCAGGATCTGGTGAACATTGAGAGCGAGGACGTCCGCTGATCTATCGGCATCGATCCAATGCGCATGGTGATCTGCGTTATAAACTGCCCCGTCGTACAGGAGCGCGCAGAGCTTTGGAGTCAGCGGTAGGATGAATATCGCCCCCGCTGTTTTCGCCCCAAAGCTCTGCCGACCGTTTCTCGGACGCTGGATATGCAGTCGGTTCGTCAAAACCGCCGGATCGTCTGATGTAACAAACGAAAGCTCAGTTCGATTTCGCACGATGCACAGGGTAAGATCGTCAACGATGCGCATCGTGTCCTTGTAATTGAGCATCGCCGCTTGGACCGCCTCCTTTGCTGCGTCTCTCACGGTTGGAACCGACAGGTCGGAACCGGGTACATCGTGCAGCGCCAGCACCATCTCGCTGGCTTTGAATGAAGCGGCCTCCGTCCGCAGATACTGCAGGTAAATGAAGCGCTTCAGCACGATCTCCACTGCCGAGCCTATCGCGCCGTCGTCCGTTAGGTGGCGAATGACGGGTCCATAGGGGTTCTCGATAAAATTGATCGCGTTCTCCAGCAGCGGGTTTTGGCCGTAAAAATAGTCCCCTGAGCACTGATTCTTAACCGGCGCATTGGGGATCGCCTTCATGCGATCGAGATTGAAGAGATTGATCGCCAACCCCTCGCGGCCCACCGTAAATGGTCGAAGATGGACCCGCGGTACGAAGTGCTGGTTTTTGTTGTCGGCCATCTAGTCGGGCGCCTTTTCGGTCGGCGGTTTTCGGCAAAGGTCGTTTGAGAGAAAGGCGAACAGCCGGTCTTCGTCCTCAGCGAGCTTGAAGAGGGGGTCCGTGCGCATGAGCGTCCGGTAGCTCCTTACCTTCCTCTTCCATTTGCCGGTCTTGTCCAACTCCTCGAGCAAATGAAAATTGCCGTAGGCGCGCAGCAAGTAACCAAATCCGATGATCAGCTCAGGGTGCTGGTGAAGTAGGTGATGCGCCACCTCTAGGACGTTCCGATAGCCAAACCCGACAGGAACCCCGGTACGGGCAGTCTCGATCACCCACACCATGCGCATCGGCACGAGGACGTGGGGCAACGGATCTTCGAGATGGTAGTAGAAGGGCACCAAAGCATAGTTGAGCGCTTTCCACCGGCTTTCGTGCTCGACCGGGTTGATCTTCTCCGGCGCGGTCAGCGCCCATTCGAACACCTCCCCCCTTAGTTCCTCTTCTATTCGAGCGATGGCCTCACGGTGAGCGGTCTCGGCCTCTATCCGCTGCCGTTCGCGCGTCTCGCGAAGATCGGCGTAGCAGGCCGCTTCGGACGCTTCGAAGTCCAACGCGCAAATGGTTTGGCGATCGACGTCGATCTTCAGCTCGTCCCATCCGACCAGCCTCTCGATCCAGTCGTCCACAACCCGATCGCCCTCTATTCTGGGCTGCCGATGCCAGACCCGGAGTATGAAGCGATCGGCTGCAACGGACGCGGCCACGGTTGCCTCGTCGACGACGAGGACGTTCGAATTATTCCCGAACAGGATGTCATCCGTTGTCATGCGACGATAATTTGGGTCGAAACCCGGCAGGATCCACACCAACGCGGCGCCCTGCTCCTTGTAGAAGATCTTCCGCCCCAGCACGACGTCGAGGAACGTCGTGCTCAATTGCACTTCAAACGCCAACCTAAGATCGTCGATGCGCGCCGCAACGTCAGGTCGCCGAAGACCTCTCGTTCCCTCACTGGCGTGCCACGTTTTCTCGACGACGACGTCTCGAAAGCGCGGATCTGCCTCCAAGCTGCGAACCAGCAATTCTTTGATCCGGATGTGCGCGCCGCTCTCTTGGGCGCCGCGATATTTCATCGCCCGGATATCCGCTTCGGACAATCCGGTGCGCGTCACCGCCGGGCATGAGCCGTCTTCTGACCGATGTCGAAGGTAGAAGTTTTTGTGCATGCTGCTGGCGAGGAAAAGCGTGACGCCGCAAACAGGGCACGCGAGGCGAGGGCGGCCTGCAAAGGCGGCCAGCTTGAGGCATTCTCTCAGTCGTATCGCCGCGTCATAGGGGAACGCGCTGATCAATCTCTTGGCGTTCAATATCCTGCCGCTCCGCAGGCTTCGAGCCTCGGGGATCACTGGGTCCTCGACCGGGGTGGCGTGTTCTCGCGGTGCGACTGTGACGTTGGCCATCAGCGCAACTAAAATCGCTCGAGGCGGGCGCCGGGCCGGTCGAGCCCCCAGCGTCGCTCGACATAGAAATCGAGGGCGCGCCGGGTCTGGAAGGTCAGCGCCTCGCCTTCGAATCCAAATTCCCGCTGCACAGCGCGTCGCTGATCGGCTGATAGATCTTGCCGCGGCCGAAGCCTCACCTCGACGATGGTCTCCCAGTCGGTGTCTGGTGGGAGCTGTTCTTCGATCGGCCGCGTCGCAAAGCTACTTTCAGCCGAAACGCGGATCGGAAGAAAGTCGCGCCACTCCTTTCGATCATCGCTCCACGCCCTGACATGCAGTCGTTCGCCATCACTCGCAATCTGCGTCGGCGCGATCCACTGGCGATCCCGCCGGCCGCTCGTCATCGATACATAGTCGATCTCCACGAAGCATTTCCGTTCGATCGCCTGATTGAGCTCCCGCATTACTTCCTGGGGGCAATGGCGCGCGGGGCCAGGCAAACGAGTGAAGGCAGTGCCATGGGCATTGGCATAGATGGTCTCGAGCGACGCCGGGGCCGGTGTGTCACTCAGCCCGAGATGGCCTTTGGCGGCCACGTACATCTTCCTGACGGGGTCATAAGTCGGAACCGGAGACGCAACCCTTTCGAGATATACCCGAAAATCGACGGCTGCTTGCGCGTTCGAGATGCCGAAGGCCTCGATCAGATCGCGCCGATTGGCCTGCCCCAACCAGACAAAGCACTGGTCAAGATAATGGAGGCGCGCCCGCATCGCGGGTTTCGGTTCGAGTTCGGTCATAGCGGGAGCATAGTTGACTCCCGTTGGGTAATCCATCTAGTTTCTACACGAATAAAAATTATACGGACTCAGGGCATGCGTATCTTGCACACGAGCGATTGGCATCTGGGACGCCAGTTCCATGGGGTAAGCCTGGAAAGCGATCATGATGCGATTATCGCGCAGGTCGAGGCGGCCATCGTTGAGCATCGGCCCGATGCATTGATTATCGCGGGGGACATTTTCGACCGGCTCACGCCGTCGCAGACTGCTTTGCGCCGATTTTCGGATTTCGTTCGCAACGTAACCGCGGACGGCAAATTATCCATCGTCCTGATCGCCGGCAACCACGATGCTGCAGCGCAGATCGGCGCGATGGGGATCCTTGCGAGCACCGATCATGCCTTGGTTCGAGGCCCGCTCGATCGGGACGAACGGCCGCTCCTCATCTCGGACGAACATGGCGTCGTGGCTATCTCCGCTCTGCCGTTCGGATATGAGTTCTCGGCTCGTGCCTGTTACGAGAATCAAGGCATTAACTGCCCGGCCGATGTCCTTGCCGAGCAGATCGCGAGCGCGCGGCGTCACCTGCCGCAGGGCGTTCGATGGGTTGTCGCAGCACACGCTTTCGTGGAGGGTGCCACCACGAGCGAGGGCGAGCGCCCGTTGACGCGGTCGGTGGGCGGCATCGAAACGGTTCCGGCATCGCTTTTCGACGGCGCCCACTATGTCGCCTTGGGGCATCTTCACCGTCCCCAGGCCGTCGGGGTCGAACACATTCGATACTCGGGCGCGCCACTCGCTTTCGGATTCGACGAGGAGGGACACGCGAAGTCGATGACACTCGTTGACCTCGCCGCCGACGGCTCCGTTTCGCTAACAGAGCTCCCCCTCGTTCCCGTGCGCAGGGTGAGAGCCATCAGAGGAAAGCTGGCCGAACTCCTCGCTGCGCCAGAAGGCTCGGCCGACCTGATCCGAGTGGTGCTGACCGACGAGCACCCTCAGATCGACCCCATGAAACGCATCCGCGCGCTCTACCCGAACGCGGTGCAGCTTAACTATGAACGCGAGGATAGGCCGCAAGAAAGGCGTCTGATCGATGGTCGCGGAGCGCTCGACCAACCTCGCGAGGTGATCGCTAATTTCGTGCGCTTTGTCCGCGAAACTCCCATCACCGACGCCGAGACAGCCCTCGTCGATGACGCTGTTGCCGGCCTCACTGGTGGGGGAGAAGGAGCATGAAGCCCATCAAGCTCTTCATGTCCGCATTCGGCCCCTATGCTGGTGCAGAGGAGATCGACTTCCGCGATGCGATCGATGCGGGCCTGTTCGGCATCTACGGACCGACAGGGTCGGGAAAGTCCTCAATCTTCAGCGCCATGACCTTCGCTCTTTTTGGCGAGGGTGCGAAGAAGGAACAGGCGATCATCACGATGCGGTCGCAACACGCTGATCCCGACCGCATGACCGAGGTCTCGTTCCTTTTCGAACTTGGTGATCGGCGGTATTTTGTACGTCGTCAGCCCGACCAAGCGCGACCCAAGAAGCGCGGCGATGGCGAAACCATCGATAGCCACGCCGCTTGGCTGTTCGACGCCACCGATGTTTCGATCGACGAGGTGACAGCCGACAATTGCGGCGTTGTCCTTGCCGAGAAGAAGGTTGGGGAGGTGGGCCGGCAAGTTCGGGAATTGCTTGGCTATGGAGCCGAGCAATTTCGGCAGATCGTCCTTCTGCCGCAGGGCCGGTTCGAGAAGTTCCTTCTCGCCAACAGCGACGAGCGCGTTGCCATCCTCCGCGATCTGTTCGACGTTTCCCTCTATCGTGACATTACCCAGCGAATGAAGGAAGGCGCCGTTTCCGCGAAGCGCGAGTTCGAGGATGGTCATCGGGTCGTTGCTCAGCGGCTGACCGAGAACGGCTTCGTTAGTACTGATGAACTATCGACTGGTATTGAGGTCGCTCAAAATCGGGAGACTGAGAGCGATCAGGCCGCCGTGGCCGCCGAGACGATTTCGGCCGCCGCTGACAAGGCTCATAGCGACGCAGAGGCACTCGAAGCGCGTTTTTCGGCCGTCGAGAACTCTCGACTTTCGCGCACCAATCTCGAGACGCAGCGGAATGAGATCGATGCGGCCGAGCGGGCGGTCACCACAGCCCAGAAAGCGCTGAAGGCGACCGATTTGGAGGCTCGGGTCGAAGAAGCGGACCGGTTTCTCGAGGGCGCGACTGCCGCAGAAACCAAGGCTCAGGAAAACGAGCTCAAGGCGAAAACGGACCATGACGAGAGTGAAGCGGCTTTCGCGGCCGCGGAAACGGCGGCTGCGGCGGTTGATGGACTGATCAAGCGATCGAACGAGTTGGAGCGCCATCGTGAAGCCTTGACCGGCGCGGCCGACCTGAAGGCGAAGTCAGACCTCGCGACCGCCGATCATTGTGCTGCCCAGGATGCCTTCGACATTGCAGATGCAGCGCGATCTCGCCTCGAGACGCTAGGCAATGATCTGTCCGAGCGAGTTGAAGTCGCCCGCGGCGACAATCTCAAGCGAGCCCAACTAGCGGCGAAGCTGGGTTCGTTGCGCGAGGAGTTTCGAGCCGCCAAGGCATTCACCGACGCAACCCAGCGCCTCGACGCAGCCACCGATGATCTGGGGAAGGCGAGGGCCAAACGCGACCAGACGGCCGCTCTTGTGACAGTGTCGCAAGAGCAACTGGAACTCGCTGAACGCGCTTTCATCGGGGCCCAGGCCCAAATGCTGGCAAGTACCCACCTGGTGGATGGCGAGCCTTGTCCGGTTTGCGGAAGCGCGGACCATCCTCAGCCAGCGCGCGGCGATGGCGATCCTAAGCGCCTCGAGCGGGATTTTAACGAGACACGCCGAAAGCATGACGGCATTGTCCGTGATGCGACGATCGCCGAAGGTGCGGTCACACCCGCAGAAGCCCTCGTGACCGACCGGACGAAGCTCTTGGCCGAGCAGTCCGCCCCGAGGGCGGCAATGGCGATCATCGAGAAGGAGGGGCGTGAGGTCGCTGACGAATTGTCGGCCCTTGGAGAACCGGTCGACCTTGGGTCGATGGAGGGTGAACTCGTCGACGCGAGGCGACAGCTCGAAGACGCGCTTGTCGCTGCCAACGCCGCCCAATCTCACCTGCAGGATCGGAAGACCACGGAAGCTGTTGCTGCGCGATCGTACCGGGATGCCATCTCGGGAGTTCCCGAGGCGCTGCGCGAAGCGGGCGTCCTCGATACAGAGGCATCAAATGTTGATCAGCAGATCAGATCGCTTCGGGAGTCGGTGGCAGCCGCCGACAAGCAGCGCCAATCTACAGCTCTTGCGAAGGCGACGACGGCTGAACAGCACACTGCTGCGTCTCGCGCCGTCAGATCGGCGCGATCCACAGTCACGAGTGCGAGGGACGCCTTCGCGCGGCGGTTGGAGGAAGTTGGTCTTTCGCCCGAAGAGTATCGGAATGGCGTCAAACAGATTCCCGAGATCGCTGCGCTCACTGCCAAGGTCCAAAAGTTTCGCGATGACGTGGCTCTCGCGGATGCTCGAGTCCGGGAAGCTGAACTGGCCGTCGAGAACCTCACGCGACCGGATCTGAGTATCACAGCACAGAAGGCGGAGGCGGGTCGTGCGGATGCCCTGGCTGCGCGCCGGACGGCAGCAGAGATGGAAGCGGCTCTCAAGCTGCTGGTCGATCTTCGGGCCTCGCTCCTGCAGCAGCTCGATAACCTTCAGAGGCTCGAGCGCGAAACTGGGCCCCTGCGGGGTCTAGCTGATGCGTTCGCCGGAGATAACACGTTCAAGACGCCGCTTGAGACCTTTGCGATCGGAGCGATGTTCGATCATGTTCTGGACGCAGCCAACCTCCGGCTCGCCCCGATGACGGCTGGCCGCTACCGGTTCGAACGCGATATCGAGTCGGTGGGTGGGCGGAGCAAGCGCGGACTCGATGTTCGCGTCCATGATATCGAGACTGGGCGTGCAAGAGAGATCAGCACGCTGTCAGGCGGCGAAACCTTCATCGCGGCGCTCTCTCTCGCGCTTGGCTTGGCCGATATCGTCGAGATGAGTCATGGCCAGATTCGGCTCGACACCATCTTCATCGATGAGGGCTTCGGAAGTCTGGATACCGACAATGACGGCGGCACGCTCGACCTGGTCCTGAACGTCCTGCAGGAGATCGTCGGCAATAGCCGGGCGGTCGGCCTGATTTCCCACGTCCCAATGGTCCAGCAAGCCGTGCCGAACGGGTTTTCGATTGTGAAGTCCGCAGGCGGTAATCGTATCGAACGTCGCATTGCCTAGTCAGCGAAATTTCGATGCCAGCCGCCAGGGGGTGCGAACGACCACATGTTTCAGCATCTGCCGTTCCGATGAAAATGATGGTCTCCTCTGCCGATCACGATAGACGGGCGAGGTCGAGCGTGGAATATAACGCTGATAGCTCGAAGCAAGGATGCGAGAGCTATCGTCGGGGGACTGCAAGTTGACTGTCAGTGTTCACAATCCTGATCAGTATATGGCGGCGTTACGGACGATTATCGCGCAGGGTCGCAAGAGGATCGGACTGTTGGTTGGCGCTGGAGCTTCTGCCGGCATGGCCAAGCCTGATGGCACTTACCCGCTTATCCCGGCGGTCGCGGGCCTCACTGATCAGGTTCTCACGACGCTTGCACCGACCTATCAGCAACAGATCGACGGCCTGAAAGGCGAACTCACACAGCACGACATTGAGACGATCCTTTCTCGAATTCGCTCACTCAGCAAAGTGATCGGATCGGCAAAAGTCCACGACCTCGATGGCCTCGGCTTTGCCACTTTCGGCGAAGCGATCTGCACCGAGATCGGCAAAATCGTGGACGTCCGATTGCCGGAGACTGAATCGGCTTATGCCAATCTCGTGAACTGGATCACAGGCACAACGCGTGACTATCCAGTCGAGATTTTCACCACGAACTACGACCTACTGTTCGAAGAAGCGTTTGAATCCATGCGGGCGCCGTATTTCGATGGTTTCACGGGCGGTCGCGAACCGTTCTTCGACCCCGTGTCAGTGTCGCGCAGCGACCTTCCCGCGCGATGGACGCGACTCTGGAAACTCCATGGCTCGCTCGGCTGGCGTGCAAGTTCCAAGGGAGAAGTGATCCGAACTGGCCAAAGCTCGGCGAGTCACCTCGTCTTCCCCGAACATCTGAAGTACGATCAGACGCAGAAAGCTCCCTACGCAGCTTTGCTCGATCGTCTTCGTGCGTTCTTGCTTACCCCCGACACGCTGCTGGTCTCTATCGGTTTCTCCTTTGCCGACGCACATATCGCAGCCAGGCTGGATGAAGCACTCGCAGCGAATCCATCCTCCAGCGTCTTCGCGTTCCAGTACAAGATACTCGAGGAAGAGGGGCCGGCGTGCGATCTTGCGCGCCGCCTGCCAAACTTTAGCGTCTATGCGCGCGACCAAGCAAAAGTGAACGGCATTCGCGGCGCATGGAAGGCGCCAGCCGAACTTCCAAACAAAGACTGGGGGCCAATAAGGTCGACCTATCTCGACAAGGACGGAAACTTTACGCTTGGAGCAATCGAACCCTTTGCGCGCTTTTTCGCGGCATCGCGTTCGGTTCAAGCATTTTCCACACCACCTGCGCCGACGGCCACAACGGCGGGAACGCCAGCGCCAACAGTCACCGCTCCTTCAGTGGCCTGATGAACGCTCCGACCCTTCTCGGTCATGTTGGCTCTGTAGCGGGTGCGACCATCAGCGTGCGCCAGTTCGAGGGCGTGGCATCGGGCATCGCAATCATTGGAGGACGGAGCTACCGGGTCGGTCAGGTTGGTAGCTTCGTGCGGATACCTCAAGGGTATCACGACCTATACGCGATCATATCCGAGGTCGGCGCAAGCGCGACACCAGCAACGCTCAACGATGCACTCGATCGCGGCGACCGATGGATGACCGTTCAACTCGTCGGCGAGATTGTGGAGGTATCGTTCGAGCGAGGCATCAGCCAATATCCAAACGTGAACGATGAGGTGCATCTCGTCACCGAGGAGGATTTGGCCAAGATCTACGGTGCGGAGTATGCCGGACAGGTAGTGGTGGGACGACTGGCCAACGCCGAGAGTATTCCCGTCCGCCTGGACCTCGACAAGCTGGTCACTCGTCACAGCGCAGTGCTTGGCTCGACCGGGTCGGGCAAATCCACGACCGTCGCCAGCTTGTTGCGATCGATTTCGGCGCCGGGCGGAGCAGGCTTTCCGAGCGCCCGCATTCTTCTGCTCGATATCCACGGTGAATATGGCCGTGCGCTCGGCGACAACGCTGAGATTTTTCGAATCACACCGGGAGACGGTGAGAAGCAGCTGGTCATTCCGTACTGGGCGCTGCGACCCACCGAAATCCTCAACTTCCTGTGCGGGAAGATGGACGATCGTGCGACGACCGCAATCCTCGACAAAATCTTCGCGGCTAAAAGTACGATAGCGGAGGCAGACAATTTGCCGGGCGTCGACCTGAATTCGATGACCGTCGACAGCCCGATCCCGTACAGCTTGCGAAACCTGTGGCTCGAGATGATCGATCCAGAGGTCAAAACCTGGCTCGATCAGGCAAAGACACAGCCGGCGATCGTACTTCCCGGCGACGCGGCTACGCTTCGCCTGCCGACCTACCAGCCTCACACGACGACCAATACGGCACCCTATCAGAACAACATTGGTGTGCTAGGCATCCGCAAGCAACTTGATCGTATGCGGTCACGTATGCTCGATCGTCAGTTCGAGTTCTTGCTCAAGCCCGGCGACTGGGAGCCTGACCTGACCGGTCATGCGGCGAACGACCTTCCTGCTCTTCTCGAAAGCTGGATTGGCCACGAGAAGGCGATAACCGTGCTCGATCTGTCGGGTATCCCCAGCGCCGTTCTCCTAGATCTGATCGGCGCGATTCTATCGATTATCTATGAGGCACTCTTCTGGGGTCGCGAGCGCGAGGAGGGTGGTCGAAAGCGACCCCAACTCGTCGTTATGGAAGAGGCGCACCGGTATCTGGGCCGAGAAGCTGACAACCCCGCTCGCGAGATGGTCCAGCGAATCGCTAAAGAGGGGCGGAAGTTCGGCATCGGTGCGATGATTGTCAGCCAGCGTCCTTCCGAAATTGACGACACCATTCTCTCCCAGTGTGGCACATTCGTCGCGTTGCGCCTCACCAACTCCACTGACCGCAGCAAGGTGCAAGCCGCTTTGCCCGATAACCTGAGCGGTATTGCCGACAGTCTATCGGTTTTACGGACAGGAGAAGCCATCATAACGGGCGAAGCCGCCCGACTGCCAGTGCGCTGCCGCGTTACCCTGCCACCAAAAGACCGTCGCCCAGACAGCGAAGATCCGCTCGTCGCAGACAGCTGGAAGCGAGCTCGGGGCACTGAAGATTATGATCAGCTTGTCGCAGTATGGCGTGCACAGGATCCAAAATGGAAGCCGCCAGAGACGGACGAGAACGCAGGAGGGAACTGATGGAACGACAGGCTGTAACGTCGGGCAATTTGGCCGAGGTCGGATATGACCCCGAGCTGGAGACGCTCGAGATCCAATTCAAACACGGCGGCGTTTACCAGTATTTCAACGTGCCTGTGTTCATGCATGAGCGTCTCATGACCGCGGACTCGCTAGGTCGCTTTTTCAACGCGGAAATTAAAGGTCATTATCCGGAGGCAAAGCTCTAGCGCACCGACTCAAAATGTCGGAGAATTCTCCAAACGATGTTGGACTCTGCTGAGATGCCTCTCAAGACCGGCATGTCCTGAACCAGCCGACTCTTTGCAGATCTGCCTTCCCGGTTGAGTCCACTGGACGCCCTGATAGGACGTGCCACTCGAACGATCCTAGGGAATGGCAGTAAAGCCCCAGTCCGCGCCATCGCGGCTCGGATTAATGAATGGCCGCTATCAGGAAGCTCTCATGGCGGTCCGAATGTCCGGTTTGAGGGCGCGAGCAGACCGGCACGTTGCGCGACCGAACGGCAGCTTCCCTCGTTCTTGCCACCCCAACCAGACAGGCAGGAGACGGCCCAATAGCTGCCGTAGCACCAAGTCGTTTTGCGCTGTCGCGGAGCCAGTGGAGACGATCAGAGATTCGCGGCGGGGGAAGCGCGGTAACGCGCGTCTCCAAGACAATGCTGAATCCCGCTCACGGCTGACAAACGCGCGGAATCCACACGCTTTTTGCGAGACCGGCGAACTATCGTGTTTTGGAGACCGGAAGGGATGGTGCCCAAGGGCGGAATCGAACCAC
Organism: Sphingomonas sp.; assembly: GCF_051962185.1. Lineage (GTDB taxonomy): Bacteria > Pseudomonadota > Alphaproteobacteria > Sphingomonadales > Sphingomonadaceae > Sphingomonas. Next base: position 25,424 of record NZ_JBQCCN010000337.1, read on the forward strand.
CGACACTGCGATTTTCAGTCGCATGCTCTACCAACTGAGCTACTTGGGCGTATCCGGCGAAACGCGGAAGGCGCCCTCTAATCGGTCGAAACGGCGCTGTCCAGTGCTTCCGGATCGGCCGGCCCGGCGGGGATGCGATATCCCTCGCCCAGCCATTGCAGCAGGTCGCGATCCTTGCAGCCGCGGCCACAAAACGGCTTGTGCGCGGGGTCGGTGGGATTGCCGCAGAGCGGGCAGGCATCGGGCTTGGTCATGACGTGAACGAGATGGGGACGCCGGTGCGCCGCGACAACTCGGCGACGAGCGCCGGCCGGGTGGCGAGCCAGGCGGCGACGCGTGGTCCGGCCGGCTGCATCGCGGGCACCGGCGGCGGCGTCCGCTCGATCGCGCGGAGCAGCGCCAGCGCCGCGGTCGCGACGGGATCGGCGCGGAGCGTTTCGGGGAGTGACGCGCGGGGACGGGGGCGGACGATCTGCAGGAAGCCGAAACCGTTGACCGCGGTGCGCTCGAACGGTTGCGGCAGGACGGCGTCGATCGTCTCGGCGGCGGCCTGGCGTTCCGCCTTGTTGCCGAGCGTCGGGAAGTCGATCCCGATCGATCCGCCGATATCGAGCCGCAAGATCGCCTCGGCGGCGGCGCGCGCGGCGGCGATCGCCAGCGGGGCGGGGGCGCCCGCGCCGTCGACGTCGAACAGAGTCATCGCTGGCGTCGGCGACATTCGGAGAGCGCCGCCGGGGAAAGCGATCTCGCCCTGCTCGGCTTCGTCGAGCACTTCCGACCAGCCGGCCGCCTCGAGCGCGTCGGACTCGTGCGCCCGCAGCGTGCGGACCGGAAAGCCGCTGGCCTGGCACCGCGCCGACAAATCGTCGGCGGCGCGCGGCGTTTCCTCGCTCGCGGCGACCTTGGCGAGCTTGGCGCGGCCAGCTTCGGGGATGGCTTCGCGGATCACTTCGACCGTCAGCCGCGCGCCCAGCGTCACGCCTGGCGGCACGCGATCGATCACCGCGGGCCCCTCGGCGGTCTCGACCCGGCTGAGCCCGGCGGCGACCCGCTCGATCAATTGGCCCTCGAGTATCGCACCGAGCTTGAGGCCGCCCGGCCGCTCGATCCGTGCCTGAAGAATGCGGCCGTCCTCGACCAGCGCGGCGCGGGATTCGCCGATCCCGGCCTCGTAGAGCCACTCAGCCAAGCGGAAGGCCCGCGGAGCTCAGCAGGGCACGGGTCTCGAACACCGGCAGGCCGACGACGTTGGAATGGCTGCCGGCCAGATAACGGACGAACGCTTCCGCCTTGCCCTGGATCGCGTAACCGCCCGCCTTGCCCATGCCTTCGCCGCTGGCGACGTACCAGTCGATCTCGGCCGGTGAGAGCGCCTTGAACGCGACGATCGTGTCGGCGACGCGGACGCGCGGGCGCCCGTCGGCACCGACCACGCAGACGCCCGAATAGACATGGTGCCGCCGGCCCGACAGCAGGCCGAGCATGCGGCGCAAATCGGCCTCGTCGACCGGCTTTTCCAGGATGCGGCGCCCGACCGCGACGGTGGTGTCGCCGGCCAGCACGATCTCGTCGGGGGCGCGCTCGACTGCCAGCGCCTTGGCCTCGGCGAGCCGCGCGACATAGGCGCGCGGCGCCTCGCCCTTGAGCGGGGTCTCGTCGATATCGGGCGCGGCGAGTCGCGCCGGCACGATCCCGATCCGCGCGAGCAGTTCGCGGCGGCGGGGAGAGGTGGAGGCGAGGACGAGATTCACGCTGAGGCTTCTATCAAGCCCCTCCCCTTCAGGGGAGGGTTTGGGGTGGAGCAGTCACGGGCGATGCGCTCTGCGAAGCATCCGTCCCATCGCCCGCCCTTCAGGGATGGGGCGAGGTTATTGCGGCCCCGGTCCGCCGCGGCCCGGCATGAAGCGGTAGGTGATGCGACCCTTGGTCAGGTCATAGGGCGTGAGTTCGACGAGCACTTCGTCGCCGACCAGCACGCGGATGCGGTTCTTGCGCATCTTGCCGGCGGTGTGACCCAGTATCTCATGGTCGTTTTCCAGCCGGACGCGGAACATGGCGTTGGGCAGCAATTCCACCACCTGGCCGCGCATTTCCAGAAGTTCTTCTTTAGCCAAACAATGCCTCGTGAGTATGCGGGCCGCGCCGCGTGACGCGCGCCCTTAGCGGATGGGGAACGAAAAGGGAAG
>NZ_JBQCCN010000338.1:0-3317 GCF_051962185.1 Sphingomonas sp.
GTCGCGGCCCGACGACTGGACGTGCAGGATCGCGCGCTGGACGACGCGCTGGAACCCGCTGGTCGGCGACGGATCGGTCGCCTTGTCGACCTTGAGCGCGTCGAGCTCGGTGTCGAGATAATTGGCGACGGTCATCTTGAGCTCGTCGAGGTCGACGCCGCACGACGACATCACCTTGGACGCATGTTCGTCGTCGACCAGCGCGAGCAGCAGGTGTTCGAGCGTCGCATATTCGTGGCGGCGCGACGACGCGGCTTCGAGCGCCTTGTGGAGGGTGGTTTCGAGCGCGGAGGCGAAACTCGGCATTAGTCAGTTACTCCTGTCGGGCCGCATGGGACGCGCGACCCTTTTCCCATATGTCGGGTGGGGAGGGCCCCGCATCAAGCGCTGGCCGGTCCGCATCGTCATGTCGGGAATTCCCCTGAGGGATGTGCCCGGCGCGAAGATGCGGTTCGCGCTCATCGCTTGAATAGAGCGTCGGCGCTTGCGCGATGGTTAACGGCGCGTTGCATATGTTGGCGGACGCGCGCGATCTCGCCTTCCAGGAGGGCGATCCGCCCTTCCAGCTCGCCTACCGAGAGCGGATCGAGGTCCTGTTTGACCAGGAGCGCGATCGGATCGCCGGGGCGCGGAAGATTCTCTTCGGAATCCATGGCGCTGAACGTTGACCCTGGGCCGGGGGATGTCAATAACTGGTCGGGGGCTTCCGGTGAAAGGGTGCGAATGGGCGCGATACCGACCGTGATGCGGGCGATCGATCCGGAGCAGCCGGGCGGCCCCGAGGTGTTGCGAGTCGTCGAGCGCCCGGTGCCGGTGCCGGGCGAGGGCGAGGTGCTGATCCAAGTCGCCGCCGCCGGGATCAACCGGCCCGAGGTCATGCAACGCCAGGGCCTTTATCCGCCGCCGCCGGGCGCCCCGTCGATTCCCGGGCTGGAAGTCGCGGGGATGATCGTCGCGACCGGTCCCGGCACCGAGCGCGACCTGGTCGGCCAGCCGGTCTGCGCGCTGGTCGCGGGCGGCGGCTATGCGCAATATGCGGTGGCGCCGTACGGCCAATGCCTGCCGGTGCCCGAGGCGCTGAGCATGGTCGAGGCGGCGGCGATGCCCGAGACCTTGTTCACCGTGTGGACCAATCTGTTCGAACGCGGCTACGCGGCGGAAGGCGACACGGTGCTGGTCCATGGCGGGACCAGCGGAATCGGCACGATGGCGATCCGGCTGTGCAACACGTTCGGTGTGACGGTCATCGTGACCGCGGGATCGGACGCGAAATGCGAGGCCGCGCGCAAGGTCGGCGCGGACCGCGCGATCAATTACAGGACCGAAGATTTCGTCGAGCGGGTGAAAGCGATCACCGGTGGCAAGGGCGTCGCGGTGGTGCTCGACATGGTCGGCGGCGATTATGTCCCGCGCAACCTGCAATGCCTGGGCGAGGATGGCCGCCACGTGTCGATCGCGGTCCAGGGCGGAGCACAGGCGACCGTTCCGCTGTTCGAGATCATGCGGCGTCGGCTGATCCTGACCGGATCGACGCTGCGCCCGCGCTCGGTCGAGTTCAAGACCGCGGTCGCCGACGAACTCGCGCGCACGGTCTGGCCGCATGTCGCGGCGGGGACACTCAAGCCGGTGGTCGACACCGTGTTCGCCTTCGACCAGGCGCCCGATGCTCATCGGCTGATGGAATCGGGCGATCATGTTGGAAAGATCGTGCTCAACATCGGGTAGAGCGAACCAAGGGGGGACAGATGAGCGATTGGGACGATCCGAGCGTACCGCTCGAGCCGCGAAAGATCCGGCACGACGCCTTGCTTGTCGTGGCGCTGTTGATCTTCATCGGCACGCAATTCGTGTCCGATCGCCCGATCGGTTTCGTCAATCGGCCGATCGTCGTGGATGTCGCTCCGCTGCCGCCGAAGGCGGATCGCGACCGCTACGCGACGTATATTTCCGCCGGATCGTATATGATCCCGAAGCTCAAGCGGCCGAACGCACTCAATGCCGCGCGTGCGGTATCGCGGTTGCTGTCCGGCGGCGTGGAACCGAGCTACGCGCGGCCCGCTGTCCGGCTCGGCTATTCCGCACGGGAAATCGACGCCTTCGGCATGCCGTTCTTCGCTTACAAAGAGGCGGGCTATGTCCTCTATTTCGACGACTGGGAGAGCGACGATCCCTATATGATGGCGTCGCCCGTGGGCGATGAAGGACTGGGCGTGCTGCGCAAGGAACTCGGCGTAGATATCGGCCGCGGCTGGATCTTTCCGTTCTGGGCGTATTTCTGGGGCTGGGTGCCGTTATTGCTAGGCGGCGCCTGGGGCTGGTTGCAATATCGGCGGCGCGAACGTCGCCGTGCCGCGCTGGGCATCATCTGAAGGCGGATTCCATAAGAGCAGCTGATCACTGCCGGAGCGTTTTCGGTTGGACTCGAGCGCGCGCCCGCGCTTTTGCTCGCCGCCGTCAATCCAGAGAGGGAGCGCGATGGCCAATCTGATCCTGCACGAATATGCCGCCTCGGGAAATTGCTACAAGATCCGGTTGACCGCGGCGCATCTCGGCATCGCGCTCAAGCGGCGCGAGTACGACATCATGAATGGGGAGACGCGGTCCGAGGCGTTCCTGACCGGCGTCAACGCCAATGGCCGCATCCCGGTGCTCCAGGTCGGCGACGATTTCCTGCCCGAGAGTAGTGCCGCCTGCTTCTACCTCGCCGATGGCTCCGGCCTGATCCCGGCCGACCGGTTCGACCGCGCCGACATGCTGCGCTGGATGTTCTGGGAACAATATAATCACGAACCCAACATCGCGACGATCCGCTTCTGGACGGGGTTGGTCGGCACGGACAATCTGAGCGACGTCCAGCGTGCCCAATTGCCGCTCAAGCGCGCCGCGGGCGATGCGGCGCTGACGCTGATGGACGAGCATCTGGCCCGCACGCCGTTCTTCGCCGGCGGGCGCTTCACCCTCGCCGACATCGCGCTCTATGCCTACACGCATGTCTGCGAGGAAGGCGGCTTCGAGCTGCATCGCTATCCGTCGGTCCAGGCATGGCTCGATCGGGTCGCCGCATTGCCGGGGCATATCGCCATCACCGATTGAATCTTCGGTGCTTTTAAAGATGTCGAGATTCTGATTGTAACAAAACATCGCCATAGGCCCTGAAACGTCATCCGCCGGGGCCCATGACGCATGAATGAAATGACGAAATTGTTACAGGACGGCAGTATCGCCGACCTGACGGACTTCGCGAATTCGTCGCCGACGATTCCGGAGCGCGCGACGCATAGCCGGCGTCAGTACCGCACCATCTGGATCAGCGATGT
>NZ_JBQCCN010000339.1:0-4267 GCF_051962185.1 Sphingomonas sp.
TGGAGACTATTTGAAATGGGGATCTCGACCTTGCGGAGCACGCTGCTGGCCAGCGCGCTGATCGCGGTTACCGCCACGCCGGCCTTCGCCGCCGAAGACCCGAAGGCGCCCGCGCCCGCCGCTGCCGCGCCCGACGCACAAGCCCCGGCAGATGGTCAGAGCACCAATCCGGAAGGCCTCGCCGACATCGTGGTTACCGCCACCAAGCGCGAAACCAATCTGCAGAAGACGCCGATCGCAATCTCCGTGCTCGACACCTCGACGATCAAGGATCGCCACGTCCAGAGCCTGATAGACCTTGCTGATGGCGGCGTGCCGTCGCTCCGCGTCGCGACCTTCGAGGCCCGCCAGTCGGCGCTGACCGTCGGCATCCGCGGCATCGTGCCGTTCGACCAGAACCAGACCGCGCGCGAGCCGGGCGTCGGCGTCTATATCGACGGCGTCTATCTCGGCCGTTCGCAGGGCCTCAATGCCGCCCTGTTCGATGTCGAGCGGATCGAGGTGCTGCGCGGTCCGCAGGGTACCCTGTTCGGTCGCAACACCGAAGGTGGCGCGCTAAGCATCGTCACCAAGGCGCCGACCGGCGAATTCGGCGGCAGCATGAGCGCCGGCTTCGGCAACTACGCCAGCTACAATGGTGAAATGCACCTCAACCTGCCGGCCTTCGCCAACTTCGCGGTGAAGCTCGACGGCGTCATCCAGCACCAGGGCGCCACCGTGAAGGACCCGCTCGCGGGCTCGATCGGCTGGAACGCCTATAATCGCGCCGGCGGCCGCATCTCGGCGCGATGGACTCCGTTCGAGGGCTTCACCGCCGACTTCTCGTTCGACCAGTCGAAGGACGAGAACACGCCGTTCTTCAGCCAGCTCGTCAACTACAACCCGAAGAACCTGCCGATCGGCACCTTTGTCGGGTCGACGCTCATGAACAACGGATCGGCCTGCAACAGCACGACCAATCGCTGCATTGCTCCGCTGCCTGCGCTGGTCGGCGTGCACCCTGAGCGTCAGGACGTCGCGGATGTCGGCGTGCCGCAGCAGTACAGTGTCGACAAGACCTCGGGCGAGATGGTCAAGCTCGCGTACAAGGTAGCGCCGGCGCTCGAGCTGCGCTCGATCACCGCGTGGCGCAAGGTATCGACCAATCAATGGGACAATTCGGGCGGTCCGGAGCGTGTTCCCTTCGCGCCGAACGGCAAGTTCAGCCGCTACAGCCTGTCGGACCTCTATCAGAGCCAGTTCAGCCAGGAATTCCAGGCGGTCGGCAGCATCCCGCAGCTCGATTACGTCGCCGGCCTCTATTATTTCTACGAGCAGGCGCGCGAATCGGCGGCGACCCCGTCGTCGAACCAGTGGAACGCCGACGGCACCGCCTACACCATCCTGCCTTCACAGGTGTTCGGTCCGATCAGCGCGAGCAACCAGGGCTGGGATTACAATTCGCGCTTCCTGCAGCGCGCCAGCTTCGCCAAGGGGCGCAGCTACGCGGCGTTCGGCCAGTTAACTTATACGCCGGACTTTGCGGGCGACATCCTGCACCTGACGGTGGGCGGCCGCTACACCAAGGACAAGCGCGACGGCACGCTGTACCTGGTGTCGGGTATCCCGACCAACTGGACCTTCAACTACGACAAGGGCCGGTTCGACCCGCTGGTCGTCCTGGCGCTCGATGCCGCCCGGGGCGTCAATCTCTACGCCAAATATTCGACGGGCTACCGCGCCGGCGGCGCCAACGACCGTTCGTCGACGTTCGCGGCGTTCGGGCCGGAAACGGTGAAGGCCTATGAAGTCGGCGCCAAGCTCGACATGCTCGACCACAAGGTCCGCCTGAACATCGCCGGCTATATGATGGACCGTTCGGGCACGCAGATCGACTTCGACAACGTCGACACCACGCAGTTCCTGCCGGGTACGTCGATCCCCAACCCGACCTACAACCTGCACACCGAGAATACGCAGAACGCGCCGGGCATCTCGAAGATTCGCGGCATCGAGGTCGACTTCACCGCTCGGCCAATCGAGAACCTCACGATCGGTGCGTCCTATGCCTACACCCACATCACGGTGCCGGCGACGCCTAACCCGAACCCGGGCCCGACCTTCGGCGTGCTGACGCCAGTCTATACGGTCTACACGCCGCCCAACGCCGCGTCGGGCTATGTCGACTATGAAGTGCCGATCGGCGACATGGCGCTGCGCTTCCACATCGACGCCAATTACGCCGATGCTCAGTACAGCTTCCAGTCCGAGACCGTGAAGACCGACAGTTCGTTCATCGTGAACGGCCGCATCGCGCTGGCCGACATCAAGTTGAACCAGACCACCAAGTTCACTTTGTCGGCGTGGAGCCGCAACCTGTTCAACGAGCAACATATCTATCGCCGGTCGGCAGCCAATGCCGCGGTGCTCGGCGATTATGCCAACTTCAACCCGCCCCGCACCTTCGGTTTCGAGGCGGCGGTCAAATTCTGATCCCCGGATCAGGATAAAAGGGGAAAGGCGGCTTCCGGAAGGAGGCCGCCTTTTTTTCGTCAGGCTGGCCGAGGCGTGTCGACTCCGATGAAACGAACCTAGACGGCCGCCCATTCGGCGGGATTGGCCTCCTCGCCGATCAGCGCGAGGCCATGCGCGATCGAGGTCAGTTCCCCGCCGGTCGCGATCCTGTCCTCGCCGAAGCGGCGGTCGAACATCGCGCGGATCGCAGGGATCAGCGACGAGCCGCCGGTGAGGAAAACACGGTCGATCGCGTCGCTCGCGATTCGTGCCTTGGCCAGCGCCGCGTCCATCGCTGCCTCGATCCGGCGCAGGTCGTCGGCGATCCATTGCTCGAAATCGGCCCGCAACACCTCGGCGACGATGTCGACATCGCCACCGGTGAAGCGGAATTCGGCGCTGTCCTGACTGGAAAGCGTGCGCTTGAGCCGGCCGACCGCATCGTAGAGCGGAAAGCCCTGCTCGTGCTCGATCAGCGCGATCATCCGGCCGATCGGTTCGTGATCGACCGCCGCGCGCTGCAGCCGCCGCAATTCGTCGAGCGTCCGCCGGTTACGCATCAAAGCGAGATGCGACCAGTCGGCGAAGTCCGCGAAGTAACCGCGCGGAATCTCGAGCAATTTGTCGAACGAGCGATAGCTCCCCCCCTTCCCCAACAGCGGCAGCACCAATTTGTCGACGATACGATAATCGAAGCGATCGCCGGCGATACCGATGCCCGACGAGGCTAGCGGCACGCAGCGTCGCGGCGCGCCTGCGGCGTCGACGCGGACGATCGAGAAATCGGTCGTGCCTCCGCCGAAATCTGCGACCAGGATCGTCGCCGGCTCGGTCAGGCGCGACGCGTAACTGTGCGCGGCGCCGAGCGGCTCGTGGACATAATGGAGCTCGACGCCGAACCCTTCGAGCATCAAATCGTAGCGTTGCCGCGCCAGCGCGGGATCGGCGCGCGCGCCGGCATATTCGACCGGGCGGCCGACGATCACACGGCGCGGCCGCGCATTGAGCGCACCGCCGGCATGCGCGACCAGCCGCTGCAGGAAGGCGCGGCCGAGATCCTCGAAGCGGAACGGCTTGTTGAAGATCAGCGCGCGCTCGAACGACGGGCTGGCGGCGACGCTCTTGAACGACTGGATGAATCGGCTGTCGAGCGGTGACTGGAGATATTCGGCGATCGCCCACGGCCCGGCTTCATGCGCGATGCCGTTCCAGCCACTCTCTTCTTCCCAGAAGCACAAGGCCGATCGGAACACAGCGCCGGCCGCGCCGTCGCCGGCGAACTCGATGAGATGCGATCCGCCCGCGCCGTCGGCCAGCGCGACGACGGTATTGGTCGTACCGAAATCGAGGCCGAGCGCGTTCGCCGGCGAATCGCTGGTCATGGCGAGCTCCTGTAGCGGTCGGGATGTCGCGCGGGGCGGCGCCTATTGCACGTGGATTGAAGGCGGGCAAGACGTCGACCCTCCGACGGCTCTCACACTGTCGCAGCCTTCCCTCCGCCATCACCCCGGCCTTGTGCCGGGGTCCAACAGGTCGCACGCCCGAACCTGAATAGCGAAGGGCCACGCCGGCGGCGCGGTGGATGCCGGGACAAGCCCGGCATTGTCTGTTTGAGTTGTCGTATAAGCGTGCCGTTCCGCTCATAAGCGGGATGCCCGGGCCGGGTGGCCACCCGGCCCGGGCGCGATTGGTCCGACCGTCCCGGCATAGGGCTCGCGCCCGTCGTCATCTTGGTCGCCCGATCGCTTCCCTTGACGCTTGGTGAGTTGCCAGG
>NZ_JBQCCN010000340.1:0-25412 GCF_051962185.1 Sphingomonas sp.
CCTGAAGAAGGGCCAGACCGTCGACCAGCGCGAGATCGTGCGCAAGCTGGTCGCGCTCCAGTACAAGCGCAACGATGCCGCCTTCCAGCGCGGCAATTTCCGGGTGAAGGGCGACAATCTCGAAATCTTCCCGTCGCATTATGAAGACACCGCCTGGCGCGTGTCGTTCTTCGGCGACGATATCGAGGAGATCACCGAATTCGATCCGCTGACCGGGAAGAAAATCGCCAGCCTGAACTACGTCCGTGTGTTCGCCAATTCGCATTATGTGACGCCGGGACCGACGCTCAAACAGGCGATGGAGGCGATCAAGCACGAGCTCGCCGAGCGGCTCAAGGAATTGCAGATCGAAGGCAAGTTGCTCGAAGCGCAGCGGCTCGAACAGCGGACGAACTTCGACCTGGAAATGATTGCGGCGACGGGATCTTGTGCCGGCATCGAGAATTATTCGCGCTTCCTGACCGGCCGCCTGCCGGGCGAGCCGCCGCCCACCTTGTTCGAATATCTGCCCGAGAATGCGCTGCTGTTCGTCGACGAGAGCCACCAGACGATCGGCCAGATCAACGGCATGGCGCGGGGCGACCATCGGCGGAAGATCACGCTGGCCGAATATGGCTTCCGCCTGCCGTCGTGTATCGACAACCGGCCGCTACGCTTCAACGAATGGGACGCGATGCGCCCGCAGACCACCTATGTCTCGGCGACGCCCGGCGGCTGGGAAATGGAGCAGACGGGCGGCGTGTTCGCCGAACAGGTCATCCGTCCGACCGGGCTGATCGACCCGCCGGTCGAGATCCGCCCGGTCGAGGAGCAGGTCCAGGACGTCATCCAGGAATGCAACAAGACCACAGCGATGGGCTATCGCACGCTGATCACCACGCTGACCAAGCGCATGGCCGAGGATCTGACCGAATATATGCACGAAGCGGGGATCAAGGTCCGCTACATGCATTCGGACGTCGAGACGCTCGAGAGAATCGAGCTGATCCGTGACCTTAGGCTCGGGGTCTACGACGTGCTGGTAGGGATCAACCTGCTCCGCGAGGGGCTGGACATCCCCGAATGCGGGCTGGTCGCGATTCTCGATGCCGACAAGGAAGGGTTCCTGCGTTCGGAGACGTCGCTGATCCAGACCATCGGCCGCGCCGCGCGCAACGTCGAGGGTCGAGTGATCCTCTACGCCGACCGCATGACCGGCAGCATGGAGCGCGCGCTCAACGAGACCAACCGCCGCCGCGAGAAGCAGGACCAGTACAACCGCGAGCACGGCATCACGCCGACCCCGATCAAGCGCAACATCGGCGACATCATCGCGCATGTCGCATCGAAGGACCAGGTTACGGTCGAAATCGACGAGCAGCGCCCGCACATGGTCGGGCACAATCTGCGCGCTTACATCGAGGACCTCGAGAAGAAGATGCGCAAGGCCGCGGCCGACCTCGAGTTCGAGGAAGCGGGCCGCCTGCGCGACGAGATTCGCGCGCTGGAGGCGGAGGAACTGGGCATTCCCTCGGAAGACCGCGTCATCCCGCCACCGATGGGCCGATCGAACGAAGGCAAGCCGGGCACGCGCAAGACGCGCTACGGCAAGGTGCAGAAGAAGTTCGGGAGCGGGAGCCGGCGGTAAGGCTCCGCGAATTGGGTCCGGTTGGATGCTGCGCGCGCGCCGAGCCCTTGCCGTCACCCCGGCCTTGTGCCGGGGTCTGCCGGGCGGCTGCTGCTGAATGCGCGGTTCCTGCTCGAACTGCGCAGCCATGACCAAGACGCCCGGCGGATGCCGGCACAAGGCCGGCATGACGAACTAGGATAGTGAGCGACGCGGCGAGGGTGATGCGAGACGGCGCGATTAGCCGACCGCCAAATCCTGCGTGCCCGCGCCATAATAATTCGCCAATCGATCCACATAGGCCTGGTCGAAATCCGGCGCCGTACCCGACCAGTTCGGCCCGCCTTCCAGCGTCTTGGGCTCGACGCTCGCGACATAGGCATCGGCGGCGAGGTCGTACGCCAGCAGCGAGATCGGCACCGCGTAGAAATGCTTGCCGACGCCCAGGAACCCGCCGAGGCTGAGCACCGCGTACATCGCGCGTCCCGAGCGCTTGTGGACCATGAAAGCGTGTAACGTACCGATCGTCTTGCCGCCGTCGCGGCTCCTGACCTTCATCGTCTCGGCCAGGGTCGCCGCCACCAATGGCTGAATGCTCGTCTCGGCCACTTCTACCCTTTCGCGGTTCGATCCGAAACGATCGTAGCGCGACGGTCGTCGCCGATCCACGCCCGAATGCCGCTTTCGGGTTGAGGCGCGCGGCGCTCGCCGCCATGATCGGGTGATGCGCTATACGTTTGCCGCCGCCGCCGCTTCGATCGCCCTGTTGCTTGCCGGTTGCGTGCCACCGCCCAAGCCGGCACCAGAGGTCCGGCCCGCGCCGCCGCCCGTCGTGCGGCCGAGCCCGCCGCCCGTGGTCACGCCCCCGCTCGGCGCCGACTGGAACGACTGGCCGTTCACACCGGGCGACTGGGCCTATCGCAAGGATGGGGTCGGGTCGATCGCGCTGTTCGGCCCGCCGGGAGGCGATGCGCTGCTGATGCTGCGCTGCGACCGCACGCGCGGCGCGATGTACCTGTCGGTCCACGGCCCGGGCGACGCGGCGACGATCCGGACGACCACGTTGACCCGATCGATTCTGCTGCGGCCGACCGGCGGCGATGCCGGCTATGTCGCGAGCCAGGTGGTGCCGAGCGACGCGATGCTCGACGCCATGGCGTTCAGCCGCGGGCGGTTCGTGGTCGAGCGCACCGGCGCGGCGCCGCTGGTCGTACCGCCTTATGCCGAACTCGGCCGCGTGATCGAGGATTGCCGGGGATAGACTCGCCTCTCCGAACGTTTTTCGGCGCGAGGAGAAAAGCGATGATCCGCAAGCTCAAATCGGGCGAATACCGCCTTTATTCGCGCAAGGTCGATCCCAAGACGCACAAGCGCCGCAATCTCGGCACCTTCGACACGCGCGAGGGCGCCGAGAAGCACGAGCGCGAAGTGCAATATTTCAAGCGGCACTAATCTGTCGCTGCGTTGGTCGCCTTCCTCAATTCTCCCCCGCCAGGGGAGGTGGCAGCCGCAGGCTGACGGAGGGGGCGGTCAGCTGCCACCCACCGGCATGCGTCCTCCCCCTCCGTCGCGCTACGCGCGCCACCTCCCTCTAGCGGGGCAGGATTTTGGGAGTCGCAATCGCCTCATCGCAGGAAAAGGAAAGCCCAATGGCCGCGAAGAAATGGTCGCAGGATGTGACCGAACATTCCAACGCGCTCGATCTGGCGAAAGACGTGTTCACCCGCGACGACCCGAAATCGATCGCGCTGTCGCTCAAACGCTCGGCCGAGCATAGCAAGCGGCGCAAGAGCTCCCCGTTCCGATCGGCCATGTCGATGCTGACCTTTTACATCAATCGCGCGGGCAAAGATCTGCCGGCGAAACAGAAGAAGGTTCTGGAAGAGGCAAAAGACGAGCTACGCGCCGCATTCGGGCGCTGATCAGCATAGGCGAAAGAGATTCGTCTATTTTACCGAACATTACAAGACTTGAATTGCGGACTCGCACGATTCACATTGGGGTCGTGGCCAGTGTTGGTCACGGTGTTTCAACAAGCGAAAGGAGGTGATCCGATGTCTCATGGTTCAGCAATGGGGTCGGTTCAGTTCGTTCGGGGGACGCGCCGCTAAGTCCGCCGATCCTGTGCGGGGGGTATTCTCCCTCAATCAACGCACGGGATCACAGGAATAGCGGTTCGCATGGTCCTCCGGGCTGGAGCTTCCGGCCGCTGACCATGTCAGGAGGTTGCCGGGGACGAAAATCCCCGGCAGCCTCTTTTCATTTGTGGGCGATGCGCGAATAGCGGCGGCGCATGTCCGGTTTCCAACTTCCTTACCGCGCGCTGACGCCGATCGCCTGGATCAGGCGGCGCTTCCGCGCGAGCGAATTGTGGTTCGTCGGGCTGGCCGTCGCGATCGGCGCGGCGTCGGGGCTGCTGACCGTCGTGCTGGGATCGATCGCGCGTGGGCTGCAGGCGCTCTCGTTCGGACTGCCCGCGCATATCCGGCTGAGCGCGGTGGAGCGACTGTCGCCGGTCCAGCTCGCGATGCTGCCGCTCGGCGGGATCGTGCTGGCGCTGTTCTCGCTGGCGGTGCGCGCGCGCAAGCGGACCTTGGTCGACGCGGTCGAGGCGAACGCGCTTCACGGCGGGCGCATGTCGGTGATCGACAGCCTGATCATCGCCGTCCAGACCGCGATCTCCAACGGTTTCGGCGCCTCGGTCGGGCTCGAGGCGGGCTATGCCCAGCTCGGCAGCGCGGCGGCCTCGGCGACGGGGCTCGCACTCGGGACGCGGCGTGGCGATTTGCGCATCCTGGTCGGTGCCGGGGCGGGGGCATCGATCGCCGCCGCGTTCGGGGCGCCGCTGGCCGGCGCCTTCTATGCCTTCGAGATCGTGATCGGCGCCTATACGCCCTCGGCGATCGCGCCGGTCGCGGCGGCGGCGCTGGCCGGGACATTGGTCGCGCACCTGCTCGGAGCGCCACCCTATGCGGTCGAGGCGGTCAATTCGTCGATCGCGGTGCCGGGCGATCATTACATCCTCTACAGCCTGTTGGGCGCGGTCTGCGCGGTGATCGCGATCATATTGATGCGGGCGGTCGCGGCGGTCGAGGCCGGCACCCGGCGCGTCGGCCTGCCGAGCTGGGCGCGCCCGCCGATCGGCGGGCTGCTGATGGTGCCGATCGCCGCGCTGTCGCCCCAGGTATTGTCGGCCGGCCATGGCGCGTTGGGTGCCGACCTCGCGATCGGCGCGTCGCTGACCTTCATCGCGGTCGTGCTGGTGGCCAAGGCGATGGCGTCGATCGTCTCGCTCGGTTTCGGGTTCAGGGGCGGATTGTTCTTCGCGTCGCTGTTCATCGGCACGTTGGTCGGCCATTTGTTCGCCGGCGTGGTCCAACTGATCGCCGGCTACCAGGTGCTGCCCTCGGGCGATGCGTCGCTGGTCGGCATGGCGGCGATGGCGGTGGCGATCATCGGCGCGCCGCTGACCATGGCGATGCTGGTGTTCGAGACGACGAAGAGCTTTCTGCTGACCGGCGCGGTGCTCGCCGCGTCGCTGATCGCCTCGACCATCGTGCGCGAGATGTTCGGCTACAGCTTCTCGACCTGGCGGCTCCATTTGCGCGGCGAGACGATCAAGAGCGCGCGCGACGTCGGCTGGGTGCGGTTGCTGACCGCGGGGCGGATGATGCGGCGCGAAGTCCAGGCGATCCCGGCGGCGGCCACCGCAAGCGAATTCCGCCATCGCTTTCCCCTGGGCGCGGTCAGTCGCGTGGTGGTGACCGATCCGACCGGCGACTATGCCGGGATCATCGCGCCGTCGATGGTCTATGCCGAGGGAGTCGGCGCCGATGCCGCGGTCGGCACGTTGATCAAGACCGCGCTGCCGCCGCTCGCCCCCGAGGACAATATCATCGAGATCATGGCCAAGTTCGACGCCAGTCAGGCAGACGAACTGGTCTTGGTCGAACATGACGGCGTGGTGCTTGGCACCTTGTCGGAAAAGTTCGTCCGCAAGCGCTACGCGGAGGAACTCGAAAAGGCACAGCGCGACCTGTTCGGGGAATAGTGCCCCAAGCTAGAGGCCATGATTGAGCAAATCCTCCCCATCGTAGATGGGGAGGGGGGCCATTCGCGCAGCGAATGGTGGAGGGGAAATGCCCCGTCCTCGCGGCTGCGCCGCTGCGGCCCCTCCACCACCGCCTTCGGCGGCGGTCCCCCTCCCCATGCGAGCATGGGGAGGATTTTCTCACGCGATGTCGTACGCCTCGACGTCGAACCGCTTCATCATCCTGGCGAATTCGGCGGTGTTGCCGGCCCAATTGTTGGGCATGACGCCGTCGGCGGTCTTGTACCAGCTACCGCAGCCCGCCGCCCAGGCAGTACTCGCCAGCCGTTTCTGCAGCATCCGATTGTAGGTCTGGTGGACCTCGGGCCTGACCGTGATGCGGCGCGCTTCGCCGCGTGCGACCTTGAGGATCGCGGGCAGGGCATATTCCATCTGTCGTTCGACCATGAAGATGATCGAATTGTGCCCGAGATTCGTGTTGGGCCCATAGAGCAGGAACAGATTGGGGAAGCCCGCCACGGTGGTGCCGCGATAGGCGCTGGCGCCCGCCGCCCAGGATTCGGCCAGGCTGCCGTGCGGTCCATGGATCGCGATCGGGGAGACGAAGCCATGCGTCTCGAAACCGGTGGCCCAGACGATCGTGTCGAGGTGGACCTGGGTCCCGTCGGTCAATCGCACGCCGCCGGGCTCGATCCGCTCGATTGCGCGCGTTTCCAGTGCAACGTTGTCGCGCGTCATCGCCGGATAATAATCGTCGGACACCAGGGTGCGCTTGCAGCCGATCGGGAAATCGGGAGTCAGCTTGGCCCGTAGCGCCGCGTCGGGCACCGTCGCCGCGAGATAATCATGCGCCATCCGCTCGAGCTCGCGTGCCTTCGCGCCGCCAGGGCGCGCGATCGCCGGGTGGATCGCCTCGAGCCGCCGCCAGATCAGCGCGCGGAACGTCTTCCGCAATAGCGGCATCCGCGCGAACAGGCGCTTGGTGCTGTCCTTGATCGGCTCGTCGAGGCGCGGAATGATCCAGTGCGGCGAGCGTTGGAAAACCGTCAGATGCCCGGCATCCCGGGCGATTTCAGGCACGATTTGGATCGCGCTCGCGCCAGTGCCGATCACGCCGACCTTCTTGCCGGCGATCGGCGCGTCGGTGCGCCAGCGCGCGGTATGGATCTGCGCGCCGGCAAAATTTTCGCGGCCCGGCAGGTCGGGAGTCCGCGGACGGTTGAGCTGCCCGGTGGCGACGACCAAGGTGGGCGCACGCCAGCGATCGCCGCCGGTCGAAGCGACCGTCCAGTGCGCGCTTTCCTCGTCCCAATCGGCGCTGGCGACCTCGACCCCGAGCCGCAAGTGCGGTGCGATGCCGAAGCGATTCGCCTGGGCGCGGAAATAATCGAGGATCTCGGGCTGGCGAGCGTACAGTCGCGACCAATGCGGGTTGCCGGCGAAGCTGTAGCTGTAGAGGTGACTCGGCACGTCGCAGCCCGAGCCGGGATAGCTATTGTCGAGCCAGGTACCGCCGACGTCCCCGCTCTTTTCCAGGACGACGAAATCGACTCCGGCCTGCGTCATCCGGATCGCGGCGAGCAGGCCCGACATGCCGGCGCCGATGATGATCACCTGGGTTTCGATTAGGGCGGTCATGCATGCAGCATAGCCGCAGAAATTTCCTCGTCACCCCGGACTTGTCGACGGCTCAACGGTGCCGCAAGATCACACTGGTTCGGTGTCGCGGCACCGTGGATGCGGGCTTGAGGCCGGCATGACGAATGGGGGGAATCAATGCGTCTACCTCTAGCGTGGCTCTTACTCGCGACCCCGCTGCCCGCCGTAGCACAGAGTGTGCTCACCTCGGACGCCGTCACCGAGCAATCGATCGATGAATTGCGCGCCCGATTGGCGAGCGGCGGTGTGACGAGCGAGCAGATCACGCGCGCCTATCTCGACCGGATCGCCCGAATCGACCGCCCGGGCCCGACGTTGCGCGCGATCATCGCGCTAAATCCCGACGCGCTCGCCCAGGCACGGGCGAGCGACGCGCGGCGCAAGGCGAAGAAATTGCTCGGCCCGCTCGACGGCATTCCGATCTTGGTCAAGGACAATATCGAAACCAAGGATCCGGTCGCCACGACGGCGGGCAGCCTCGCGCTCAAGGACAATGTTACTCATCGCGACGCGCCGGTCATCGCCTTGTTGCGCGCGCAGGGCGTCGTAATCCTGGCCAAAACCAACCTCAGCGAATGGGCCAATATCCGCTCGACCAAAGCGATGAGCGGATGGAGCGGCATCGGCGGCTTGGTGCGCAATCCCTATGGCCTCGACCGCACCGCCTGCGGCTCGTCGAGCGGGACCGGCGCGGCAGTGGCGGCGAGCTTCGCCGCGGCGGGGCTGGGGACAGAGACCGACGGATCGGTGGTCTGCCCGTCTTCGATCAACGGGCTGGTCGGGCTGAAGCCGACGCTGGGCCTCGTCAGCCGAACCTATGTCGTGCCGATCAGCCACAGCCAGGATACGCCGGGGCCGATGGCGCGCAGCGTGCGCGATGTGGCGACCCTGTTCTCGGCGATGGTCGGCAGCGACCCGGCGGATCCCGCGACCCGGGACGCCGGCAAGTATCGCCAGGATTTCACCGCGGGGCTGGCCGGCGCCTCGCTCAAGGGCGTGCGGATAGCGGTCTATCGTCCCGACATGACGCCGCCGGTCGCCGCGCGGTTCGATCGCGCGCTCGCCGTGCTCGAGGCGCAGGGCGCGGTGCTGGTCGACGTCCAGCGGCCCAAGACCGACGGCATGGGCGACGCCGAATTCGACGTGCTCAAATTCGAGCTCAAGACCGATCTCGACAAATATCTTGCCTCGACCCCGCCCAGCGTGAAGACGCGCACGCTCGACGACGTGATCGCGTTCGATAGCGCCAATGCCGATGCCGAGATGCCCTATTTCGCGCAGGAATTGTTCGACATGGCGGCGAAGTCGAAAGGCGTCGACGAGCCGAGCTACAAGGCGCAGCGCGAGAAATCCTATGGCCTGGCCAAAGGGGCGATTGACGGCATGCTCAAGGAAGCGAACGCGGCGATTCTGGTGCAGCCGACCTACGGCCCGGCCTGGCTGAGCGATCCCATCTACGGTGACCAATATAACGGCCCGAGCTCGTCCGAACTGCCGGCGATCTCCGGCTATCCCAATCTGACCGTGCCGATGGGGCTGGTGCGCGGGCTGCCGACCGGGGTGTCGTTCATCGGCCCCGCTTATAGCGACGGCAAGCTGCTCGAAGCGGGCTATGTCTATGAGCAGGCGTCGAAGGCGCGGGTCGCGCCGGACTACGCGCCGACGGCGGATGCCGGTGCGGAGGTCGATGGCAAGCGCTGAGCCCGGGCAGCGAGCGGCCTATTGGTGTTCGAGCAGTTCCTCGCGCACGGTCACGGCGCGGAGCGAAGTGCGGACCTCGATGGTGAAACAGACCAGCGCGGCGATCAGCAGCAGCATCGCCAGCGTGAAGCTGAGCGCGACCATCGTCGCGATGTGCAGGCCGATCAATTCGGCGATGAACAATTGCGCCACTACGAGGCAGGTCATCACCGCGCTCGACACCGCCAGGAACAGCCCCGCGTTGATGATCTTGATTCGCCGGTCGAGGATGCGGAGTTCCCAGACGTATCGGTCGCGCTCGGGTCCGCTCGCCGCCGGATGCAGTTTCTCGAGATCGCGCACGCGGTCGACCACGCGCGCCATCCGCCCGACCAGGACGTTGAGCAACGCGCCGATACCGGTCAGCATGAAGACCGGCGACAGCGACAATTGGATCGTCTGGGCGATGGTCGAGACGGTATTGGCCTGCATGCCGGACATCATGGCGGTGCCCGCGCGTTTAGGAAAGCGGAAGGAGAGCCGGATGCTGAGCTATACGGTCGACGAGGCAGCGGGCGTCATCGACTTGCTGGTCGACGGCGAGATTACGCGCGCCGATTACGAGACGCTGATCCCGGTGCTGGAAGCGCAGATCGCACGGCACGGCAAGCTGCGCGTCGTCGAGACGGTGCGCAAGCTGGGCCCGATCGACCCGTCGTTATGGTGGGAGGATCTGAAATGGGTCGTCCGGCATCGCGGCGTCGTGGGGCGCGCGGCGGTGGTGACCGACCACGGCTGGATCGGGCCGATCACGCGGGCGGCGGGCGCGCTCTTTTCGGGCGAGATGCGCGTGTTTCCCGAGAGCCAGGGCGACGCCGCACGCGCGTGGGTACGCGAAGCTTGACGAGCTTCTACACCAACACGGCTTGGTAACGGCTCGCGCGTATAGCCGCGCGCATGACCAAGCCGATGCTTCTCAGCGAATTCACGCGCCTGCCCCCCGTCATGCGCGCCACGGCGTTCGATGGGCTGTCGGCGCTGATCGATACCGTCGCCGAGGGCGCGGTCGAGAGTCATCGCTTCCTGCGCTATCAATGGTTCGCGGCGTCGCTTGCCGCTTATGGCGGGGCGGCGCGGACGCTGGTCGTCGAACGCGACGGCCATCCGGTTATCGCCTTGCCGATCGCGGGCTTCGGGCCCGAAGCGGCGCGGCTGGCGACGATTCCCGGCTGCTATTGGCCCTTCCGCGGTTTCCCCGCGCTCGCCGATGCCAGTGACGCCGCGTTCGACGTGCTGGTCGATCGCCTGGGACAAGAGGTCAACGGCTTGCGCGTCGGCCCATCCTATGATGGCGATCTGGCGGTCACGGCGCTGGTGGCGGCGGCGAAACGGCGGGGCTGGGGAGTGCTAGATCGCCGTGTCGCCGATTCCTACCTGCTCGACATGGCGGCGGCACAGAGCGAAGGGAGTTGGCCGCGCGCATCCACACTCAAGAAGAATCGCTTCCACGAAAAGCATCTCGCCGAACATGGCGCGCTCGACTGGCGGTTCCTCAGCGGCATCGAGCTTCTGGCGGGCGGGTTCGACCAACTCGCGGCGATCGAGGAAAAGAGCTGGATTGCCGCCCGCACCGATGGCGGCGACGCCAAGTTCACGCGCAAGGGGCATGGCGCGTTCTGGCGCCAGGCGGCGGCCGATCCGGCGATCGCCGAGATGATGTGGGCGGCGCTGCTGACCGTCGACGGCGTGCCGGCGGCTTTCTCGTTCGACCTCAATCTCGGCACGCTCAAATATGCGATCGCCAACAGCTACGACCCGGCCTTCGCCAAGCATTCGCCGGGGAAATTGCTTTATTACCGCAACCTAGTTCGCGCGCTCGGCGACGGAATGACGCAGGTCGATTGGGGCGCCGGCGACAGCGGCTACAAGGAAACGATCGGCGCGGAACAGGGCCCGGCGGTCCGCGATTGGCTGTTGCTCAAGCCCGGCGCGCCGGCGATGTTGGGACGAGTGCTGAAGGGATTGTGGCAGCGCAGCGGGCAGGCCTAAGACGCTCTCAACATCTTCAATTCGTCATGCCGGGCTTGTCCCAGCATCCGCCGTGAAGCTGGGCCTTCCCCAAGAGATCGTCGCGCAGCGCTTGCCGCCCGGTGGACCCCGGCACAAGGCCGGGGTGACGATTGTTCCTGGTAGACGAAGTGGCCGATAACACCGGGTCTCTAAGTCGATACAATCCGCCAATCGATGCTAAGCTGCGTCGTCATCTTCCGGACGCGCGGCCAAGCCCAGCGAGAATCCCTTTGTCTCGGCCACAACCAGTGCCGCGCGGACTGCGTCGGTGATCGCCTTGCGTGTCACCCCCGACCCCGCGTGCAGCTTCAAGGTCAGCGTGTTCTTGTTGGCATTGGCGGTCATCGCCAGCCGCCCGGTCGGGCCGCGCAACTCCGCGGCATCCTCGGGGGAGGGGGCTGCCGCCGCGTTCAATTGACGGAGCACTTCCGCGGCGGGGTAGGGCGCCAGGCCATCGACGCGCCGTGCGGCCTGGGCGCGCGCGATCTGCGCTGCCGTCGCCATGATCAGCGGGCCGGCGGGGCCGTCGATCTTCTGCGCGAGCGTGTAAGCGGGTTTGAGATGGAGGTCGCCGGGCGAGCCGAAGGCGGCGAGCAATTGGTCGGGGAGCGCCGAGACGCGGATCATCTTGGACAGCCACGACTTGGATAGCGCCAGTCGCTCGGCCATTCGCGTCAGATGGCCGGCATAATGATCGTGGAGCGCGGCGGCGTAATTGCGCGCGCGCTCGATGTCCGACACGTCCTTGCGCGCGCGATTCTCGAGATCGGCGAGGCGAAATGCGGCCTCGTCGTCGAGGATCTCGACCTGGATCAGGAAGCGCAGCGACGGCATGCTGGTCGCGCGCAGATACGATACCGCGAAATGCCGCCGCGTGCCGGCGATCACTTCATATTCGTAGAGAGCGTCGTCGAACACGGGGCGGACGATCGCCGCGACCTTCTGCATTCCCTCGGTCGCGATCGACTGGATCAGGTCGCGGCAATTGTCGGGACTGAGATCCTCATAGATGCGGGCATTGCCCGGCCAGATGCGGACGCGCGCCGGGTCGACGAGGAATTGCATCGCCTCATAAGCCCATTCGTCGCGGCGGCGCGGCTCGACTGGAGGAGCGGTTTCCGCGGGCATCGCCGGGACGGGCATGGATTGCGGCGCTTCCGCCTCCGCGCGCGCGCGGTTGAACAGGCTGGCGAAGCTGGGTTTGTCGCGACGCTCGGTCATCGCGGGTCACGATAGGCCGTGAGCGGGCGCGGCGGTAGCAGGAAATGCGCCGCCACGGCCTTGGCTTATTCGGCCATATAGGCAGCGAAACGTTCCGCCCAATCGGGATGCCAGCGTGACAAGGCCGGACGGTTCTCGATCACGTCGCCCATCGCCCAAGCCATGCGCTTCTCGTCCATGCCGCGCGTCACGTCATTGTCGGGGCAGAGGATGTAGAAATCGCCGGCGGCGAGGCGTTCCATCATGAACTCGACCACTTGCCCGGAAGACCAGGCGCCGGCCGGTTTCTCGGTCGCGCTGCTCATGCCGGTGAAGGTGAAGCCGGGGATCAGCAGATGCGCGGTGACGCGATCGCCGGCCTGCTCGCGCAGCGAATGGGCCAGGCCTTCGGTCAGCGCCTTCACGCCAGATTTGCTGACGTTGTAGGCGGTATTGCCGGGCGGCTGGGTGATGCCCTGTTTCGATCCAGTGTTGATGACGATCGCCGGCCCGTCGGCGGCGATCATCGCCGGCACGAATGTCTGCACGCCGTGGAGCACTCCCATCAGGTTGACCGCGATCACCCGGTCCCAGATGGCAGAACCTGACAAGGCATCGGCACCGCCATGGATGCCGGCATTGTTCATCAGCAGCGACACCGGCCCGAAGCGTGCGCGCACTTCCGCCGCCAGCCGCTCCATCGCGGCGCGATCGGACACGTCGACGACGAACGCCACGGCATCGCCGCCGATCGCGGTCGCGGCGTCCTCGACCTTGGCGACGGCATCGACCAGCACCACGCGCATCCCGTCCGCTGCGAAGCGCTGCGCCGCGGCTAGCCCGATTCCGCTCGCCGCGCCGGTGACTACCGCCAGCTTGCCGGCACCGATCACGGTTGCGAGGTCACTCATCGTCGATCCTTTGGTTG
The DNA here is from genome assembly GCF_051962185.1 of Sphingomonas sp. GTDB lineage: Bacteria > Pseudomonadota > Alphaproteobacteria > Sphingomonadales > Sphingomonadaceae > Sphingomonas. Next base: position 13,195 of record NZ_JBQCCN010000340.1, read on the forward strand.
CCGGGAAATGTCAGCGCCGGATGTAGCGGAAGTACCAGACCTCGTGCCCCTGGCGCCGTGCCTTGCGCTCGTAACGCGTCTCGGGCCAGTCGTCGGGGCGGGTGAGGAAATCGTGCGGCGTCTCGGCGGTCCAGGCGAAATCGCTGCGCTGGTTCATGATCATCATCGACCAGCGGCAATAGGTCGGGTCGTCGGTCCCCAGCCGGAATTCGCAGCCGGGCTTGAGCTTGGCCGCGATCAGATCGAGCGGGCCGTGGTTGACCATGCGACGCTTGGCGTGCCGCGCCTTGGGCCAGGGATCGGGATGGAGCAGATAGACCCGGTCGAGGCTGGCGTCGGGCAGTCGCTCGACCACCTCTAGCGCATCGCCCATGTGCAGGCGGACATTCTCCAGCCCGCGGTCGCGGATATGCCCGAGCGCGCCGACCACGCCGTTGAGGAACGGCTCGCAGCCGATGAAGCCGTGATCGGGGCGCATCGCGGCCTGGCCCGCGAGATGCTCGCCCGCGCCGAAGCCGATCTCCAGTTCGAGCGGACGGTCGTCGCCGAACAGGATGGGGGCGTCGAGCGGACCGGCGGCCGGCAGCTCGACCCGCGGCAGCAATTCCTCGACCAGGGCACTCTGCCCCTGGCGCAATTTGTGTCCCTGGCGCCGGCCGTAGAGGCGCCGGATGGTGGTCGGATCGTTCATCGCGGCACCGCCTAGAGCGAGATGCGCCGAAAAGCCAATCGCGCGCGACCGCGCTTTATTTCGCCTTCAATCCTCCGGCCTCGATCGTGATGTTCTTGCCGCCGCGCGCCGCCGACGACACCGGGCGGTTCTTCATCACCGCGTCGACCGCGACCTCGGGCGCGGGCAGCTTGTCGAACGACGGATAGACCAGGGTCTGGTCGAGCAGCCCCACGCTCAGCTGATAGCCGGGATCCTTCGAATCGAGCGCGAGGCCGGGAAAGACGTTGATGACGCGGCCGGCGTCGCCCATCGCGATCGTATAGCCCGTGTCGCTGCCGACCGCACGATAGACGCCATATTCCTGCTTGGGCGCGCCCTCGCGGCACCAGATGACCGGAACCGCCTCGGCTTTCTCCTCGTCGGTCGGCTTGACCGTGGCCAGGGTCGCGCCGAGCAATGCGTCCATCATGTTGGGCGGCTTGATCTTCGCCCGTTTCGCATAAGTGAGCGGCGTCGCGCACGCGGCGACGGGGACGGCGGCATCGGCGTCGGCGATTCCGCCCGGCCAGCCGAGCGCCTTGATCACCTCGTCCAGCTTGGCATCGAGCGCGGTTGCGTCGAATTCCTGCGAGCTGATCCGCACCGCGACCAGCCACTCGCCCATCGGCATGATCGCCAGGCCGGTCGACTTATAGGGTCCCTTACCGGGGACGTAGATGCGGCGCAGCGCGGAGGTAGCCTTGCCGCCCGGCGGCGCGAACGCCGCCACGGCCGCCGCCGGCGTGGCATTGGCGTAGACGTCGCGCATCAAGATCTGCGCTTCGGAGCGATCGAACCACATCGGCACGCTCGCGAGCGCGGGGCGGAAGACATAGAGCGTGATGACGGTCGCCTGGCCGTCGCCATAATCGGCGAAGACGTCGATCTCGCTGCCGCTGTTGTCGCCGATCGAGCCGCGGGCGATCCCGAGCAGGCTCGGCGGGAGCGTGATTCCGGTCTGGGCATGTTTCCAAGGCGCGCCGGCGGGCGCCTCGATCTGCCTCTTGGACTCGGCCTGCACCGGCATGGCGATCGCCGCCGCGAGCAATCCTGCGACGATCAAGGACCTGATAGTCATCGAAACTTCCCCCGCTTTCCCGGCTGCGGAGGGTGCCAATATCGTCGCCGCGCCGCCAGCGAAAAAGGGCCGGGGATCGCTCCCCGGCCCTCATCATTTCAACCGATATCGTCGGGATCAGGCCAAAGCGGCCTTGAGGTCCTCGACCAGGTCGGTGCGTTCCCAGGGGAAGAAGTCGCCCTCGGGCTTGCGGCCGAAGTGACCATAAGCCGCGGTACGCGCATAGATCGGCTTGTTGAGGCCGAGATGCGTGCGGATGCCGCGCGGGGTCAGGCCGCCGAGCTTCTCGATCTTGTTGATCGCTTCTTCGATCTTGGCGTCATCGACCGAACCGGTGCCGTGCGTGTCGACATAGAGCGACAGCGGCTTCGACACGCCGATCGCATAGGCCAACTGGATCGTACAGCGCTTGGCGAGGCCGGCGGCGACGATGTTCTTGGCGAGGTAACGGGTGATGTACGCCGCCGAACGGTCGACCTTGGTCGGGTCCTTGCCCGAGAAGGCGCCGCCGCCATGCGGGGCCGCGCCGCCATAGGTGTCGACGATGATCTTGCGGCCGGTAAGACCCGCGTCGCCGTCGGGGCCGCCGATCTCGAACGAGCCGGTCGGGTTGATGTGATAGACGGTTTCATCGCTGAGCAGGTTCGCCGGCAGAACGTCGGCGACCACCGATTTCACGTAATTGTGAAGCTCGGCTTCCTTGTCGCCTTCGTCATAGCCCTTGCCGTGCTGGGTCGAGACGACGATCGCGGTCGCGGCCACCGGCTTGCCGCCGTCGAACTTCAGCGTGACCTGGCTCTTGGTGTCGGGCTCCAGGAACGGGGCCTTGCCCGAATGACGGTCGGCGGCCATGCGCTCGAGGATCTTGTGGCTGTAGTCGAGCGTCGCCGGCATCAGGTCCGGGGTCTCATCGCAGGCGAAGCCGAACATGATGCCCTGGTCGCCGGCGCCCTCGTCCTTGTTGCCGCTGGCGTCCACACCCTGCGCGATATGCGCCGACTGCGGGTGCAGGTTGTTCTCGAAGGTCAGGGTCTCCCAGTGGAAGCCCTCCTGTTCGTAGCCGATGCGCTTGACGGTATCGCGGACGGTCTTCTCGACCTCTTCCTTGACGCCCGGCGCCCAATTGCCGTCGGTGTCCATGATGCCGCGCCCACGGATTTCACCGGCGAGGACGACCAACTGGGTGGTGGTCAGCGTCTCGCACGCGATGCGCGCTTCGGGATCCTTCGACAGGAACAGGTCGACGATGGCGTCGGAAATCTGGTCGGAGACCTTGTCGGGATGGCCTTCGGAGACCGATTCGGACGTGAAGAGATAATTGGAACGCATGGAGTTTCCTCTGGGGTTCGGGGGAAAGCCGGGCCGTTGCCATGCCCATATAAAGCTTTCCTTATATGACGTCGGGCGTCCTAGCGGGCGAGGCGACGGATGGCAATCGCGCAAATCAGCAGAATCGCCGAGACGATCAGCGCCAGCCAATTGCCGAGGCGCGAGAAGAGCGTGGGGGCGCCACGCGCGACCGGGCCTTCGATCGCGCCGGCCTTGCCCATCGCGATGCTCTGCCGGATCGAGCCGTCGGGATCGATGATCGCCGAGATCCCGGTCGGGGTCGCGCGGACGATCGACAATCCTTCCTCGATCGCACGGAGCCGCGCCTGGGCAAGATGCGCGGGCGGCCCCATCGTGCCGAACCACGCGTCGTTCGACGGATTGAAGATGAAATCGGGCCGATCGTTCGGGTCGACGACGTGCCCAGAGAAGATCACTTCGTAACAGATCAGCATGCCGACCTTGCCGAAGCCGGCGACGGTCATGGTGCGCGGACCGGGGCCCGGGATGAAGTCGACGTCGCCGGGCACCAGCCGCGACAGGCCGATCGCTTCCAGCAGCGGTCGCATCGGCAGATATTCGCCATAGGGGACGAGGTGCGCCTTGTCGTAGCGGCCGTGGAGCCGGGCGTCCGCACCGATCACTGCGATCGAGTTGGTCGCCGCGGTCATGTTCTCGGTCTTCTTGTCGAAATACATGCCCTGCGTGCCGGTCAGGATCGTGTCGTGGTCGCCGAGCAACGCGGCCATCCGCATACGCGCGGTCTGCGCGCTGCCCAACTCCTGATAGACGTAAAGCGGATAGCCGTCCTCGACGGGGAAACGGATCGCGCCCTCGGGCCACAGAATCAACCTGGAGCGGTCGGGATCGGGCTTGCCCGACAGCCGGGCGAGCGCCTGGAAATTGGCCTCCGCATAATCATCCGTCGGCCTCGCCTCTTCGGGAAGGTTCGGCTGCACGACCCTGACGACCGGCGTGCCGGCGGCCGGCACCGGATCGATCCGCACGGTCGGGAACCAGAGCAAGGAGACGATCGGCACGACGGTGATCAACGCCAATTGCCAGCGACGCTGCGCTAGCAGCATCAGCGCGCCCGCGACGACCACGGTCAGGCCCGACAGCGTGTACGTCCCGACGAACCGCGCCGCCCCGGCGATGGACAATTGCGGGATCCAGATGACGGCGAGCGGGTCCCAGGGATAGCCGGTGAACAAGGTGCCGCGCAGATATTCGGTGGCGGTCCAGCCGGCGCCGGCGACCAGCACGAATGCCGCGTCCGGGCGAGGAGCGGGGTCGCCGGAGGCGGCCCGGCTGCCGATCCGCCAGGCGACGCCGGCCGCCAACATCGGGAAGATCGCCAGATAGGCGGCGACCAGAACGACCGCGATATAGCCGAGTTGCGGCGGCATCTTGTCCTGAAACACGAAGGGCTGCTGGATCCACAGATTGGCGACGGCCATGTGGCCGAGCCCGAACAGCCAGCCGATCCCCAGCGCGTGGCGCAACCACCGGGCCTCGTGGACGAGAAACAGCCAGAGAGCGAACGCTACCAACGCCAGCGGCCACAATGCCCAAGGTTCGAAGCCCAGGCCGGACAGGGCCCCAAGCGCCAAAAGAAGCAGGCGACGCAACCAGATCACAATGAGTGCACCGTCCTCTCAATCGTCATGCCGGGCTCGTCCCGGCATCCATCGTGCAGCAGGTGCCGCGCCCGGTGCGTATGCGGAACGGTGGACCCCGGCACAAGGCCGGGGTGACGTTTGGGGCGGCGGGGAGTAGCAGGCAGTCATGCTCAGACCTTTCCACCTCGCCTTTCCGGTCCATGACCTCGACGCGACACGCGCCTTTTACGGCGGCACGCTTGGCTGCCCCGAAGGGCGCAGTTCGGACAGCTGGATCGACTTCGACCTGTTCGGTCATCAGATCGTCGCGCATCTCGATCCCGCAGCGAAGCCGGTCGCGGTCGAGAATGCGGTGGACGGCCATGACGTGCCGGTGCCGCATTTCGGCGTGGTGCTGGCGATGCCCGATTGGCAGGCGCTCGCCGACCGCGTGAAGGCGGCCGGCATTCCGTTCGGGATCGAGCCGCATGTCCGTTTCGTCGGCCAGCCGGGCGAGCAGGCGACGATGTTCTTCCGCGATCCGTCGGGCAATGCGCTCGAGTTCAAGGCGTTCGCCGACGATTCGATGTTGTTCGCCACATGAGCGAGCCCATCGTCGTCGAAATGCCGCACAAGCTCGGCCTGGCGGAGGCGCGCCGGCGGGTCGATGCCGGTATCGGCAAGCTGTCGGGCTGGTTTCCGGGCGGGGCCGAGGTCGAGCACCATTGGGCCGCCGACGTGCTTCATTTCACCGTGGCGGCAATGGGCCAGCGGGTCGCATCGAGGCTCGACGTGCGCGAAGACAAGGTGATCGCGACGGTCGACTTGCCGCCGCTTCTCGCACTGTTCGCCGAGCGTATCCGCGCCAAGCTCGCCAAGGAAGCGCCGAGGCTGCTCGAATAGAGCGGTCGATCAGGCGCCGTTGCGGACCTCGATCACGCCGGCGCGCAGCAGCGCTTCGGTCGTCCGCGAGAATTCGGTGATCATCGCTTCGAGCAAGGGCTCCAGCGCGCGGTCCTGGATCGCGCCGGGGACCACTGTCACCCCGCCGCGCGGGTCCTCTACCAACAGGCCCGCCTCGATCATCTGCGCGACGTGGCGGCGCACGGTCTCGCGCGGCAGGCCGGTGGTCGCGGCGATCGCGCTGCGCGACATCGGCACCACCCATTCGCGCGGCAGCACCGCGGTCGCGGTGAACTCGCTCGGGATGACGCGCTCGCGCATCAGCTTCTGGATGTTGCCGACCGAGACGGTGCAATAGATCAGCACCACCGAAGGACTATGCCCTTCATGTCCGGTGAAGGTGCGGTGCATCGACAGGAACAGGTTGGTCAGCGCGAACATGGCGATGCGCCAATGATCGCTCATACGCTCGGGCACCGTAGCCACGCGGTCGCCAGCAGCCATCTGACTCACTCCCGCCCCCGAAACTAACCCATTTTGGGCAGTTTGGATGAAATCGTCAACGCACGAATGGGTCAAGTTCGTGTAAAGCAAAGGAATCGAGGGAAAAGAAGCGTGGCAACGCGCGGACCCTTCGGTGTCGTACGGGGTGTGCGGGCTGCACGGTCGGGGGGCCAGCTGCAGCCCGCCCCTTTCTCGATTACTTGCCCGATGGCTTGGATGACGCAGCCGGCGTCGGCGCGGGCTGCGGCGTGGCCGAGCTGACTCGCCAGATCTTGTTGCCCACGTCGTCCGCTACCAGCAGCGATCCGGTCGCATCGAAGATCACGCCGACCGGGCGACCGCGGGCCTGACCCTTGGCATCGAGGAATCCCGACAGCACCTCGACCTCCTTCGCGCCCTTGGCGGGAAAGCCGTTGTCGCCGAACGGAATGTAGACGACGTTATAGCCCGACACCGGCAGCCGGTTCCACGACCCGTGCTGGCCGACGAACGCGCCGTCGGCGAATTGCGGGCCCAGCCGCGAGTCGGCGGCGAACGTCAGGCCCAGCGCGGCGACATGCGGCCCCAGCGCGTAATCGGGACGCTTCACATATTCCTGCAGCCCCGGATTCTCCGGCTTCACGCGATGATCGGGATAACCGCCCCAATAGAACCACGGCCAACCGAAATTGTCGCCCGCCTCGACCGCGCTCAGATAGTCCGGAGGGGTGTCGGAGCCCAGCATGTCGCGCTCATTGACTACCGTCCAAAGCGCCTTGGTGCGGGGCTCGATCGCCAGGCCGATGGGATTGCGCGTGCCCGCGGCAAAGACGCGGAAGGTCTTGGTATCGGGAAAGACCTGAAGGATGTTGGCGCGGAATTTCTCCGCGTCCAGGCCATTGTCGGCGATGTTGGTCGACGACCCGACCGTCAGGTACAGGCTCTGCCCGTCTTCCGCGACGATGACGTTGCGCGCCCAGTGATTGCCGCCGCCGGGGTATTTGATCACGACCTCGGGCTTGGCGTCGATCTTCGTCTGGCCCGGCGTGAAGGGATAGCGGACCAAGGCATCGGTGTTGGCGACGTAGAGATACGGTCCGAGCAATGCCATGCCGTATGGCGAGTTGAGCCCGGTCAGGAACGGCTGTTTGACCTCCGCCACGCCATCGCCATCGGCGTCGCGCAACAAGGTAATGCGATTGGCCGAGGGCACGCCGGCGCCGCCCTTGTTGAGCAGATAATCCATCACCCAGCCGGCGATCCCGCCGCCCTTGCGCGGCGGCGAATTGGTCTCCGCGACCAGCACGTCGCCATTGGGCAACCGGTAGAGCCACCGCGGATGGTCGAGGCCGGAAGCGAAGGCGTTGACTTTCAAGCCCGCTGCCGGCGTCGGCATCTCGCCCTGCTTCCAACCGACGGCGTCGGCCACCTTGATCGTCGGCCAGATCTGGACTCGCGGCGCGCTGATGTCGGGACGGCTGCCGCTGACCGCGGCGACGCTCAGCCGCGCTTCGTCGGGCTGGGCGAAATAAAGATAGAGACTGCCCACCATGATGAGGACGAGGGCAAGACCGATCAGGATTCGCTGGCGCATGATATGACGATACTGGTCGCGCGGGGCGGGGGCAACGTTATCCCATCACCTGGACTTCGAAAGCCCGCATGGCCCGGCGCGAAAAGCGGCGCTTGCTGCCCTGTAAGTAAAGATCTATCTCCTAGCAAATCGATGGGATTATCCTGTGTCTTGTCCGTCCCCTGGACAAAACCGCGGCCCGGCCGTCCATAAATAGCCGGGCCGCCTCCCTTTCTTCGGCTCCCAACGAGCGATGCGTCGAGAACCAATATGCCTCCAACGCGTGGTTCGGTCCCACGTGGAAGTTCTAAACTTCGACTTGAAACGGAGAGCCGCCGGCGCCGGGGGGAAGGGGCGCCGGCGGCTGTGCCGGCCCCGAGGGGCCGACGGAACAGGGTCACGCGAGATCGTAGCGATCCGCGTTCATGACCTTGGTCCAGGCCTTGACGAAGTCGGCGACGAACTGGTCGCCGGCATCGGCCGAGGCATAGACCTCGGACAAGGCCCGCAATTGCGAGTTCGACCCGAACACCAGGTCGGTGCGCGTGCCGGTCCATTTGCGCTGGCCGGTATGGCGGTCGTTGCCCTCGAATTCCTCGTCCGCCGAATCGTCGATCTGGCGCCAGGCGGTGCCCATATCGAGCAGGTTGACGAAGAAGTCGTTGGTCAGCTGACCCGGACGGTCGGTGAACACGCCATGCTTCGAGCCGGCGTAATTGGCGCCGAGCACGCGCAGGCCGCCGACCAGCACGGCCATCTCCGGCGCCGACAGGCCGAGCAATTGCGCGCGGTCGACCAGCAATTCCTCGGTCGGCACGTTGAACCTGACCTGGAGGTAATTGCGGAAGCCGTCGGCGCGCGGTTCGAGCACGGCGAAACCTTCGGCATCGGTCTGTTCGGCGCTCGCATCGCCACGGCCGCTGGTGAACGGAACCGTCACGGTTCGTCCCGCGGCCTTCGCCGCCTGTTCGACGCCGACATTGCCGCCGAGTACGATGAGGTCGGCAATGCTGACCTTGCCCGCGCCGCCGAAATCGGCCTGGATGCCTTCATAGACCTTGAGCACCTTGGCCAGCTCGGCGGGCTCGTTGACTTCCCAGTCCTTTTGCGGCGCGAGGCGGAGACGGCCGCCATTGGCGCCGCCGCGATGGTCCGATCCACGATGGGTCGCGGCCGACGCCCAGGCGGTCTTCACCAGCTGCGCGACCGAGAGACCCGAGGCCGCGATCTTGCCCTTCAGCGTCGCGACGTCGCCATCGCCGAGTTTCGGGCCGGCGGGAATCGGGTCTTGCCAGATCAGGTCCTCCGTCGGGACGTCGGGACCGAGGTACCGCGCCTTCGGCCCCATGTCGCGATGGCAGAGCTTGAACCAGGCGCGCGCGAAGGTGTCGGCGAAATAGGCCGGGTCGGCGCGGAACTTCTCCATCACCTTGCGGTATTCGGGGTCCATTTTCAGCGCCATGTCGGCGGTGGTCATCATCGTCGGCACCTTGACGCCAGGCGTGTGCGCCTTGGGCGCGAGCGTTTCGGGCGGGTCGCCGACCGGATGCCACTGTTTTGCGCCCGCGGGGCTACGCGTCAGCTCGTATTCGTGATCGAGCAGCATGTCGAAATAGAGCATGGTCCACTCTGTAGGCTTCGGCGTCCACGATCCTTCGATGCCCGAGGTGATGGTATGGTCGCCCATGCCGCTTTCATGCCCCGACTGCCAGCCGAGACCCTGTTGCGCGATGTCCGCGCCTTCCGGCTCGGCGCCCACCAGGCTGGCGTCGCCCGCGCCATGCGCCTTGCCGAACGTGTGGCCGCCGGCGGTCAGCGCCGCGGTCTCCTCGTCGTTCATGCCCATGCGGTAGAAGGTCTCGCGGATGTCGCGGGCCGATTGCAGCGCATCGGGCACGCCGCCGGGCCCTTCCGGATTGACGTAGATCAGACCCATCTGGATCGCGGCGAGCGGCTCCTCGAGCGCGCGGCCTTCCTCCTCGTCGATGCGGGTCTTGCTGTTGGCGCTGCCGACCCATTCCTGCTCGGTGCCCCAATAGATGTCGCGCTCGGGCTCCCACACGTCCTCGCGGCCGCCGCCGAAGCCGAACACCGGCCCGCCCATCGACTCGATCGCGACGTTGCCGGCCAGGATCATCAGGTCCGCCCAGCTGAGCTTGCGGCCATATTTCTGCTTGATCGGCCACAACAGGCGGCGTGCCTTGTCGAGATTGCCGTTGTCCGGCCACGAATTGAGCGGGGCGAAGCGCTGCTGCCCGGCATTGGCGCCGCCGCGGCCGTCGCCGGTGCGATAGGTGCCGGCCGAGTGCCAGGCCATGCGGATGAAGAACGGACCGTAATGCCCGTAATCGGCCGGCCACCAGGGCTGGCTGTCGGTCATCAGCGCGGGCAGGTCCTCCTTGACCGCGGCGAGGTCGAGCGACTTGAATTCCTTGGCGTAATCGAAATCGTCGCCCATCGGATTGCCGCTGATCCCCTTCTGGTGGAGGATGTCGAGCGAGAGGTGATTGGGCCACCAGTCGCGGTTGGTCCGGCCGAGCAGGGTGCGCAGCGCCGCGGGCTCCTTGTTCGGATCGCTCAGCGGGCTACCGTCGGTAACAGCATCCATCACGTTCGTCCTCTCGTTCGCGCCGGTCGTTGCCGGCGTAGGGGGATTCTCATCGGATCGGGCGCGCAGCCGCGGTCGCGGCCCGCGCACCGGTTGTGACCGGTGCGGCCGGACGCTGCAATCATTTATGCGATGAGTTAATCTGATCTCCGCGAGCGGAAAAATCGATCAGTGGGAATCCGTTGCGCGCCTGGTGCTTTCCGTCGCCCCCGGCGATCGATCCGTCCCGTCGCCCCAGTCTAAACCGTCGCCCCAGCGAAGGCTGGGGCCTCAGGCGATGGCGCGATGCGGCTCGAGAACCCAGCTTTCGCTGGCGTGACGGTCCGCGGTTATGCCTCCGCCCCCTCCGGCACCGGCTTCGGCGGATGCAGCCGCAATTTCTCGATCCGGCGCGAATCCGCCTCGAGCACTTCGAGCGTCCAGCCCGACGGCGTTTCCAGGCACTCGCCCTTGGTCGGCACCCGCCCGGCGATCACCGCGGCGAGCCCGCCCAGTGTGTCGACATCTTCCTCATGCTCGGCGAGCTTGGGGTCGATCGTCTCGGCGACGTCCTCGAGTTCGACGCGCGCGTCGGCATCCCAGGCGCCGCCGTCGAGCGGCACGAGCAGCGCCTCGGGCGCCTCGTCATGCTCGTCCTCGATATCGCCGACGATTTCCTCGACCAGATCCTCGATCGTGACGAGTCCCTCGGTGCCGGAATATTCGTCGAGTACGATCGCGAGATGGACGCGCTTCGACCGCATGTCGGCGAGCAGATCGAGCGCGCCGCGCGACATCGGGACGTAGAGCGGTTGGCGGATCAAGGCGTCGATCGTCTCGGGATGCGGCGCGCCAGTCGCCAGGATGGCGAACACGTCCTTGACGTGGATCATGCCGATCACTTCGTCCAGGCTGCCGCGATAGACCGGCAGGCGACTATGACCGGCCTCGGCGAACAAGGTCACCAGGTCAGCGAAGCTGGTCTTCTCCTCGACCGCGGTGATGTCTGCGCGGGGCACCCCGACATCGCCCGCGTCGCGCTCGCCGAAATGCAGCAAATTGCGGACCATCTGGCGCTCGAGCGGCGTCAGGTCGCCCGCGGCGTCGGGGGCGGGGTCGTCCTCATGGCGTTCGATCACGTCCTCGAGCTGGTCGCGCAGCGTCGGTTCGTGCTCTCCGAACAGAGACTTCAGCTTGCGCCAGATACTGTCGCCGGCGTCGGTACTGGGGCCCTCGGGCATTGTGGTCGTTCAGTCCTCTTCGATCAGATAGGGATCGGCGATGCCGAGCGAGGCGAGCGCGTCGGTCTCGATCGCTTCCATCGTCTCGGCCTCGCGGTCGTCGATATGGTCATAGCCTAGCAGATGCAGCACGCCGTGCACGATCAAATGAGTCGCGTGCGTTTCGACCGCGATGCCGCGTTCCGCCGCCTCCACCGCGCAGACGCCATGGGCGAGGACGATGTCGCCGAGCAGCACTTCGCCATCGTCCGAATTCTGCGTTACCGTCTCGAGCAGGTCGGGTTGCACCATCGGGAAGCTGAGGACGTTGGTCGGCTTGTCCTTGTGCCGATACTGGCGGTTGAGGACATGGACCTCGTCGTCCGAGGTGAGCCGAAGCGAGATCTCGACCGCGGCGGGAATGGTCAGCAATTCGCCATGCGGCGTGCGGTCGATCGCCGCGCGCGCGGCGCGATCGGCGAGGGCGTCCCAATCGTGCTCGGGCCAGGGGGATTCGCTGGAGACGGCGATCTCAAGCATCAGTAGCCCCTCCCCTTCAGGGGAGGGGTTGGGGTGGGGCAGCGCGTCAAGCTGAGTCGTTTTTGGAGAGGCCCCACCCCCAACCCCACCCCCGAAAGGGCGGGGCCGAATTTTGCTTCACCCCCCACCCCCATTCCCCCCCAAAACCCACGACCATACCCCCGACCATCGGGTGGGGCCCCACCTCCCCGG
>NZ_JBQCCN010000341.1:0-3056 GCF_051962185.1 Sphingomonas sp.
GATGTATCCTACGGCGATGCTGGGCGACGTCAGGCTCTATCTGATGGACAGCCCGACGGCGGAGGCGAACAGATGCCTGGACGCGTGGCTGGCGGCCAATGGGAAGCGACTTCATCTCGCGCGGCCATGATCCGCATGGCGGCCGCTCGCCAGGCATAGGCAAAGGCGAGTTGACGAAGCGTCGGTGGATGGCCGCCGCGATAGGTTCGGTTCGGGAGACGGGCAGTGCGGTCGATCGATGCGATTGGAATAGCGTTGGCCACGCTGGTGCCAGCGATTCCGGCGAGCGGCCTGCACGCTCAGTCCATGCCGCCCGCCGGCTATTTGGGCCCGGCGGGCCCGCCCGTAGCGGCGGTCGCCGAGCCGGGCGCGCCGTCGCTCGCGGCGATCACCGACGACGCATTTCCACACTTGTTCAGCATCGCGCCGGGCTATCCCCGGAAGGATGCGCATGTCTCGGTCATCGGCGCCTATACGATTGCGGAGACGAAGGGATCGCACGTCACCGCCGCCTGGTCGCGCGGCTATCTCCCGGTCAGCCTGTCGTTCAGCGACGGCCGCTGCTTCGACTTCACCGCCGACTATAACGGCCCGCATCTGTCGAACGCGCGGCTGACCAGGGTGGCATGCGGCACTCCCTGGAAAGACGGCGCCACCCCGCCGGCGCCACCGGCCGGCAGCCGCCTGCGGCTCGCCGGCACGAACTGGGGCTATGTCGACTGGGTCGACGACAAAGCGGGCGTGTCGACCATCACCGGACCCTTCGCCAAGACGTACCAGCCGTTCTTCACGGCGCAGATGCCGACCATGGCGATCATGGCGATGAACGGGGTCGACTATCCGGGCGGGAACATGACGCTGGTCGGGCGATATCGCGGGCGGTTGAGCGTGGTGGTGTTGGAGGTGGGGTATTGAGGGCGCGTTACCGCGTGACCGTCGATTCAGTGCATTTGGTAAACTGTCGCCGTAACTTGACCGTAACTCTTGCAATGTCTCGAATTTACCGCTTGCCTCCGTGGAGGCGTCCACAGAAGTAAACTGTCACCGTATCGTAATCGCGCGCGCCTAGCGCGCTCCCGTTGCCGCACGTATGATGATCTCAAGGGAGATTCATATTGGCCGAGCTTACACCGCAACCTACCTCGATCCAGTCGCTGTATGGAATGTACGCCGACAATAAACTTTTCGTGAATCGGCGCTATCAGCGAAAGTTGGTTTGGACTCTCGAAGAAAAACAAAAGCTCATAGAGTCGATCCTAAAAAAAATACCCCATCCCAGCGATCCTAGTAGCGGAAAGGGAGGGTATCGCAGGGGCTTACGAGATCATCGATGGTTTGCAGCGACTGCAAGCTATAGTCTCCTTCATTGAGGGAGCATTTCCCACCCTGGACGGAAAACTATTTGCATTCGACCTATTCCCAACTGTTAAAAGCAGGATGGAAAACGGTGATTTCACTCCTTTAGAGGGCGACTCGCGCATATCTCAAAAAGACGTTTCCACACTTTTAGACTATTCGTTAGCATTGTCAGTGATGCGCAACGCCACCGACGCGGAGGTCGATGACGTCTTCGACAGAATCAACACCTATGGCCATCGTCTTAGCGATCAAGAACGCCGACAAGCTGGCGTGCAGAACGAGTTTTCTAATCTAATCAGAAAACTGGCAAGTACCATCCGTGGAGACGCCTCCGCAGACGTCCTCGCTCTCAGCGCAATGCCGTCCATAAGCGTTGATCTTCCTACTACTAAACACGGCTATCTTGTAAAAGCTGACGAGGTTTTTTGGGTGGACGAGGGCATCCTGCGCTCCACGGACCTCCGCGATAGCATGGATGAACAGTGTCTCGCCGATATCACCGCGTCAATTGTTCTCGGCGAAATGGTAGACCGCTCCAAGGATTACTTGGATCGCGTCTATGATCGCTCCTCTGATGAATCGGAAAGACTGATTGCCGCACTTGAAGTTTATGGCTCTGACAGAGTCAGCGACGAAATAAAATTTTGCATCGATCAGATTGGCTTGGTCTGTTCATCTGGACAACCTTCAAAATTAAGAGATATCGTATTTTCCAAAAGAAATACGAATGGTTTTCCTACCGTATTCGCTGTGATATTGATGGCGTTTCATCAATTATTTGTACGCGATAAAAAGAAGATATCGGACTATAAGGCAACCAAGGATGCCTTGGACAACATCGACAAGCGGATCAATACATCACGAAGCTCAACAGCACCAAAGGAACGAAAAAAGAACGTCGATATAATTAGAGCATTGATAGAACCGACTTTTGTAGATGGCGACCTATCAAAAGAGATATATGAGAACCATTCCGCCTCTGACGTCGAGGTATCAATTCGTAGATCCGAGATAGAATTGAGTGGTTACGAACTTAAGCAGGGAATAGTCAGTCTTGGAGAAGGTCGATCTATAGATGAAGATGCTCTAGAGAAAATATTAATAACGATCACCGCTATCGCCAACAATGGCAAAGAGCGGAACGGCAAGCTCCTTCTTGGCGTCACAGACAAGGAGGCTGATGCCATGCGCGTAAAGACTCTCGACGGCATAGATGCCAGAAAAGTCGGCAAAAGACTGGTTGTCGGAGTAAATCGTGAATCTAAGTTTCTAGGAAAATCCGTTGAAGGATATCATGGAATTATAAGAGATAGAATAAAAAACAGTGCGATTTCTGAGCCACTAAAGACGACCGTGCTGTCGAATATAGACTACAACTCCTTCTATGGCTATGGGGTGATTATTATAACTATTCCAGCACAAACGGAACTCTCATTCTACAATGATGAAGTCTATTGGCGTGAGGGCGACACTACAACTAAAGCCGCCACGCAAAAGCAGGTCGCGGATCTCGCCCGACGATTCTGAGGTGTTCATTTTCCAGGGAGCATCGGCTACCTTCTCATCCCCCACCCTTCCCCCACCCCCTCCCCCCTGCTATCGGCCCTCGCGACTCTCGCATTCGCCCGTCCGGGCGCGCTCGCGCGGGACGCTAGCCTGACCGGCTTCCAGCGCCCGCCTCCCCGCCGCGCCCGCGA
>NZ_JBQCCN010000342.1:0-7818 GCF_051962185.1 Sphingomonas sp.
TGGCCGCCGACCATGCCGGCGTGGAGCCGGGTGATGTCGGTATTGTAGGGCGCGGGGAGATTGGTGAGGTCGAGCGTCCAGCGCCTGTCGCCGGCCTCGTCGCGTGCGGTCTCGGCCCAGTCGTTATGCCCGTCGATCAGCGGCGTCGCCTTGAGGATGCGGGCGACGCGCGCGGCCTCGTCATTGGCGCCGCTCGCGCCCGCCGGCAGTGGCGCGACGAGCGCCAGGGCGAGGCCGGCAAGCGAGATTCGATCGATCAGGGGACGGTTCAAGGGCGAGGCTCCCGATGTGGGCTTGGAGGTTAGCGCCGCGCAGTGCGGCGGGGCGCTGGCGAATCGTCGTTCGACGGGAGGTTCCCGCCCTTTTCGTGATGGAGGCTGAGCATCTTCTCCATCAGCTCTTCGTCGGGGCTCGACATCACCCCGAGCACCTCGGCTTCCTCGCAGCCCTCGGCCGCGAGATAGGCGTGGCCCATGCTCGAATCGATGTAGAGCGACTGGCCGGGCTCGAGCGTGACGGGGTCGTAGAATTCGGTGTGCACGGTCACGCGCCCGCTGAGCACGTAGATGAATTCCTCGCCGGTATGATGGACGAGGTCGCCGAATTCCTCGGCCGACTTGGCGCGGATCTTGGTGAGGACCGGAATCATGCGCTTCCGGCGCAATTCGGTGCAGAGATAATAATAATCGTAATTGGGGGTTTCGACCCGCACCGAATGCGCGACATCGCCCAGGCTGCGGCGCGCCATGACCGGCTGCACCGCGCTCTCATCCTCCTCGGCGAACAGCTCCGACATCCGCATACCCAGCCGCTGGCTGAGCTGCTGGAGCTTGTCGTAGCTGAGGGTCAGGCGATCGTGCTCGATCTTGGAAAGAGTCGAGACCGGAATGCCGCTGCGCTCGCCCATCTCCTTCAGCGTCCATCCTTCGCGTGTGCGCAGGTTTCGAAGCAGCGTTCCAAGGGTGGGCGGGGAGGTCGACACAAAAACTCCTTTCGATCCTAGTTGACGAATTTTCCAATCAGGATCAAGTTATCCCAATTAGGCCATCAATTGCCCAAGTCTAGAGGCAGGGTGTGGCCGGAGCAATATCGGCTCGAAAGGGGATGCGATGAGGGCGTGGTTGATCTCGGGAATGCTGGGTGCGCTGGCGTTGGTCAGCGGAAGCGTCGCGGCGCAAAGTACGAAGAGCGTCGCGCCGACTCTGGTGCCGCAGCCGGCGGCAAAGACGGTGCTTCCCGATTCGAAGACCCCGGCGGCACCTAGCGGTCCGCACGAACTGACCAAGGCCGATCTCGATGCGTGGCTCGACGGCTATGTCCCCGCCGCGCTCAACGAGGGCGACATCCCGGGCGCGGTGGTCGTGGTGGTCAAGGATGGCCAGATCCTGACCGCGCGCGGCTTCGGCTATGCCGATGTCGCGAAGAAGCTGCCGGTCGATCCCGAGCGGACGTTGTTCCGTCCCGGATCGGTGTCCAAGCTGTTCACCTGGACCGCGGTCATGCAGCTGGTCGAGGCCGGCAAGCTCGACCTCGACACCGACGTGAACAAATATCTCGATTTCGCCATCCCGCCCTATGACGGCAAGCCGATCACCTTGCGCCAGATCATGACGCACACCGCCGGGTTCGAGGAATATGGCAAGGGCGTCGTCTTCTACGATCCCAAATACATCCAGCCGCTCGACGTCTATCTCAAGAGCTATGTGCCCAAGCGGATTTACGCGCCCGGCACGACGCCGGCTTATTCGAACTGGGCGACCGCGCTGGCCGGCTACATCGTGCAGCGCAGGTCGGGCGAAGAGTTCGACGCTTATATCGAGCGTCACATCTTCACGCCGCTCGGCATGCACAATTCGACCTTCCGCCAACCGCTGCCGGCGGCGCTCAGCGGGCAAATGTCGGTCGGCTACGACAAGGGCGCCAAACCGGGCAAATTCGAGAATGTCGGCCCCGGTCCGGCCGGAGCGTTGTCGTCGAGCGGCACAGACATGGCGCGCTTCATGCTCGCCAATCTGGGAGGCGGCGAGCTCGACGGCCAGCGCATCCTGTCGAAGCAGACGATCGACATGATGCACAACAGCCCGCTCGACCACGTCAATTCCTATTCGCTGTTGCCGCCGCTCAACCGGATGGAGCTCGGCTTCTTCGAGCTCAACCTCAACGGCCATCGCGCCGTCGGGCATCTCGGCGACGTCAATGCCTTCCACACCGCGCTCGACCTGCTGCTCGACCAGGGCGTCGGCATCTATGTCTCGGTCAACAGCGCGGGCAGGGCGGGGGCAGGCGGCAAGCTCCGCCTTACGCTGCCGGAGGATTTCGCAGCGCGCTATCTGCCGATGCCCGAGCCCGCGAAACTGGGCGTCACGCCGGAACAGGCCAAGCAGCACGCCCAGATGATGACCGGGCTGTGGGAAGCCAGCCGCCGCGGCGAGACCAGCTTCCTGTCGCTGCTCTATTTCAT
The DNA here is from genome assembly GCF_051962185.1 of Sphingomonas sp. GTDB lineage: Bacteria > Pseudomonadota > Alphaproteobacteria > Sphingomonadales > Sphingomonadaceae > Sphingomonas. The sequence continues at coordinate 2,462 of NZ_JBQCCN010000342.1, forward strand.
GGGCCAGACCAAGGTGAGCGTCGGCGCCGACGGCAGCCTGGTCATCCCGGATCTGGTCGCGACCAACGGGCGCCCCCGCGAATGGGTCGAAATCGCGCCCTTCGTGTGGAAGGACCGCTACGGACAGGAGCGGCTCGCCGCCAAGGTGGTCGACGGCAAGGTCGTGCGCTGGAGCTTCGACCTCGCCGCTCCCTGGGAAGTGTTCGACCGCGTCCCCGCCGGCAAGTCGAGCGCGTGGATCCTGCCCGGCATCTATCTGAGCATCGCGATCCTGTTGCTGACCTTCCTGTTCTGGCCGGTCGCCTGGTTCGTGCGCCGCAAATATGCCTCGCCGCTGGCGCTCACCGGGCGTTCGCGCCGCCTGTACCGGGCGACGCGGATCATGGCCGGGCTCGACTTGGCGATGCTGATCGGCTGGGCAATGGTCGTGTCGAACCTGCTCGGCGCGCAATCGGGCGATCCGGCGGAGCTCGACTCCACGCTGTGGTTGCTCCAGATCGCCGGCGCGATCATCTTCGTCGGCGCCGTCGGTATCGCCGCGTGGAACGCCTGGCTGACCTGGACCGACGGTCGTCGCTGGAAGAGCAAGCTCTGGAGCATCCTGGTCCTGCTCGCGACCCTGATGCTGCTCTACTTCGCGCATCGCTTCGGTCTGATCGCGATGACGGTGCATTATTGATGGGCAAGCTCACGCTAAGGGCCGCGGCGCAGACGCTGCGGCTCGCCCAACCCTTCCGCATCTCGGGTTATGTGTTCGAGACTTCGGATGTCGTGACCGTCACGCTCGACGACGACACGCGCCGCGGGCGCGGCGAGGGAGCAGGGGTCTATTATCTCGGCGACGACGTGCCGCATATGCTCGCGGCGATCGAGAGCGCGAGGGCGGCGATCGAGGCGATGCCTAGCCGCGCCGACTTGCGCACGATCCTGCCGCCGGGCGGAGCGCGCAACGCGGTCGACGCGGCCTTGTGGGAGCTCGAAGCGGTCCGCGCCGGGAGCTCGGTGGCGGCACTCGCGGGCCTCGACACGCCGCGGCCGGTGTGCACCACGTTTACCATCAGCGCCGACGCGCCCGACGCGATGGCGGCGACAGCGCGACGCTACGCCGATGCGCTGGCGATCAAGATGAAGCTGACCGGCGAGCTCGATCTCGACATCGACCGGGTTCGCGCGGTGCGCGCGGTGCGGCCCGATGTCTGGCTGGGCGTCGACGGCAACCAGGGATTCGAGCTGGGCGATCTGGAACGACTGGCTGCGGCGCTGGTCGATCACGACGTCGCGTTGCTCGAACAGCCGCTGGCGCGCGGGCGCGAAGCCGATCTCGAAGGCTTCGACGCACCGCTGCCGATTGCGGGTGACGAGAGCATCTTGTCGCTCGAGGATGTAGCCACCGCGCCGGGCCGGTTCGATGTGGTCAACATCAAGCTCGACAAATGCGGCGGACTTACCGAAGGCCTGCTGATGGCGGCCGAAGCTCAGCGGCTCGGGCTGGGGGTGATGGTCGGCACCATGGTGTGCTCGAGCCTCGGTACCGCCCCGGGCTTCGTGCTCGGCCAGGTCTGCGACCTCGTCGACCTCGACGGCCCGACCTTCCTGGCGCGGGATGTCAGCCCCAGCGTATCCTACAAGGACGGCATGCTGTTCGCCGGACCCGAGGTTTGGGGAACGCCCGAAGCGGTCACGGCGTGACGAGCTCGACGCAAGCGCAGCCCGCCTGGTTCGGTCAGCCGCGCGGGCTGACCATCCTGTTCCTGACCAATATGTGGGAGCAATTCTCCTACTACGGGATGCGCGCGCTGCTGGTCTATTACATGACCAAGGAGCTGCTGATCGGGCAGGGCTATTCGTCCTTCATCTACGGAACCTACACCGCCTGCGCCTATTTCACGCCGATCGTCGGCGGGGTGGTCGCCGACCGTTTCCTGGGCAAGAGGCGCGCGATCATCATCGGCGGCGGCATGATGGCGATCGGCCATTTCCTGATGACCTTCGAGCCGCTCTTCTATGTTGCGCTCGCCACGATCGCCCTCGGCAACGGGCTCTTCCTGCCGAGTCTGCCGAGCCAGATCGACGATCTCTACGAACCTGGCGATCCGCGCGTCGGCTGGGCGTACAATGTCTATTATGTCGGGGTGAATATCGGCGGGTTCCTGGCGCCGCTGATCTGCGGAACGCTCGGCGAGATCTACGGCTGGCACTACGGATTCGGCGCCGCCGGGATCGGCATGGTGCTGGGCCTGTGCATCTACCTCTGGGGCCAGCGTTATCTGCCCGAATCCGCGCGTGCTCGCGACGCGGCGCCGGTCGAACGCCACGCGGGCGGGTTCGGCCGCCGCACTTTGGTACTGCTGGTCGCGATCGCAATGGCGGTCACCGTGTTTCGCGGCGCCTATGAGCAGATCGGCAATACCGTCGCGCTTTGGGCCGATGTCGGGGTCGACCGCCGCGCCGGCGGCTTCACCATCCCGATGACCTGGTTCCAGTCGCTCAACCCGCTGATGGTCATGCTCTTCACCGGGCCGTTGCTCGCCTGGTGGCGGCGGCGGGCCGAGGCCGGGCGTGCCGAGGCGCCGGCGCGCAAGATGGCGACCGGCGCGCTGATCGTGGCGCTGGCCTATTGCCTGCTCGCCGCGCTCGAATGGGCCGGCGACGGCGCGCGCGCGGCCTGGCCGTGGTTCGCCTTGTTCTTCGCGATCTTCACGCTGGGCGAATTGTTCATCCTGCCCACCGGTCTCGGCCTGTTCGCCCGGCTGGCGCCCAAGGGGTTCGGCGCGACGACGGTCGCCGCCTGGTATCTCGCCATCTTCTCGGGGAGCATCACGGCGGGACTGATCGGCGGGCTGTGGAGCGCCATGGGGCACGCCGCTTACTTCCTGCTGCTTGCCGCGCTCGCCTGCCTTGCCGCCGCGATGCTGTTCCTGACCGATCCGCTCGAAAGGCGCGTCCAAGCCTCCCGGAAAAACTGATCCGAAAACTTTTTGACTATTTTCTGATTAGGATCATAATGTCCTGATCAGATATAAAATGATCGATCTAGGGGAGAGATCCATGTTGATGCACCGCACCGCCTTATTGGCCTCGACCGCCGTCGCGCTGCTCGCGTTCGCCGCGCCGGCCTGTGCGCAGGACGCGCCGGCCAACGCCCCGGCGCCGACCGCCGCGCCGGTCGACGTACAAAATCAGGACGACATCATCATCACCGCGCAGAAGCGCAGCCAGACTTTGATCGACGTGCCGCAATCGGTGACCGTGGTGTCGGGCGACCTGCTCGAGAAGCAGCAGGCGACCAGCTTCCAGGATTATCTCAATCTCGTCCCCGGCCTCCAGGTCAACCAGAGCACGCCCGGCGAATCGCGCCTGATCCTGCGTGGCCTCAACACCGGCGGCGTCGCGTCGACCGTCGCGGTCTATGTCGACGAAACGCCGTTCGGCTCGTCGACGGCATTGGCCAATGGCGGCGTCCTCGCCGGCGACTTCGATACGTTCGACGTCGCGCGCGTCGAGGTGCTGCGCGGGCCGCAGGGCACGCTCTACGGCGCCAACTCGCTGGGCGGTTTGCTCAAATTCGTGACCAACGCTCCCGACACGACCAAGACCGAGATGCGCGTCCGTGGCGGCGTCGAGGACACCAAGGGCGGAGACCTCTCTTATTACGGCAACTCCATGATCAACGTGCCGCTGGGCGACACGATCGCGTTCCGCGCCTCCGGCTTTTACAAGAAATCGGGCGGCTGGATCGATTCGGTTGGCACGACCGCGACGGATCTGTTCGGCTATACGCTGAAGGCCGACGTCGCCGACAATATCAACGGTGCCGAATCCTATGGCGGCCGGGCGTCGCTGCTGTTCAAGCCGAGCAAGGGCTTCGACATCCGCCTGACGGCGTTCCTCCAGAACATCCGGGTGGACTCGCCGAGCGTGGTCGAGAGCGATCCCAACACGCTGCAGACGCTCTACGGGCGGCAGACACAGTCGCGCTTCGCCGACCCGTTCAGCAACGTCAATTATCGGTTGTACAATGCTCTGATCAATTACGACTTCGGCTTCGCGACGCTGACCAGTTCGACCAGCTACGCCACGCAGAAGCAGACGTTCCTCGACGATGCGACCTTCAACCTGAGCGGCATCGTCCGCGCACTGCTGGGCGCGCCGGCGAACGAATTCTTCCTCAACCAGAAGACCAACAACCGCAAATGGACGCAGGAGCTGCGCCTGGCGTCGGCGCGCAATTCGACCTTCGAATGGCTGATCGGCGGCTATTACAACAATGAGAAGGCGCTGATCCTCCAGGATTATGCCGCGACGGTGCCGGGCACGACCACGCCGATCTCGTTCCCGTTCGTGCTCGGTCATGTCGACCTGACGTCGAAATATGAGGAATATGCCGGCTTCGCCAACGGCACGCTGCATATCGGCAAGAGCTTCGATATCGACTTCGGCGGCCGCTACAGCCACAACAGCCAGACCGCGAGCCAAGCGGCGGCGGGCGTGCTGGCGGGTAACGTGCCGGTCAATAGCAACCTCCGATCGTCGGACGACGTCTTCACCTTCTCGGTGGCGCCGAAAATCAAGTTCGGTGATCGCGCCTCGCTCTATGCCCGCGTCGCCAAAGGATATCGTCCCGGGGGCCCCAACGTCATCGCGCCGAACGCACCGGCCGGGACGCCGGAATCGTTCAATCCCGACACCACGGTCAGCTACGAAGTGGGCTTCAAGGGCGAGACGATCGATCGCACCTTCGCGATCGACATGGCGGCCTATCATATCGACTGGAACAACATCCAGTTGCTGACGGTGGTCAACGGCTTCGGGGTCAATATCAACGGCTCGAACGCGACCAGCGACGGCGCCGAATTCACCGCCACGATCCGCCCGATCCAGGGCTTCGTGACCTCGATCAACGGCGCCTATACCGATGCCAAATTGTCGGGCGACGCACCCGCGCTGGTCGGCGGCTTGAAGGGCGATCGTCTGCCCTATACGCCGAAGTACAGCGTGTCGTGGAACTCGGACTACACTTGGGGGATCGGCGGCGACGCCAAGGCCTTCATCGGCGGCTCGCTGCGCTTCCTGTCGAAGCAGAATGCCGGGTTCGACGCGACCTTCCGCGCCGCCAACGGTCGCCAGCGCCAGATCCCGTCCTATGCCACGCTCGATCTGCGCGCCGGGCTGGACTTCGGCCGCTTCAGCCTCGAAGCTTACGCCCGTAACCTGACCAATTCGGAGGGCAAGACGTCGACCGGATCGCTGACCGCCAATGGCCTTCCGGTCTCGCCCAACGGTGCGCTGACCACCGGCGTGATACGCCCACGAGTGATCGGCCTGTCGGTCAGCGCGGGTTTCTGAGCGCGATGACG
>NZ_JBQCCN010000343.1:0-3588 GCF_051962185.1 Sphingomonas sp.
GCCCGACGCCGCCAATCCGCATCCCGACCAGCGCGTGCCGGCGATCGAATATGCCGGCATGATGGTCGCGGAATCGGTCGCGATCGTCCTGTGCCTGGCGGACGCCTTTCTGCAGGCTCGCCTGGCGCCGGCGCCGGACGCGGCCGAACGCGGCACCTATCTCACCTGGCTCGCCTGGTATGCCGCGGAGATGGAGCCGGCGATGTTCGCGGCGATGTCGGGCGAGCTCGGCAGCGCGCCGCACAAGCAGCGTAATTACGACGCGGTGGTCCGCCGGATCGAGCGTGCGCTGGCCGACGCGCCTTATGTGATGGGGACCGACTTCTCGGGTGCCGACCTGTTGATCGGCAGCGCGCTGGCCTTCGCTCGCCAGGCCTTTCCCGAGAGCAAGCTGATCGACGCTTATGTCGAACGCTGCCGCACGCGGCCGGCGGCGGTGCGCGGTGCCGCGCTGGACGATGCCGCCGGGGTCCAGATCGTGGCGGCGACGGAGAGCGTCGCGGCCTGACGCGATCGTTCCGGCGTGTGAAAAAGGGCACCGCGCGGCTGGCGCGCGGTGCCCTTTCCCGTTTCGCGGTCCGGCTTACGCCTTGACGTGCTTCGAGATGTGCTTGTTCATCTCGAACATCGTGACCTTGTCCTTGCCGAAGACCTTCTTGAGCTTGTCGTCGGCCAGAATCTCGCGCTTGTTGGCGGGGTTCTGCAGGTTGTTCTTCTTGATGTGGTCCCACACCTTGCTGATCACCTGGCTGCGCGGCAGCGGCGCGGTGCCGACGATCGCGCCCAGCTCGGGCGACGGGGTGACGGGCGCATGAATGCCGCCGGTCTTGGGTGCAGTAGCCATTGCATTCCTTCCTGTTCATTTGGCCGGTGTTCCGGCCCAGACTCGTTACGCCTTATGGAGCGCGCCCCTCTTGTGCGCTGCCTTTCCGCCGTTGTCACTCCTTACGATGTATTGCGGATCATCTTTTGACGCCCGAACAACGTGATCCTTGATCCGGGTGTCGCTGGTTTGTTTCTTCTCGACGTGACCATGGGCGGTGCCCCCGTGCGATTTCCAGGTCACCTCGTCGCCTTTCTTCAAATCGCTCATCCTTCTCTCCTGACATTCGAGCCACGTCGGAGCGTCAGCGTTCGGGCGCGACGAAGGTTGCCCGGCGCGACGGTCAGGCTAAAGCGGAACGGAGTAGATCAGGGAGCCACACGATGAAGACCCGCGCCGCCGTCGCATTCGAAGCGAAGAAACCGCTGGAGATCGTCGAGGTCGACCTGGAAGGGCCGAAGGCCGGCGAGGTGCTGGTCGAGATCATGGCGACGGGCATTTGCCACACTGACGCATATACGCTCGATGGCTTTGATTCCGAAGGGATCTTTCCCTCGATCCTGGGACATGAAGGGGCCGGCATCGTGCGCGAGATCGGCCCGGGCGTGACCAGCGTGAAGCCCGGCGATCACGTCATTCCGCTCTACACGCCCGAATGCCGGCAGTGCAAAAGCTGCCTGTCGGGCAAGACCAATTTGTGCACGGCGATCCGCGCGACCCAGGGCAAGGGGCTGATGCCCGACGGCACGACGCGCTTCTCGTACAAGGGCGAGCCGATCTTTCATTATATGGGGTGCTCGACGTTCTCGAACTTCACCGTGCTGCCGGAGATCGCGGTGGCGAAGATTCGCGAGGACGCGCCGTTCCAGACCAGCTGTTACATCGGCTGCGGCGTGACCACCGGCGTGGGGGCCGTAGTGAAGACCGCCAAGGTCGAACCGGGCGCGAACGTAATCGTGTTCGGATTGGGTGGAATCGGCCTGAACGTCATCCAGGGCGCCAAAATGGTCGGCGCGGACAAGATCATCGGCGTCGATCTCAACGATTCGAAGGAGGAATGGGGGCGGCGATTCGGCATGACCCATTTCGTCAATCCGACAAAGGTCGAGGGCGACCTGGTCGCGCATCTGGTGGCGCTGACCGACGGCGGCGCCGACTATACGTTCGACGCCACCGGCAATACCGACGTCATGCGCACGGCGCTCGAGGCCTGCCATCGCGGCTGGGGCACGTCGATCATCATCGGTGTGGCGGAAGCGGGCAAGGAGATCTCCACCCGCCCGTTCCAGCTCGTCACCGGGCGCAATTGGCGCGGCACCGCGTTCGGCGGCGCCAAGGGCCGTACCGACGTGCCCAAGATCGTCGACTGGTACATGCAGGGCAAGATCGCGATCGATCCGATGATCACTCATGTCCTCAAGCTCGAGGACATCAACAAGGGGTTCGACCTGATGCATGCGGGTGAGAGCATCCGCAGCGTCGTGGTGTTCTGAACGCACATTCACCTGGGGAGAGGAAGCCATGTTTTCGCACATGATGGTCGGCAGCAACGATCTCGGCCGGTCGAAGAAGTTCTATGATGCGCTGTTCGGCGCGATCGGCGGCAAGGAAGCGGTGACCGACCCCAAGGGGCGGCTGATGTATTTCCACAACGGCGGCATCTTCATGGTCTCGGCGCCGATCGACGGCCAGCCGGCATGCCACGCCAATGGCGGCACGATCGGGTTCGCGATGGAGACCCCGGCCCAGGCGGATGCCTGGCACGCCGCCGGCGTCGCCAATGGCGGCACCGCGATCGAGGAAGATCCGGGCATTCGCGAGGGCAACGGAATGAAGCTCTACCTCGCCTATCTGCGCGATCCCGACGGCAACAAGCTCTGCGCGCTGCACCGCGTCCCGGCCTGACCGCGTGAGCCTGAACGTCAAATCGACCAATCGAGCGTTCGGTGGCATCCAGGGCGTATACGAACACGCCTCGGCCGCCACCGGCACGCCGATGACCTTTTCGGTGTTCGTGCCCGACCATCCGGACGGCGCGCGACTGCCGGTGCTCTGGTATCTGTCGGGGCTGACCTGCACGCACGCCAACGTCACTGAAAAGGGCGAATACCGCCGAGCGTGTTCCGAGCACGGAATCATCTTCGTCGCCCCCGATACCAGTCCCCGCGGCGACGACGTACCCGACGACGACGCCTATGACTTCGGTAAGGGCGCCGGTTTCTATGTCGACGCGACGCGCCCGCCATGGGCGGCCAATTTCCGCATGCGGTCCTATATCGAGGAAGAGTTGCCGGCGCTGATCGCCGCGGCATTCCCGGCCGCCGACATGACGCGCCAGGGCATCACCGGCCATTCGATGGGCGGGCATGGCGCGCTGACCATGGCGCTACGCAACCCCGATCGCTTCCGCAGCGTCTCGGCCTTCGCGCCGATCGTGTCGCCGCTCCATTGTCCGTGGGGAGAGAAAGCGCTGGACGGCTATTTGGGCGTCGATCGCGCCGCATGGCGGCCCTATGACGCCTGCGCGCTGATCGACGATGGCGCGCGCGTGCCGGAGATCCTGGTCGACCAGGGCGATGCCGACCAGTTCGTCAACGATCAACTCAAGCCCGAATTGCTGGCCGACGCCTGTCACCGCGCCGGGATCGACCTGACCTTGCGGCTCCAGCCGGGCTACGACCACAGCTATTATTTCATCTCGACCTTCATGGCCGATCATATCGCCTGGCACGCCGCCCGGCTGGGCTAATCAGGCGCTCCCGGCG
>NZ_JBQCCN010000344.1:0-6186 GCF_051962185.1 Sphingomonas sp.
TACGGGGGCGGCTCCCCGGGGGGGCAAGATGGGGCTTGTGAGGCTGTTGAAGCGGGATTTAACGCAATCCTCCCCGTACCGGGGAGGGGGACCAACACGCGCAGCGGCTTGGTGGTGGGGGCCCGCGGCGAACGGGCCACACCCCAGGCGGCTATTGATGGAGGGCCCCCTCCACCACCGGGCTCGGCCCGGCGGTCCCCCTCCCCGTTCCGGGGAGGATGTAGGTTGGGCACCCCTCATACCGGCGGCAATCCGGGCAGCAGCTTGTCGAGCGTGATCGGAAAGTCCCGCACACGTACCCCGCAGGCATTGTACACCGCGTTCGCCACCGCCGCGCCGGCGCCCGAAATCCCCAACTCGCCGACCGCTTTCGCCCCGACCGGGTTCGCCTGGTCGTCCACCTGTTCGATGAAATGGCATTCGACCGCCGGCGCGTCGGCATGCACCGCGACATGATATTCGCCGAAATCGGGGTTCACGAACTGCCCGGTACGGGTGTCGACTACCGCGTCCTCGCTCAGCGCATAGCCCAGGCCCCAGATCATCCCGCCGACCATCTGGTTGCGCGCGGTCTTCTCGTTGAGCACGCGGCCGACGTCGAACACGCCGATCAGGCGGCGGACACGAACCTCGCCGGTCACCGCGTTGACCGCGACCTCGGCGAATTGCGCGCCGTGGCTCGCCTGGCTGGTGCGACGGCTGACCTGGCCGGGGCCGGTCTTGCCGTGCGCCACGATCGGCTTGCCGCGCACCAAATCGGCGATCGACGACGATCGCCCGCCGGCGCTGACCGTGCCGTCGATCAGCACCAGTTCCTCCGGCGCCGCGTTCATCCGCCGCGCCAGCTCGGCGAGGATGTCCTCGCACGCCAGCGCCACCGCCGATCCCGAGCTGCCCGCGCCGAACGACCCGCCCGATCCGGCGCTGAGCGGCAAGTCGCTGTCGCCCAGCCGTACGTCGATCGCCGAGACCGGCAGCCCCAGCATCTCGCCCGCGACTTGCGCCAGGATCGTATAGGTGCCGGTGCCGATATCGGTCATGTCGGTCTCGATCACCGCGCGGCCTTCGGCGGTCAGCGTGACGCGGGCTTCGCTGTTGACGGTGAAATTGCCGCGCACTGCTGCCGCCATGCCATGGCCGATCAGCCATTCGTCGTCGCGATTCTGCCCTGGCACCGGATTGCGCCGGTCCCAGCCGAAGCGCCGTGCGCCCTCTTCATAACAGTCGAGCATCAGCCGGGTGGAGAAGGGCTTGCCGCTGGTCGGGTCGACCTCGGGTTCGTTGCGCCGGCGCAGCTCGATCGGATCGAGCCCGAGCTGCTCGGCCAGTTCGTCCATCGCGCATTCGACGGCGAAGGTGCCGACCGCCTCGCCCGGCGCGCGCACCGCGCCGGTCGAGGGCAGGTCGACGACGGTCAGCGCGGTGGTGAAGCGACGATGCTCGGCCGCGTACATCGGGATCGTGCCGAAATGGACCGGCTCGAGAAAGCCCTTGTCCGGCTTCTGCGAGGTGATGCTGTCGTGCGCGAGGGCGGTCATCCGACCCTCGGCATCGCAGCCGATGCGGATGCGCTGCACGGTGTCGCCGCGATGATGGACCAGCGCCGCGGTCTGGCGGCGCGGCAGCGCGATCTTGACCGGTCGGCCGACCTCGCGTGCGGCGATCGCGGCCATCACCGTCTCGGGCCCGACCCCCGTCTTGCCGCCGAATCCGCCGCCGACATAGGGCGCGAGCACGCGCACCCGCTCCTTGTCGATGCCGAGCCGGTTGGCGATCGTCTCGCGCGCGCCGCCGAGGATCTGGAGCGAAGCGCGCACGACCAGATCGTCGCCTTCCCACCAGGCGGTGGTCGCGTGCGGCTCGAGCGCAGCGGGGAAATGGACCGGCGTGGTATAGCTCTGGTCGAAGCGTATCGCGGCGGCATCGAGCGCGGCGTCGACATCGCCCTTCACGATATTGGGCAGGAAGCCGATCTTGTGGTCGACGACCGCCGGCTGGTCGCGCGGATCGAACCGGCCGGGTCGCGTGTCATAAGTCACCTCTACCGCCAGCGCGGCGTCGCGCGCCGCTTCCAGGCTCTCGGCGATGACGAGCGCGACCGGCTGGCCGAAATGGTCGATCGCGTCGGTCCAGTCGCCCATCGCCTCGCGGCTGCTGCCGCCGGTCGAGGGCAGGTCGGGGTGATCGACGATCACCCGGACCACGCCGGGCATCGCTTCGGCCGCGCTGGCGTCGACCCGCAGTACCTTGCCCGCCCCGATCGTCGCGCCGACGACATGCGCGTAGAGCGTGCCGGCGGGCGCGCCTTCGAAGGCGTATTGAGCCGTCCCGGAGACCTTGAGCGGCCCTTCGTAACGGTCGACGCCCTTGCCGATCAGTCCCTGCCGGCCCTTGTCGAGCGCCGCGGGGCGATAGGGCGCGTCCATCGCGTGATCGGTCATCGTCGCCTCCCAATCAAAAGGTGGATAGCGTGCAGGCTGGTTCACAAGGAATCGGGGTGGGGATGGCGGTTTTCAAGCGAATTCGCGTCGGGGTGGTGCTGATGATCGCTATACTGGCGTCCGCGGGCGTCGCAGGGCAGACTAAGCCGATGAAGCCGCTTTCCGACCCCATCGTCATCGGCCATCGCGGCGCGAGCGGCCAACGCCCCGAACACACGCTGGCGAGCTACGATCTGGCGATCGACGAGGGCGCCGATTTCATCGAGCCCGACCTCGTCCTGACGAAGGACAATGTCTTCGTCGCGCGGCACGAAAACGACATCACCGGCACGACCGACGTCGCCGACCATCCCGAATTCGCCGGCCGCAAGACCACCAAGGAGATCGACGGCGAGCGCCACACCGGCTGGTTCACCGAGGATTTCACGCTCGCCGAATTGAAGACGCTGCGCGCGAAGGAACGCCTGCCGCAATTGCGTCCCGACAATGCCACCTATGACGGCAAGTTCGAGATCCCGACGCTCGCCGAGATCATCGCACTGGCCAAGAAGCGCTCGACCGAAGTCGGCCGCACGATCGGCATCTATCCCGAGACCAAGCACCCGAGCTATTTCGCCTCGATCGGCAAGCCGATGGAGCGCCAGCTCGTCGCCGAGCTGAAAGCGGCCGGCTGGGATTCGGCCGACGCGCCGGTGTTCATCCAGAGCTTCGAGGTGAACAACCTCAAGTTCCTCCACACCATCACCAGGATCCGCCTGATCCAGTTGATGGATGCGACCGGCGGCCCGGCCGACCATGCCGCGCCGAGTTATGCAGCGATGATCACGCCCGCGGGGCTGAAGGCGGTCGCGGCCTATGCCTGGGGGATCGGACCCAACAAGGACATGGTGGTCAAACCGCCGGCTGTGAGCATGGTGGCCAAGGGCGATACGCTCTACGCGCCGGCCGACAATCCGATCGTCGACGGAACCCCGACCACGCTCGTCGCCGACGCGCATGCGGCGGGTATCAGAGTCCATGTCTGGACCTTCCGGGCGGAGAATTTCTTCCTGGCCCCCGATCTCAGGATCGGCGCCGATCCCAGGGCGCACGGCAATCTGGACCCGGCGATCCGACATCAGCTTGCGATGGGCATAGATGGTTTTTTCACCGACTTTCCGCTAATTGGATCGACCGTTCGCAACGCCTGGCGGCGCGGCGCGGGCAAGTGATCCGAGGATGAGTAGATGCGTAAGATCCTGATCGCCGCGGCGGCGGCCCTGCCGGTCCTGACCGGCGGCTGCCTCGCCAAGACCGCGGTCGACGTGGTGACCTTGCCGGTCAAGGCGACGAGCAAGGTGGTCGACTGGAGCACGACCAGCCAGTCGGAAGCCGACCGCAATTACGGCAAGAAGATGCGCAAGCAGGAAGCGCGCGAAGGCCGCGAGCGCAAGAAGGCGGCCGAACGGTGCAAGAAGGACCCCTCGCAATGCGGTCCGTATGACGGTTACCGCGCCGGCGATCCCGAGCCGCGGAATTAGGAGGGACCTGATCGGGCACCGCGGTTCTCGTTCAACCGCGACAATGAAATGTGCCGTGAGGAAGCCGCCGTTCCGCTTTCCACCGATAGCGGACGTTCACGACGGTCTGAACGAACGACGGTCTCGCCACCGTGTCATTTGTCACGCCGGAATGGGATCACATTGCTGCCGAGCCGGAGATGGCCGGAATCCGGCCCGTCGAACACGAAGCTGACGTCCTGCGACAGCGTGAAGAATTCGGTCGCCGAGGCGGCGTACAGTGTCTCCGGCGTCTCGCCGGGCGACGCGACCTCCAGCATGTTTCCCTTGCGCACGATGTCGAAGCGGGCACGTTCGTCGTAGATGAACCTGCCCGGATAGGTCGTCAGGACGCTTTCCGGCAACGCGATCGCTTCGCGCACGCGCGGCTGAAAATCGGGCCAGCCATAGAGGCGGGCCAGGCTGCGCACCACGTCTTCGGCCAGCGCCGATCCGCCCGACCCGTTGGTCATCACGACGACGCCGTCGCCCTTGCCATAGGCCACCATCAGCGATGCGAACCCTTCGGTGTCGCCAGCCTTGCGGAACCAGCGCGCGGAGGGAGCGCCGCCGACGTCGAACCCGATCGAATGGCCGGGTCTGACCGTTTCCAGCATGGTCGTGGCGGCCGCGCGCGATAGAAAGGCGCCCTTCGCGCCGGCGATCGATCGCTGCGTGGCGATCAGTGCGCGCGCCAGGTCGGAAGGCGTCGTCCACAACCCCGCCGCCGCCTGTTCGGGATAAAGATGATAGCCGCCGGGCACTTGCGCGCCGTCATTACCATGACCGCAGGCATGCGACGCCACGGGCTCCTCATAGCCGCTGTCGCGCATGGCGAGCGGCGTCAGCACCGCGGACTGCATCCAGGCCGAATAGCGCTGCCCGGTCACGTCGCCGATCATCGCCTGCACGATCGTATAGCCGCCGCCCGAATAGCTCCATTGCGCCCCGGGCTTCAGGGTGACGCGGACCGGCGCGGTATTCGCCGGCGGCACGCCGTCGAGGATCTGAAGGAGCGTGGGCACCGGACCGCCACGCGCATAGCCGGGATAAGCGCGGCCATTGACGCCGGCGGTGTGCGACAGCAGGCCGCGCAGCGTGACCGGCGATCCCGCGGCAATATCGCTCGTCGGGACCTTCCAGGTCTTGAGATAACGGTTGACGTCGGCGTCGAGCGCCACGCGCTTGGCGTCGACCAGCCGCATCGCGCCCAAAGTCGCGATCGACTTGCTGATCGATCCCGCCTGGAACCGCGTCCGGGCAGTGACCGCCGCTCCGCCGTCGCAGGCGATCCCGTAAGCGCGCGTCCAGGCGATCCGGCCGTCATGGATGAAGGCGATGCTGAGCCCCGACACGTGCGCCTTGACCATCGCTTCCTTCAGCGAGCGATGCGGTACCGGAGCGCCCTTCAGCAGCACGGCCGGGACGACATCGCGCTCGAGCTGGCCGATTCTGGGATCGGACGACGGGGCTGCGGCAGCGATAGCCAGGGCTGCCAGTGCGAGAAGGGCGGGACGGTACAGGGACATCCGGTCTTGCTAGCCGCCGCTCGCTTCACCGCCAAGAACCCCGGCGATCGCGCGCAGCGTGTCCGGATGCATCTGCACGCCCATGTGGCTGCTGACGATCTCGATCTCGCGGCATTGCGGATCGTGGCAGAGATCGCCGTTGACCAGCCCGTCGCTCGCCGACCAGATCGCGGTCGAGGGGACGGGGAGGGGCTGCGCGATCTCCTCGCGCCGGGCGACGACGTCGGGCGAATCGACCTTCTCGCCGGTCAGCCATTCGAACGCGCGCCAGACGTTGGTCGCGTGCGGATCGCCGGCGAACGGCGAGCTGACCGTGATGACTTCGCGCACCATCTCGGGCGCGCGGTGCGCCAGGAAACGCGCCATGATCCCGCCCAGGCTGACCCCGATCAGCGTCACCGGCTGGCCGGCATCGCGACGATAGGCATCGAGCCGTGCGAGCAGTTTCTCGCCCTCCGACCCGATCGCCTTGGCGCCGCGATTGCGCCCCAGCCGCCAACCCTCGACGCGATAGCCGAGCGCGATCAAATAGCGCTTCATGACGATGTTGGAGCGGTCCGAATTGAACAGGCCGGGCAGCAGCATGATCGGTCGTCCGTCGCCCGGCGGCGCCTTCATCAATTCGCTCCATTCGACCGGGATGCGCGCCATCGTCCCGACCATGCGCGGCAGCTCGGC
>NZ_JBQCCN010000345.1:0-8123 GCF_051962185.1 Sphingomonas sp.
TGCCGATTCAGCGAAGCTGAAAACAATCAAGCCGCGGCGGCGATGCTGTCGATCTGGGCGAGTTCGTAGCGATTGCGGCCGTTCATCTTGGCGCGATAGAGCGCCGCATCGGCGGCGATGGTCAGTTCGTGCAGCGACCGGCCACGCGCCGGGCGCAGCGCCGCGACGCCCAGGCTGATCGTGACCTTTTCGGGCAGCGCGAAACCGGCGTCCTTGCCGCAGGTCGCCACCATCACGCGGACGCGCTCGGCGATCGACGCCGCGCCGGCCTGGTCGACGCCGGGCAGGATCAGCATGAATTCCTCCCCGCCATGGCTCGCGGCGAGATCGATCGGCCCGCGGATCCCCGCCTGAAGCATTTCCGCCACCGCCTTCAGGCAGCGGTCGCCCTCGGCATGGCCATGCGTGTCGTTGAAGCGCTTGAAGTGATCGACGTCGATCGCCACCACCGCCAGCGACGCGCCCGAGCGCAACGCCCGCTCCCATTCGTCGGCGAGCCGGCCGTCACGTTGGCGGCGATTGGCGAGCCCGGTCAGCGGATCGGTGCGGCTGACGCGTTCGAGCGCGTCGCACGCCTGTTCCAGCGCCTTGCCGCGCGCGCCGAGCGATTCGACCAGCGCCTGGTTGGTGGCGGCGAGTCGATGCGCGCGAAGGATTTGCCCGGCGAGCCGGCGACTGATGATCAGCAGGACGACGGTCATCGCCGTCGCCGCGCCGGCCAGCGGCCAATGACCCGGCCGGTCGCTGACCGCGAAGCCTGCCGCTGCCGCGACCATGACCGGAATCTCGAAGGCCGCATACATCGGCCAATAAGCGACATGCGCGATCGACAAGGTCAGCCCGCTCAGCGCCACGCACACCGCGAACATGACATGGTTGTCGGTCCCGGTCGCGACGATCAACCCCAGCGCGCCGCCCCACAGCAGCCCCGATGCCGCGGCGAACACGACCAGCGACGCCGCCCAGCGGCGCACCGGGATATTGGGGAACAACCCCGATCGATAGGCGACGGCCGCGACGCCGCGCGTGGCAATGATGATGACGCTCGTGAGTACCCAGGCCGGCAGCCAGAAGCGCTGGCCGATCTGCCAGAACAATCCCGCCATCATCGCGGAGCCGAGCAAGTCCATGCCGATCATCGCCGGCGCGATCGAATAGATGCCCTCGATCCGGGTCTTCAGGAACGCATCGTCCCTGGACGTCGAAGAGGTCGCCGCTGTCATGGTCGCCGCATAGGCCAGCCATCGTTAAGGCGCGGTTATGTAAATTCCCGAGATACTCATAATGGAACCGTAACGATCAGCGTGAATTCATCGAAGCGCTCGAGGGCGCGATTGCATCACCGTCGATGCGATGCCTTCGACCGCCAGCGCTCGACGAAAACATGCTGGTCGAGGTGGCCGTCCCGCTGCGGCGAGCAGCAGGGCGACCAGCCAGCGCATCAGCGCAGCGCGCTCGCGATCAATTTGTGCAGCTTCGAATGGAGCACATCGTTGGCGGCGAGGAATTCGCCGCGTTCCATCGCCCGGTCGCTGCCGCGATAGTCGGTGACGAAGCCGCCGGCTTCCTTGACCAGCAGCAAGCCCGCTGCGACGTCCCAAGGCTGGAGATCCGATTCCCAGAAGCCGTCAAACCGCCCCGCCGCGACCCAGGCGAGGTCAAGCGCGGCCGAGCCGAAGCGGCGGATACCGGCGACTTCGGGCGCGACCGCACCGAAAATGCGGCTCCATTGGGTGAAATTGCCATGGCCCAAAAACGGGATGCCGGTCGCGATCAACGCGTCGGCGAGATCGCGGCGCGACGACACGCGCAGCCTCGCGTCCTGCAGCCAGGCACCCTTGCCCTTCTCCGCCCAGAAACTTTCGTCGGTCAGCGGCTGATAGACGAGCGCGGTGGTGATCTCGCGCTTACCGTTCGCCAGCGGTTCCTCGACCGCGATCGACATCGCGAAATGCGGGATGCCGTGGAGGAAGTTCGACGTGCCGTCGAGCGGATCGATGATGAAACGCGGCTTGTTGGGATCGCCGGCGATCTCGCCGCCTTCCTCGGCCAGGATGCCCCAATCGGGCCGCGCCTTGCGCAATTCCTCGACCAACGTTTCCTCGGCGCGCTTGTCGGCCATCGACACGAAGTCGGCCGGCCCCTTGCGGCTGACCTGGAGGTGCTGGACCTCGTTGAAGTCGCGACGCAGGCGCGGCGCCGCCTTGCGCGCGGCGCGCTCGATGACGGTGAAGAGGCCGGAATGGGAAGGCATCGAACAAACTCTCTCCCCTCCCGCTTGCGGGAGGGGTCGGGGGAGGGCCTGTCAGATCAGTCGAAACGGAAGGACGTGCGGCCCGGTGACACGCCCTCCCCTAACCCCTCCCGCAAGCGGGAGGGGAACTCTTAGTCCGCGCGGCGGACGTAGGTCTGTTCGTACACGTCGACCACGATCTTCGTACCGCTTGCGATGTGCGGTGGGACCATGATGCGGACGCCGTTGTCGAGGATCGCCGGCTTGTAGCTCGACGAGGCGGTCTGGCCCTTCACCACGGCATCGGCCTCGACGATCGTCGCCTCAATCGTGTCGGGCAGCTGCACGCTGATCGCTTCCTCGTCATAGAGCTCCATGACGACGTCCATACCGTCCTGCAGGAAGGCGGCGGCGTCGCCCAGCAGGTCGCGCGGCAGCGAGGTCTGGTCGTAGGTGTCCTTGTCCATGAACACCAGGCTGTCGCCGTCGGCGAACAGGAACTGGAAATCCTTGGTGTCGAGGCGGACGCGCTCGACGGTCTCGGCCGAGCGGAACCGGACATTGTTCTTGCGGCCGTCGCGCAGGTTCTTGAGCTCGACCTGCATATAGGCGCCGCCCTTGCCCGGCTGGGTGTGCTGAATCTTCACGGCGCGCCAGATGCCGCCTTCATATTCGATGATGTTGCCGGGACGAATGTCCACGCCGCTGATCTTCATGACGATGTACCTGCTGGAAAGGAAAGCGCGCCTTTAGCGGGCGCCGGCGCGAATGCCAAGATCAGGGATATTGCTGGCGAGCGTGGAGAAGCGCGAGGACGTCGATCGTCTCGGCACCCACGCGATATACGAGAACATAATTCGGATGAACAACCACTTCGCGCGTCCCTGGAACGCGCCCGGGTCTGCACGAATAAGGATCGAGTGGCAGTCGCTCCGCCGCTTCCTCGAACAGCAGCCGCAACCGTTCCGCGGCGCCGAAAATTTCGCGCCTGAACGTAGGTTGTTACTGTGTCGAGTTGCGCGAGCGCGTCAGCCGTCCAGCGGACCGCGAGCACGCCGCAATTCCATCCGCCGTTTTATCTCCGCCATGGCCTCGTCGTGCGGGATCAAGGGCTCTTTGCTGTCGAGCGCTTTCTGCACCTTGGCGCGAAACCATTTGTCGTACGCCTCAGCGTTTTCGGTCGTCTCGAACTCGGATTCGATCGGAGAGAGCTTCGTCATGCCCAGAGAAATATCACGCGTCGGGCGAGCCACCAAGAATAGCGGCGAAGGATTGCACCATTTTGGCTTCATCTCCGCCCCAGACGGCGTGCGACACGGCGAGGAAATCGGCCCCCGCAGTCACCAACGGTGCGGCATTGGCCGGCGTGATCCCGCCGATCGCGACGCAAGGCAATTCGAACAAGGCCGACCACCAGCTCAGGATCACCGGTTCGGGACGATGCGTCGTCTCCTTGGTCGCGGTCGGATAGAAGGCGCCGAACGCGACATAGTCGGCACCGGCATCGCCTGCCTCCATCGCCAGGTGGCGGCTGTCGTGGCACGTCACGCCGATCTGCACGTCGGGGCCGAGCACCGAGCGCGCCTCGCGCGGATCACCGTCGTCCTGGCCGAGATGGACGCCGTCGGCCCCCAGCCGCTTTGCGAGCGAGATGCTGTCGTTGACGATGAACGCCACTTCGCGGTCGGCGCAGAGGCGCTGCAACGGCTCGGCGAGCCGCGCCGCCTCGTGCTGGTCGACGTCCTTCACCCGGAACTGGAACGCCGCGTCCGGCGCGGCATCGAGCGCGCGCGCCAGCCGATCGGGAAAAGCGCCGCCGACGTCGAGCGGCGAGATCAGATAGAGCTGGCACGGCGGCCGCCGATCGTCGCGCTTGAACGAGGCGGCGAAATTCGGGTCGAGCGGGCCGAGCGGATCTTCTTCGATGTCCATCGCCCGCCCCTAGCGCGCCCGATGCCGCGCGAGAAGCCGGTCGCTCAATCTACCACGGCGATCAGGAAGCCGTCCCATTTCTTGACGCCCACCGTCTGCACCGCCGTCGCGGTCAACCGCGGTTCGGCACCGACCTGTTCGAACAGCCTGCGCGTGCCCCGGATGCGCTCGTCGCCGCTGCCCGCATCGAGCACCCCGCCCTCCCGGATCACATTGTCGACCACGATCGTCGTCCCCGGTCGCGACAAGCGGATGGCGTGCTCGACATAGGCCGGATTGTTCTGCTTGTCGGCGTCGATGAAGACGAAATCGAACGGCCCTTTCAGCGTCGCCAGAGTGTCGAGCGCGGGGCCGGTGATCACGGTAACGCGGCCGCTCAGCCCGGCGGTCGCGAGGTTTGCTCGCGCGACATCGGCGTGGTGCAGATCGATCTCGAGCGTCACCAATTCGCCATCGGCGGGCAATGCGCGCGCCAGTTCGATCGTCGAATAGCCGCCCAGCGTGCCGACCTCGAGAACGCGCCGGGCATTCGCCATCCGCGCCAACAGGTGGAGCATGCGTCCCTGTGCCGGCGACACGTCGATATCGGGCAGCCCGCCCGCCGCGTTGGCCGCCAGCGTCGCGGCAAGCGCGGGATCGTCGCCGAGCAAACGGTCCGCGATATAGGCGTCGACCGCGCCCCAGCCGGGATTCTGTTGTCCGAGCCGCTCGACCATCGTCAATTCTCCTTTTCGATGAATACGCTTGCCGCGCGCCGCGCATTCTCCCTCTCGGCGGGCACGTCAAGCACGGCACATAGTGAAGCCACAACTTGACTATTGGAAAGGGCACATATATTGAAGTAATCACTTCACTAAAGGAGCACATCATGCCGGACGGCCATGTCACCCACGCCACTTTCACGCTCGATCGCAGTTTCAGGGCGGCTCCTGACAAAGTGTTCGAGGCGCTCAGCGACCCGGCGATCAAGCGCCAGTGGTTCGCGGCCAGCGATCAGAGCGAGCTGGTCGATTTCGAGAGCGACTTCCGCCCGGGCGGGGTACAGCATTTGCACTACCGGTTCGGCGAGAATAGCCCCTTTCCCGGCGTCTCGCTGACCGACGACGGCATCTTCCAGACGATCGTCCCCGGCAGCCGCATCGTCATCACCAGCCGGATGGCGATCGGCGGCGCACCAATGTCGGTGTCGCTGACGACGTTCGAGCTGGTCCCCAATGAATCGGGCACCGACCTGATCTGCACCAATCAGGTCGCGTTCTTCGAAAACGCCGATGGCCCGGTGATGCGCGAACAGGGCTGGCGCGTGCTGCTCGACAAACTGGGCGAGGTGCTCGAAGGATGATCGGGTGACGCCCGATCTCGACCGACTGTTCCAGGCGCTGGGCGACCCGACGCGGCGTGCGATCGTCGATCGGCTGGCCGAGGGGCCGGCGTCGGTTTCGCGCCTCGCCGAGCCCTTGGGGATCACGGTGACGGCGGTAGCGCAGCATCTGCATGTGCTTGTGCAATGCGGGGTGGTGCAGACCGAAAAGGTCGGCCGCGTGCGGACCGCCTCGCTGGTGCCCGACGGCCTGACCCCGGTCGAACGCTGGGCGCGCGACCGGCGGTCGATGCTGGAGAAACGGCTCGATCGTCTCGCCGAGATCCTCGGCGAGGGCGATTGAGGCCTAAGCCGCGACCTTGTCGACCGACGCTTCGTAGATTTCGTCGATCGCCTCGGCGAGCGCGGCGTCGAATTGCTCGTCGCTCATCTGCACACGGAGATCCTCGAGCAAGGCGCGGCTGAAGCTCGCGATGATGCCCGGATTCTTCGCTAGTTCGACGCACGCCTGGGCGCGGCTGTAGCCGCCCGACAGCGCGACCACATGCAGCACGCGCGGATGATTGACCAGCGACTCGAACAGACCGGATTTCGCCGGCAGCGACAGCTTGAGCATGACCTGCTCGTCGCTCGGCATGGCGTCGAGCGCGTTCAGGATCTCGTCCATCAGGATGGCGTCGCACTCGGCGCGCTCGGCGCTCTTGATGTTCACTTCGGGCTCGATGATTGGCATCAGGCCGTGGCCGATCACCTGGCGCGCCACGTCGAATTGCTGCGCGACGACCGCGGCGATGCCCTCGGGGTTGGCGAGGTTGATGACCGAGCGTTCCTTGGTCCCGAACATGCCGAGCTTCGCCGAGCGCGCGAGCAGATCGTCGAGCCCCGGCATCGGCTTCATCAACTGGACGCCGTTGGCCTCGGCCTCCAGCCCCTTGTCGATCTTGATGAACGGCACCACGCCGATGTCGTGCAGCGCCTGCGGCACCGGCTTGCCATTGGCCTGGCCGTCCATCGTGCGCTCGAACAGGATCGCGGCGATCACCTTGCCGCTGGCGAAAGCCGGCGCGGTGATGATGCGGACGCGCATCTGGTGAATGAGATCGAACATCTCCTCGTCGCTCGACCAGGCGCCTTCCTCGATGCCGTAGCCCTTGAGCGCCTTGGGAGTCGATCCGCCGCTCTGGTCGAGCGCGGCGATGAAGCCGTGTCCGGCGGCGATCCTGGCGGTCATTTCGGCGGTCTGCATGCTGGGTTCCCGTCTATGCATACGTATGTGTGAGGCGGCTGTTAGACAGCGTCCGGCGGGTCCGCAATGGGGCGATTGGCCAAGTAACCGGTTAGAGTGAGCGCGGCACGCCATGTGGCAAAGCGGCGCCATCGCTCGACAGGCGAACGGGGAGAGGCATCGCTGCCCCTCCCCGCCCTTCGTCAGACCCGGATCAGGCCTTCGGCTTGAGGTGGACGAGGCGGTCGAGCACCGCGTCCAGCCCCTCGCCGGACGACGCCATCACGTCGATCCGGCCGATCTTCTCGGTGACACGCTCGAGGGTTTCGAGCTCCTTCAGCCGCATCAGCGTGGGGTTGTCCTCCATCAGCTTCGCGGTGTTGAGCAGCGACCGCGTCGCCGCGGTCTCCTCGCGCCGGCGGATCAGGTTCGCCTGGGCGACCTTCTCCGCTTCGACCACCTTGTTGATCAGCTCGCGCATCTCGCCCGGCAGGATCACGTCCTTGACGCCGAGCTCGGTCACCCGAACCCCGATGTCGCCGAGCTCGCGCCGGACATGCTCGACGATCTGCTCGTCGACCGACACGCGGTCGTTGAGCACTTCGTCGAGCGTCCGCCCGCCCACCGCCTCGCGGACCGCGAACTGGACGAGCTTGTAGACGTGCGCCTCATAGTCCGGAACGCCCAGCGCCGCCTGCTTCGGGTCGGTCACCTGCACGAAGCTGGTGAGCGTGACGCGAAGCGTGACACGGTCACGAGTCAGGATTTCCTGCGCGGTGATCTCGACCGGCACCGGCCGGGTATCGAGCGTCCGCGCGGACACCTTGCGCCCGACCTGCCAGTAACCGTGGCGGCCCGGGCCGAGCGTCTCGACGAGCTCGCCGTCGAAGAACGCCAGGCCCGCATTCGCCTCGGGCACCGTCACCGTCGCGATCGCCGGGCCGGTGCCGATCACCGCCGCATTCTCGAACGCGACGAGCTCGGCCTTGGTCAGGCGCGGATCCGCATCGACGTCGAACGTCTCGACCGTGACGTCCTGCAGCACCGTCCAGACCATCGCGACCTTGCCCGGCAGCACGACCTGTGCGGCGCGGCCATCGACACGAACCACGGCGACCTGGCCTTCACCCGGCCGCACGATGGCGAAATTCTCGGCCGCGAGCGCCGGATGCAATTTCTCGATGATCGGGCCCCAGGGCGACGTGAAGACGCCCTCGGCGGCGACGATCTCGACGCGCATGCGGTTGCCCCAATCCCATAGGCCATGACGCCCGGAATCGAGGATGCTGATGAGGCGGCCATCCTTGACGAGGAGGCCGCGCTGGTTTTCGGCAATGGTAACGATCTTGCGCATCGCCGGTCCTCCTCTTCTCTCCGTCCGGATCCCATTATCCGGGCGGGGCGGCGCGGTT
>NZ_JBQCCN010000346.1:0-20667 GCF_051962185.1 Sphingomonas sp.
GCGACTACTTACGAGATATCTAAACGATAATCTTAGGGGCGCCGAGGGTATTCGTAATGCTGGTACTGCGACGAGTATTCTAGACCAGAAGCTCGCTACAGTTAAAGGCCGTTGCGCACTTGCCACGCCAGCCATAACCAGCCGCCGATCAACGCCAGCCCTCCGATCGGCGTGATCGCGCCAAACCAGCGCGGGGCGCCGAGCGCCATCAGGTAGAGTGTGCCGGCGAAGATCAATCCGCCGATCACGAACAGTGCGGCAGGCCCTTTCGCTGCCATCTTCAACGCCACCAACGCGGCAACCGCGTGAACCAGCTGATATTGGCCGCCGGTCGTCAGCCACTCCGCCGCCTGCCCGGTCGCGCCGTGCGCACCGAATGCCCCCGCCCCGACCGCCAGCGCGCCCGACAAAGCGGCCAGGATCGCGATCCAGTTCATGGTTCCTGCCCTCTTCCCAATTCCTCCGCGCCCACCGATTCGGATGCGGCGTCGGCATCGGCTGCGATCTCGCGCCGGGTCGCGGCAAAAATCTCCTCGCGCTCGTCGCTGGTGATGATGCGGTCGCGCGCGGCGCGTACGTCCCCCGTTTCGTACTGAAGCTTGAGCCGTTCCTTGTCGCGTGCGCGATACATGTCCTCGGCGCGATCGGCTTCGGCGGGATCGACGTCGATCGCGTCCATCGCCATGCGCGCCATTTTGACCGCCGATTCCATCACCTCGCGCACCACGCCGGCGATCGGCGAGCCCTTGAGCTTGACCAGCGCGCGCCGGTCGTAGGTGCGCGCGAAGATCGCCGCCTTGGGAAAAGCCTCGTGCACGCCCTCGTTCAGATCGGCGTCGAGCTGGTCGCCGTCGATGCAGAACAGGATCAATTCAGCCTCATGCGCGCCCGCCTGGCGCAGCAAATCGAGTCGCGTGCCGTCGCCATAATAGACCTTGGCGCCGAAATCGGCGGCGACGTCGATCATTTCGATATCGGTGTCGATCAAGGTCACCGGGATGCCCGCGGCGATCAGCATCTGCGACACGGTCTGGCCGAACCGCCCATAGCCGACGATCAGCGCGTTGGCGCCGTCGGCCCGCGGCCCCTCGCGCTCGCCCGTCACTTGCGGCGCCTCGCGGAAACGCGCGGTGAGCATCATCAGGAACGGCGTCGTCGCCATCGACAGGGTGACGATCGCGCTGAAGATGCTGACCGCCGCCGGCTCGATCAGGAACGCGCGTTGCGCTTGCGCGAACAGCACGAAGCCGAATTCGCCGCCCTGGCTGAGCAACAGCCCCAGCGCGAGCGCGCCGCGCCAGTTCATCCGGAAGGCCATGCCGATCGCGAAGATGATCGCCGCCTTGGTCGCGATCAGCGCCAGCGCCATGCCGATCACGAAAAACGGCCGCTCGGCGATGACATGGATGTCGAGCAACATGCCGACCGCCAGGAAGAACAAGCCGAGCAGGATGGTGCGAAACGGCTCGACATCGGCTTCGAGTTCGTGGCGATACGGCGAATCCGCCAGCATCACCCCGGCGACGAACGCGCCCAGCGCGGTCGACAGATGGAGATATTCCATCAACGCCGCCGATGCGGTGACCGTGAACAGCGCGGCGAAGATGAACATCTCGCGCTCGCCGAGATTGCCGATCACGCGAAACAACGGCCGCAACAGGAACCGCCCCGCCAGCACGAGGCCGGTGATCGCCAGCACGGTGTAGATGAACAGCAAATAGCCCGGCGGCCCCTGCTGATCGGCCGGGTTGCGCGACAGGATCGTGACCAATGTGATCAGCGGCACGATCGACAGGTCCTGGAACAACAGGATCGCGAACGCGCGCTCGCCGAACGGCGTGCGCAGCCGCCCCGCCGATTGCAGCATCGGCAGCACCTGCGCAGTCGATGACAACGCCAGCGGGAAACCGAGCACCAGCGCCGCCTGCCACGAGAAACCGGCGACGCCATGCACGATCAGCGTGATCGCCAGCCCGCAGGCGAGCACCTGAATCAGGCCGATCGCGAAGATGTCCTGCTTCATCTTCCACAGGCGCGACAGGTTGAGTTCGAGCCCGACGATGAACAGCAGCAAGGTGATGCCGAGCTCGGCGACGCTGATCTTGCCTTCGGCGTCCCCGATCAGGTTGAACGCCTGCGGTCCGATCAGCGCGCCGGCGACGAGGAAGCCCAGCGTCGCGCCGAGACCGAGACGGCGGAACAGCAGCACAAAGACCAGCCCGACGCCGAGCATGACCACGCCGTCGCGGAGCAGCGAAGCACCGTGCATCAGGCGGTCGTGCCCGCGGCGATCGCCGCCGCCTCGGCCGCGGCTTCGAACGCAAGGCGGATCGAGGGATGGCGCGCGGTAACGGTCAAGGCCGGCGTGAAGATATCGAGGTCGGGCCAGTCCGGCAGCGGGCCCGCGCCCGCGAGCCAGGCGGTCAAGGCGTCGCGCGCCGCGGCGAGCTCCGCTGGGGTCTTGCCGAGGATGTTGGCGGCGAGCAGCGACGACGAGGCCTGGCCCAGCGCGCAGGCCCTGACCAACATCCCGACCGCGCTGACCCGGCCGTCGGCCAGGTCGACGTCCACGGTCACCCGGCTACCGCAGATCGGCGACCGTTTCTCGCTCGACCCCATCGGGTCGGCCAGCCGCTCATGGTGCGGAATCGACGCCGCCAGCCGTAAGATTTCGGTGTTGTAGAGCGGCGCGTTCATGCTTGGGCATGTAGGCGAGCGTAACGAAAAGCGCGACCCCTGTCGGGGGAGAGATGGGTGCTAAAATTCCTCCCCGTTCCGGGGGAGGATTTCGCCGATCGCTTAGTAATCCTCAGTCGCGCGCGGGTCGCGATTTATGCGGCTTTGGTTTCGGTGTCGGTGTCGCGCTGGGCGTGTCGACCGGGTCGCTGGCGTTCCCGGCTACATCGCTTCCATTGTCGCTCCCGAAGATCGGAGCGCCCTTGCGCCGTTTGGCGACGAAGTCCGCGACATAAGCGCTGGTCGCGTTGAGCAAGGGATAGGTCCGCGACTTGGTCAGCCACGCCGGACGCTCCTTGGGTCCACCATCGATCGTGTCGAACACCAGCACCACCGCGAGGAAAGCCAGGCTCGCCAGGATCACGCCCTTGAGCGCACCGAAGCCGAAGCCGACCGCGCGGTCGAGCGGGCCGAGAATCGATTGCTTGGTCCGCCGCCCCATCGCGCGCGCCAGCATTCGCCCGCCGAAATAGGCGATCCCCGCGATCAGCGCGAAGGCGAGCACCGCCGCACCCGAACTCGTCCCGACGATTCCAGTGAGGATCGCCGTAGCCGGGCCGTGCAGGAGCTTGAGCGCGAAGACCACCAGAACCCAGGCCATCAGCGACAGCACTTCGGTGACGAAGCCGCGCACCCAGCCGAGCGCCGCGGCAGCGCCGACGCCCAACAGCACGACAATGTCCAAGCCGCTCAACCCCATACCCACGCCGACAGCTAGCCGCGCCCCAGCATATGGTCAACGAGTTGTCCGAGCGTCCGGAACCCACTGACCTTGACCCCGCCCTCGCTCTTGGTCGCCGCCGGCCCCAGCGCGCGGTCGAACCCGAGCTTGGCCGCTTCCTTCATGCGGAGCGGCGCGTGCGCGACCGGGCGTACTTCGCCGGACAAGGCGATCTCGCCGAACGCCACCGCGTCGGCCGGCACCGGCCGCTCGCTCAGCGCGGAGATCAGTGCCGCGGCGACCGCCAGGTCGGCGGCGGGATCCTGCACGCGATAGCCGCCGGCGATGTTGAGATAGACTTCGCAGGTCGAGAAGCTGAGCCCGCAGCGCGCCTCGAGCACCGCCAGGATCATCGCCAGCCGCCCCGAATCCCAGCCGACCACCGCGCGCCGCGGCGTCGCGCCCGACGCCAGCCGCACCACTAGTGCCTGGACCTCGACCAGTACCGGGCGCGTGCCCTCGAGCGCAGGGAACACGGTCGACCCGGTCACCCCTTCCTCGCGATGCGTCAGAAACAGCGCCGACGGATTGGCGACCTCGCTCAGCCCGCCGGTCTCCATCGCGAACACGCCGATCTCGTCGGTGCCGCCGAAGCGATTCTTGACCGCGCGCAGGATGCGGTACTGGTGGCTGCGCTCGCCCTCGAAGCTCAGCACGGTGTCGACCATATGTTCGAGCACGCGCGGGCCGGCGATCGCGCCGTCCTTGGTCACGTGTCCGACCAGCACCACGGCGGTGCCGCGTTCCTTGGCGAAGCGGATCAATTCCTGCGCCGAGGCGCGGACCTGGCTGACCGTGCCCGGCGAGCCTTCGATCAGGTCGGAATGCATCGTCTGGATCGAATCGATCACCAGCAACGCGGGCGTCTTGCCCTGTCCCAGGGTGGTGAGGATATCGCGCGTCGAGGTCGCCGCGCCCAATTCGACCGGCGCATCGCCCAGACCCAGCCGCTGCGCACGCAGCCGCACTTGATCGGCCGCCTCCTCGCCCGAGACATAGACCACGCGCTGCCCACGCCGCGCCAGGCTCGCCGCGGCCTGGAGCAGCAGCGTCGACTTGCCGATCCCCGGATCGCCGCCGATCAGCGTCGCCGATCCCTCGACGAACCCGCCGCCCAGCGCGCGGTCGAGCTCGGCGATCCCCGTCGCCATCCGCTCGGGCAAGGCGATTTCGGCATCGAGCCCGATCAGCGCGATCGATCGACCTCCGGACTGCAGATTGTGCTTGGCGTGGAACGGCGTGACCACCGCCCCCGCCTCCTCGACCAGCGTGTTCCATTCGCTGCAATCGGCGCACTGCCCCTGCCATCGGGTCGCGACCGATCCGCATGCCTGACAGACGTAGCGCTTCTGGGGTTTGGCCATACGAACGAGCCACCAGTTCTAGAACATTGCAGGAACAATATCCATACTGCGCGCTGTGGGTTTTTCAATTCCGGCTTGTTAACCCCCATCGGATGGAAGCCGAAGTCCAACGAGGGGGTGTGCCGGCCGGTGCACGGGCAAAATGCCCTCGTTCCGAAACAACCTCGCATGTTCGTGCGTCAAGCAGGTCGAAACCGCTCGATACGGCAACCTTGCAAGAATTTACTGAGCCGTCCGATGCAATGGAAAACACGATGAGCACTCTTCCTTCGACACCAGCTCGACGAGCCGCTGGAGGATAGTCACTGACCGAGAACAATTTAATTACATCGGCAAAGCTTACGTCGACGAGCGCGGCCGGATCGATGCCCAGCTGGCGGATGAAATCCTCACCGCAACGGCGGAGAATATCGTTCTGGGACCCGCCGGATGCCAGCCTCAGCTTAATCGGAACCTGTACATCTCCAATCATCAACGTCCCGCCCTGGATGCTGACCGATCCCCACCTCCCAGGCAATTGCCAATGAACCTGCAAACCTTTCTTGCCCCAGGCTGATATCGCGCTTTTGGGAACGCGCAACCGATCACCGGAGGCAAGCTGCAACACAAATTCCTGGTCCCGCCATGTCGGTGGCGGTTCCCGAACACCGATCGTCGCAATGGTGAGACCGTCTTCCTGTCTGATGGCAATGACCGCATTTTCTGAAGACGAATCAGACGATCGCTGCGCAGGAAAGGCCACTTCAGCTGGACAGGTGGCCTTCGCGAGACCAACCGTGCCACCATCGACATTTTGAGTTGCAAACCCGGCAGCGAAGAGCAGCGCGATCATGCCGCCGGCCGCGCCGGGATCGTAACTCCCTTCTGCACCGCCGGCCGCGCCAACCCGCGCTCCAGCCAAGCCGCGACGTTCTTGAACGTGTCGAACTCGACGATCTCGCGCGCTTCGTAGAAGCCGATCAGGTTGCGCACCCAGCCGAGCATCGAGATGTCGGCGATCGTATAGTCGTCGCCCATGACCCAGGTCCCGCCGTCCAGACGGCCATCGAGCACGCCGAGCAGGCGCTTGCTCTCGGCGACGTAGCGGTCGCGCGGACGCTTGTCCTCATAGTCCTTGCCGGCGAATTTGTTGAAGAAGCCGAGCTGGCCGAACATCGGCCCCAGCCCGCCCATCTGCCACATCAGCCAGGCGATGGTTTCCCAGCGCCGCGCCGGGTCGGCGGGAATGAACTTGCCATATTTGTCGGCGAGATAGAGCAGGATCGCGCCGGTCTCGAACAGACCCATCGGCTTGCCGCCGGGACCGTCGGGGTCGATGATCGCCGGGATCTTGCCATTGGGATTGAGGCTCTCG
Source organism: Sphingomonas sp. (assembly GCF_051962185.1). Classification (GTDB taxonomy): domain Bacteria; phylum Pseudomonadota; class Alphaproteobacteria; order Sphingomonadales; family Sphingomonadaceae; genus Sphingomonas. The sequence continues at coordinate 6,176 of NZ_JBQCCN010000346.1, forward strand.
AATTCGGGCGACTTCTGATCGTCCTTGGCGAAATCGACCAGATGCGCCTCGTAGGGAATGCCCAGTTCCTCGAGCATGATCGTCACCTTCACCCCGTTGGGCGTCGGCAGGCCGTAATATTGCAGGACGTTCGGGTCGGCCGCGGGCCATTTCTTGGTGATGGGAAAGGTCGACAGATCAGCCACGCGGCACCTCCATGGGTTCGTTTCCGACGGATAGATAGGCAAGCCGCGCGCGCGCCGCTATGGGCGTGCGATGCAACCCAGCGATCTTCGTGTCGCGCTGTTCAGCGGCAATTACAATTACACGCGAGACGGTGCCAACCAGGCGCTCAACCTGCTGGTCGGCCACCTGCTCGATCGTGGAGTGAAGGTCCGCGTCTATTCGCCGACGGTCGAGCATCCGGCGTTCGAGCCGACGGGCGATCTGGTCAGCGTGCCGGCGATCCCGATGCCGGCGGGCCGCGCCGAATACAAACTCGCCCGCGGCCTGCCCAAAAAGGTGCGCGCTGATCTGGAGGCGTTCGCGCCCAATCTGGTCCATGTCTCGGCGCCGGAAATTCTCGGCCACCGCGCGGTCACCTGGGCGCGCAGGAACGACATCGCCGCGGTCGCCTCGCTTCACACGCGGTTCGAGACCTATCCGCGTTACTACCATATCGGCTTCGTCGAGCCCTGGCTGATCAGGCTGCTGACGCGCTTCTACAATCGCTTCGACGAAGTGGTGGTCCCCTCCCCCTCGGTCGCCGAGCTGATCAAGTCGTGGGGAGTGACGACGCCGATCGACATCTGGTCGCGCGGCGTCAATCACGATCGCTTCAATCCGGGCCGGCGCGACCTCGCCTGGCGCCGCTCGCTCGGCATCGCCGATGACGAAGTGGCGGTCGGCTTCCTCGGGCGGCTGGTGCTCGAAAAGGGCCTCGACATCTTCGCCGACGTGGTCAACGAGCTGACCCGGCGCGGCGTCCGGCACAAGGTGCTGGTGGTCGGCGACGGCCCGGCACGCGGCTGGTTCGCCGATCGCGTCCCCGGCGCGGTGTTCGCGGGGTTCCAGAGCGGCGACGATCTCGGCCGCGCGGTCGCCGGCATGGACGTCTTCTTCAATCCGTCGGTGACCGAGACGTTCGGCAACGTCACCTCCGAAGCGATGGCGGCGGGGGTCGCCGTGGTCGCGGCGCGCGCGACCGGCGCGGTCGACCTGGTCGAGGAAGGCGTCAACGGCTTCCTGGTGCCGCCGCGCGACGTCAACGCTTACGCCGACGCGATCCAGCGCCTGATCGAGGATGACGGGCTGCGCGCCTCGGCCGGCGCCTCGGGTCACCAGAAAGCACAGGCCTATGTCTGGGGACCGGTCAACGAGAAGGTACTGCAGACCTATCTGGCGGTGATAGCGCGGCGCGGCGCCTGAGCGCCCGCTTCGAGGCCCAGGTCCCGGCCGATCGCCTCGATATCCGCACCCGCCGGGACCAGCCGCCACGTATCGGGATGGCCGGTATCGACCAGGGTCACCGCCCCCTTCGGGCAGACGCCGAGGCATTTGACCTCGATCAGCCCGACCGGCGACTTGCGTCCCTTCTTGAGCCCGAAGCGCTTGCGCAGCGCCTTGCCCAGGCTGGTCTTGCCCTTGCGCCCGAACCCGCCGCCGAGCCGCTTCGAGCATTTCGAGCAGACCAGGATCGCGCCCGACCATTGGCTGGCGAGCCCACGGCCCAGGGCGCCGAATTCGGTTTCTAGATGGTCGGCCGCCAAGACCGGTTTTCCTCGGCGACGCGCAGCACGTCATAGGCCGCCTGGATCGCCTGGAAGCGCGCCGCCGCCTCGGCATCGCCGGGTCGCACGTCCGGATGGCATTCCTTGGCGAGCCGCCGCCACGCCGTCCTGACGGCATCGAAATCGGCGTCGGGATCGAGCTCGAGCATATCCAGCGCGCGCATCTCGTCGCGCGAGCGACTGCCGTCGCCCGAGCCGGTCCAGGCGTAATGCCGCGCCTCGGCATAGCCGTTCGCGGTCCGCGTCTCGTCAGCCTCGCGCGCAGCGGCTTCCTCCGCCGTCAGGCCTTCGAAGTAATTCCAGCCGCGGTTATATTCAGCGGCGTGCTCCTGGCAGAAATACCAGCGCTCGCGGCTGTTGGGCGACTTCGGCGCGGGGCAATTGCCCGGCTGGTCGCAGCCATGGCGATCGCACATCCGCACGCGGGTCGCCTCGCGCGTCGAGCCATAGCTGCCCCAGCGAGGAAACCCCCAATTGTCGGATCTGGTCGGACGCGCCATGACCGCGACATAGGGACTGGCCCCCGGCAAGCGCAAGCGCGCTCAATTACCTAGCGTGAACCTGACCCGTTGGGTGATGCCGCCACACCCGATGCCGCCATCCGGACGAAACGCCTTTTCGTATCGCGCGGTCTTGAGCGTATCGTCGCCGGCCTTGCTGAAGATGAACGGCGGGTAGGAAATGACCGCACGCTGGTTTACCGTCTTGCCGTCGGCCCCGACGTCGAATTGCACCGACACCCAGCCCTCGAACCCCCACATCTTGGCCTCGTCAGGAAAAGTACCGCCGGCGCCGAGGAAGCGCGGCGCCGAATCGACCAGCGAACATTGTTCGGCAGTCGTCCCGGTCTGCGCATAAGCGGCCTTGGCGGCGGCGAGGTCGCCGCGCTGGGCGTAGATCGAGGCTTTGCGGATCAAGGCCCCGACCTTGAATCCGTCCTCGACGGGCAGTGCCGGGTCGTTCGCGACCTGATCGAGCAACGCCAGACTGCGTTCCTTGTCGAATCCGCGCGACGCGTCGGCCATGATCAACCTGAGTACCGCCCGCGCCTCGGAATCCTCGGCATAGGGCCCACTCGCCGCGGCGGCTTCGAGCGTACGGAGATATTTATGCCCTTCCCATCTGTCGCCGCTAATGCCTTGCCATCCCGCCAGGTCGGCCGACAGGCGCGCCATGGCGGGTGCCTTGTTGGCCGAGAGGATTGCCGCCTCGCGCTGCGCGAAACCGACGCCTTCCTCGAGCGGCAGGACCGTATTGCGCGACAGAAGATGCAGGATCGGGACCAGCGCCAGCGAATCGGCGCCCTTGACCTTTTCGAGATCGTCCAGTTCCTTGCGTTCGCCGCCGAGCAAAGCCGCATCGGCTCCCTCGCGCTTCAGCGGCGCATCGACGCCGTGCGCACCGAGCCACCCAGCCAGCGATTTATCGAGATAATCGAGCAGCGATGGCTTTGCGAATTCGGTTGAGCAGCGCATTTCGACTCGCGCGCGGTACCGGAAGAACAAGGGCAGCGCCTTCACCTGTTCCGGCGTCCATGACCAGTTGCGCACGGCGCGCGCGAAGGCGAGTCCGGTGCCGCCGCCACGCGACGCATATACCGGCGTGGAATAGACGACCGTGCCGTCGTCGCCGATCGAGAATTCCACCACCGCCATATCGTCGGGCCGCAGGTCCGAATCGCCGCCGCAATCGGGCGGCGTCATCTGCACGGCGGGGTCGAACATGTTACCGGTCGACAACCTCCCGGCGCCGGTCATCGCCATATATTTGCGCGCGTCGTCCTTGTCGCCCAACAGCATCGCCGCAATCGCGTAATTCGAGCGGGCGGCGACATCGTCGAGGTCGGTTCTCGACGTCAATCCGCCGAGCAACTTCACCGCCTCCCCCGCGGCCGCGCGGGCGCCGACGGTGTCGCCGCGGTTGAGCTTGAGCTGGCTTTCGACGCGCTTGATCGTCGCACGGGTACGGTTGTCGATCGCCTTGTCGGCGAGATAGCGTTGGACCCGCGCGAGATCGGCGACGGCTGCGTCGGAGTCGGTGAAGGTTTCGGTCTCGATCAGGCCCCGAAACGCACTCAGATGGTCGATCGCTCTGTCCGCAAGGTCGTCGGCATGCCGGTAATCGTCCGTCGCGGAGGCGAAATCGAGCGAGGCCTCGGCGACTTTTCCGAGCAACATATATCCCATGAAGCGATCGCTGCGCAGCGTCGCGTCGGAGATTGGCAGCACCGCCAGCGCGGCCTTGGCCGAAAGCACCGCTTCGTCGTTCCGCCCGAGATCGTAAAGCGCCAGCCCCTTGCGCAATCGAACGATCGCCAAGCTGCGCGGCCGATCGCCGACGCGTTTTTCGAGCTTTTCCCAAGCGGCGAGCGACTCGGCAATCTTTCCATCGGCATACAGCGCCTGCGCCGCCTCGAAATCCTGCTGGACGGTCGGCGCCTTTGCCGACGGCGTGTCCGCGGCTGCCGTCAGCACCGGAACCATCGCCCCCAAAGCCACACTCAATACCAGTGCCCGCATCGCCTTTTCCCCCGCTGTCGGGGCAGCTTAGCTGACATCGATGACGCGGAAAAGAAGAGCCAGAGGATCTGTAAGCCGGGTTCTGTCCACCGCCGGAGCGGATGGGCGACCATTCCTCTAGGACGACGCTCGCGCGCCGTCTCCAGCAACCAACCCGGGCGACGGGTGGGAACACACCCCTCTGCCGCCCCTATTCGGTCTTGCTCCCGGTGGGGTTTGCCATGCCGCCGCTGTTACCAACCGCGCGGTGCGCTCTTACCGCACCCTTTCACTCTTACCCCGGATCAAGTCCGGGGCGACCTGCTCTCTGTGGCACTGTCCCTGGGGTCGCCCCCGGCGGGCGTTACCCGCCACCGTCGTTCCGCGGAGCCCGGACTTTCCTCGCGTGCTTGCGCACCCGCGGCCGCCCGATCCTCTGGCGGAGTTGCTTCTATCCAGCGTCTGCGGATAAAGCCACCCCCGCGCTCAGGACGGCCGCCATACTTCGCCATCTTCGCCGCTAACGTCGAAGAAGCCGACGCCGCATCGCTCAGCCAATTCGCGCACCATGCGATAGGCGTCCTCTGCCTGCGACCACGCGAACGCCGCATAGATGACTTGGTGCCCGATCGAATAATCCGTCAGCCTGAGATCATCCCAGTCCTTGTCGGCCCCCGCGCCGTTCATGTTCGGATATCGTGCTGCCATCCCGTCGTACCAAGCCTTGAGCTTTGGCGTGGTAACAGACGGATCATTATAGCCGTGCGGCTCGCTCCACTCCGTCTGCTTGTCGTACCAGGAGAGGAAATCCGTGCGATCGCGCGGCGCGGCGAGGGCGTCGAATACCAGGAGATCGTAGCTCACTCGTCGCCCTGTGGCTTGGGCAGCAGCAGCGCCAGCAAGAGGCAGCGACATTCGCCATCGATCTCGCCGTCGATCAGTTCGGGGCGGAAGCGGCGCTGGAACGCGACCACCGCCGCGAGTTTGTCGGTCACTTCATAGCCGAAGCGTTCGAGCGCGAGCAGGAACCCGGCGTCGCTCCACAGCGGGTCCATCAAATTCTTGGTTGGCCGCGGCAGCGCCAGCCGCAACCGTGCGAGCTGACCCCAGGGGAACAGCTCGCCCGGATCCTGCTTGCGCGTCGGCGCCACATCCGAATGGCCGACGATGTTGCCGCGCGTGATCTCGTAGCGATCCTTGATGTCGGCGAGCAGCGGGATCAGGGCCTCGATCTGCGCGGGCGCGAACTCGCGATAGCCATATTCGTGACCCGGATTGACCAACTCGATCCCGATCGACGCCGAATTGACGTCGGTGATGCCGCGCCAATGCGCCTTCCCCGCATGCCAGGCGCGCTTGTCCTCGGCCACCAGGCGGTGAATCGTGCCGTCTTCGTCGATCAGATAATGCGCCGACACCTCTGCCGCCGGATCGGTCAGCCGCTCGAGCGCGGCCTCCGCGCTTTCCATGCCGGTATAATGCAGCACGACCATGGAGACCGGCAGCTGCCGCTCGTTGAAATTGGGCGACGGGGTCTCGACGAAGCTCACAGCCGCTGGATTGGGGCGAAGCGCGACGAAAGTAAACCGGGCAGCGATCAGGCCGCGGCCGCGCTGCTCCAATTCGGCTCATAGAGACCGCGATAGCGCTGGCTCGGGCGGAACGCATCGGTCTGACCGATCACGGTCTCGCCGGCGCCCAGCACCAGAACGCCCTCGGGGCGCAACACTTGCGCCAGCCGGCCGAGTACGGCGCGGCGGACGTCGAGCGAGAAATAGAGCAGCACGTTGCGGCACAGGATGACGTCGAACCGGCCGATCGGCAGCGCATCGGCGACCAGGTTCATCTTGCGGAACGCGACCATCCGGGTGAGGCCTGGATTGGCCACCCAATCGCCATCGACCGAATCGAACCATTGCATCATCCGCCGGATCGGCAGGCCGCGCTGGATCTCGAACTGGGTGTATCGCCCTGCCCGCGCGCGGGTCAGCGCCGCTTCGGACACGTCGGTCGCCAGGATTTCGGGCATCTGGTTGTCCAGTTTCTCGGCGAACAGCATCGCCAGGCTGAGCGGCTCCTGCCCCGTCGAGCAGCCCGCCGACCAAATCCGTGCGCGCCGCGTGTCGGGCACCGCCGACACCGCCTGCTCGACGATGTCGAACACCGCCGCATCGCGGAAGAACGAGCTTTCCTGGTTCAGCAATTCGTCGACCACGCGGTCGGCCAGCGGCCCGGTGCGATCCATGCGGATCGCGGCGGCGAGCTTTTCCAGCGTCTCGTGGCCGGTGTCGCGCATCAGCGGCTTCAGCGCGGTTTCGATCCGCCAATTGCGGTTGGCCCCCATCTGTTGGCCGGTGCGCGCCTCGAGCAGGGCGATGAACTCGGCGACGGCGCCGACGGGACGCGGCGTCAACATGCTGGCCGCCGGCGGCGCGCGATCAGCTGGCCGATCTCGTCGGGAGGAAGGATGGCGTCCGCGATGCCGCCCGACACCACTGCGCCCGGCATGCCCCACCCCACCGAAGAGGCGCGATCCTGCACCACCAGGCTTCCGCCAGCCGCGGATAGCGCGCGCGCGCCGATCGCGCCGTCGCGCCCCATCCCGCTCAGCACCACGCCGAGCGCGCGAGGACCATAAGCTTCGGCGACCGCCTCCAGCATCGGATCGACCGAGGGCAGGCAGCCGCTCGCCGACGCGCTGGTCGACAATCGAATGGCCACGTCATCTCCCATCCTGACGCAACGCATATGGGCGCGCCCCGGCGCTATCAGGATGCGTCCCGCCCGGATTCGCGCGCGATCCTCGGCCACTTCGCACGGCCGGTTGGCGAGCACCGCAACCTGCGCGGCGAAATAGGGCATGAACGATTCGGGCAGATGCTGGGTGATCAGGATCGGCAGTCGGAAGTCCGCGGGGATCGCCCGAAGCAATTGGCTGAGCGCATGGATGCCGCCGGTCGAGGCACCGATCGCGACGATATCGTAATCGTTGCCCGGCACGATCGCCGCGGCCGGGGTTCGCGGCGCGACGACCTCATCGACCTCGACCAGACGCGCGAGGCGCTCGTTGAGCTGGTCGGCGAATCGCCCCGCGAACGATCCCACTTCGGGTTTGACCAGAGTATCGGCGGCGCCCAGCGCCAGCGCCTGGACGCTCGCGACCGCGCCGTCGGTACAGGCGGACGAGACGATCAGGACACGCGCGCCCTGCGCCGCCGCGATCAGGTCGGGCAAGGCGGTCAGGCCGTCGGTACCCGGCATCTCGATATCGAGCAGGATCACGTCGACGCGATGCCGCGCCAGGAACGCCAGCGCGGCCTGGGCGTCGGGCACGGCGCCCGCCACCACGAACCGGCCGCTGCCGTCGATCGCCCGCGCCATCACGGCCCGCGCGACGACCGAATCGTCGACGATCAGGACCGAAGGCGGCGCCTGGAAATCAGGAATGTCGGAGGGCTTGCTCGCCACCATCGCACCCGGGCGCTTACGCCAGGCCGACGATCTGGAGCTTCGATTCCAGCGTCTCGCGGTCGAACGGCTTCATCACATATTCGTCGGCGCCCGCCTCGATCGCGGCACGGATATAGGCCATGCCGTTCTCGGTCGTGCAGAACACCACCTTGGGCCGGCTGGAGAGCGCGGTGTCGCGCAGCGCGCGCAGGAAATCCATGCCGCTCATCACCGGCATGTTCCAGTCGAGCAGGATGACGTCGGGGACCGACGCCATGCAGCTGTCGAGCGCTTCCTTGCCGTCGGCGGCCTCGCTCACCTCGAAATTCAGCGTCTCGAGAATATGGCGGGCAACCTTTCGGATCACCTTGGAATCATCGACAACCAGACACGTCTTCATGACCGATACACCCTGTTACTAGGCCCAAAGAAGGGCTTACCGCCAAACCATGATCACGCGGTTAATTGATTGCATTCGCGTCGTTTGATGGTCCGTGAACCAACGCGGTGAGGTCGATCGCCAGGATCGGTTCGCCGTCGCGCTCGATCGCGCCGCAGCCGGCCTCACCCCATCCCGCGTCGAGCACGATGCCCGAGGGCAGCGGTGAAGCGACGAACGGCGCGACATCCTCCAGGCTGTCGACGAGCACGGCGTAATGGTGTCCGTCGACCAACGTGATGACCGCGCGCGAGCCCGTGATCGCGAGCTTTGGCAGGCCCAGCGCGGCATGCGTGTCGATCACGGTCACCACGCGGCTGCGTAACGCCGCCAGGCCGCGAATGTGCGGCGCGGCGCGCGGCGTCGGCGTCACGGCGCCGATATCCACCACCGATTCGACCTGTGCCGAATCGATCGCGACGCCACGGCCGGCGATATGGGCGATCAGGAACAATTGCTCGCTCATGCCACGTTCACCCGTTTCGCGACCGCCGCGAGCAGGCCCGCGCGGTCGTAGCGATAGATCCGATCCTCGCCGCCCATGTCACGGCGATCGTTGCTGAGGCGCAGCACGCGGCCGTCGCGCGCATCGCCTGGTGCCGCGTCAGTGGTGAGGATCACCGCGGGCTCCTCATCGCCTCCCGCACGCGTCGAGACACGATAGCCGGCCTGCTCGAGCACCGGTTTCAGGAAGGTCGCGATCCAGCTGTCGGCCTGGCCGTCGATGAGGCACAAGGGAGCGCCGGGCTGGCTCGCTTCGGCGCAATCGGGACCGAGCAACCATTGCGGATCGATCAGTTCGACCTGCTCGTCGGCGATGGTGACCACGCCCAGGATCGGGCCGGGCTGCGTCGAAGGAGCGATGTCGCTCGGGATGGCGACGATGTCGACCGGCTCGGCGATCGCATAAGCGATTTCGGCATCGCCGTCCTTGATGCGCAGCACCGCAAGCTCCGCATGCCCTTCGGTCTCGCCCAACGCGGCGAGCGGGATGATCCGCCCGTCGATCAGCAGCCGCATCCTCCCGCCGCTGAACCGTGCGTTGGCGGCGTCGACCGTCTCGACGCGGTCGACGATCGCCAGCGGCACCGCGCGGCGGCGACCGTCGAGATCGTCGAACAGCAAGGCGTCGGCGGCGGCGAGCCCCTCCTCGATCGCCTCGTCCTCCTCGATGGCGGCATCGCGCGCGAAGTTGATACCCGCCGCCGCGGCGACTCCGGCGCAATCGAGCAGCAGCATCGGCGATCCACTGTCGGGCAGCGTCTGGCCGGCATAGATGCCGGTCGCCATGACCGCGGGCGACGCGGGTTTGATGACCAGTTCTTCGTGGTCGAGCACCGAATCGACCGCCACCGCGAAGCTGCCGCCGTTCGCGCTGATGATCGCCAGCATGTCGGCCGACGCGGGGGCCGCCTCGCGCAGGCCGAGCAAGGCGGCGAGGTCGACGAGCGGCATGCGGCGGTCGCGCACCGTCGCGGCGGGCGTGTCGCCGAGCAGGTCGACGCGGATCGCGTCGCCGCCGACATGGACGATCTCCTCGATCGCCTGGCGCGTGACCGCGAAACGCTGGCCGGAAATACCGATGACGATCGCCGGAATGATCGACAGGGTCAGCGGCACATGGATGAGGATACGCAGGCCGCGCCCGCGCGAGTTGATGAGGTCGATCCGCCCGCCGATCTGTTCGATATTGGCGCGGACCACGTCCATGCCGACGCCACGGCCGGAGATCGCGGTGACTTCGTCCTTGGTCGAGAGACCCGGCTCGAAAATCAGATCGAGCCTGGCGCGCTCGCTCAGCGCAGACAGGTCGCGGCCGCGCGACTGGCCCGAGGCGGTCAGCTTCTGAACCAGCCGATCGGTGTCGATGCCGCGCCCGTCATCGGCGATTTCCAGAATGATCTGGTTACCCGACTGGCGCGCCGAAACGACCAGCCGGCCGACCTCGCGCTTGCCCGCGGCGCGGCGCTCGGGCGCGCTTTCGATGCCATGGTCGATAGAATTGCGGATGATGTGGACCAGCGGATCGCGCATCATCTCGATCATCTCGCGATCGAGCTCGACATCCGATCCTTCGATCTGGAGCTGGACCGACTTGCCGACTTCGGCGGCGGTATCGCGGACCATCCGGGGCAAGGCCGAAAACAGCGCGTCGACCTTTTGCATCCGCGTCCGCGTCACCGTGTCGCGCATCTCGGCGACAGTCAGCGAGAGGCGGTCGAGCGCGGCCTCGATCGTCGGGTCGACGCTCTGGTCGCGCATCCGGCGGGCGAGTTCGTTGCGCGCCAGCACCATGTCCGACATGCCCGACATCATGCGGTCGAGCAGATCGGTCGACAGCCGTACGCTGCGATTGGCGACGCGCTGTGCGGTCGCCGCTTGCTGGGCGGCGGGCGCGGCGGCTTCGGCGCCGGCATCGAGCGCGGCGATCAGCAGATCCTCGCCACTGTCGTCGAGTCCCGCGCCGGCGTCGATCGCCTCGACGATCTCCCCGATGCGGTCGACCACGCCGAGCACGGCCGTGACCAGTTTCTGATCGGGCTGTCGCTCTCCGGAGCGGACCGCCGCCAGCACATCCTCGGCGGCATGACTGAGGCGCGCGAGGCGAGGCAGATCCAGGAAGCCGCAACTTCCCTTCACCGTGTGCACGAAACGGAAAATGGCGTCGAGCCTCGCACGATCGGCCGGATCGGCTTCCCATGCGACGATCTCGCCCGAGAGCGCGTCGAGCGTCTCGCGCGTTTCAGCAATGAATTCCTGAAGCAGGTCGTCCATGGGTCCCCGGGCGTGGATTGCGCGGCAAGACCTTGGACGATCAGTGGTTAAAGAGCACTTTACCCGGCGCGGATTGTCACGCCGAACAGCAGCACGGGCGAGTCCGGCTCGGAAATCTGCACGCTGCCGCCGCCATCGCTGACCAGCGAATGGACCAGGAAAGCCGCAGCGGCGCGGGGCGTGATCATCGCGTCGCCCTGCTCGCCGAGCAACGTCGTGCGCAATTCCTGGTCGAGCACCAGCCGCGGCCCCTCGGCGCGCACCACGATCTCGACCCGCCCGCCGGTCTCCTCGGCACCGATGTCGAGCTGGCCGCCACGCACCAGCGCGTCGCCGGCGATCAACGCGAGGTTGAGCAGCACTTTGGTCGCCGGCTTGGGCAAGGTCGCTTCGTCGACCATCCAGCCGATCGTCAATTTGGCATTGTCGCCGAACAGCCCTTCGATCGCCGACCGCGTCTCGCGCGTGTCGACCGTCTCGCCGAACCCGCCGGCGGCGCCGAACGCCAGGCGAAAGAATTTGAGCTTGTTGGCCGACGCCCGCGCGCTTTCGTTGAGCAATTCCAGGCAGCGCGCGCGCATCTCAGGGTCATGCTCGTCGGCGAGCAATTCGAGCCCGTTGTTGAGCGCCCCCACCGGGCTCAATAGGTCGTGACACAGACGCGAGCAGAGCAGGCTGGCGAAATCGACCGGAGTAATGGTCATTACGGACGTTTCTTCCCTATCGTTGCCCGCTTTCTGGCGCAGTGAGGCCCCTCCCGCAACCTGCTAAGCGCCCGATCCGGCAAGTTCGGCCAGGATTGCCCGCGCTTCGGCATCGACGCTGGTTTCCCATCCGCTCTCAGAAGGAACGGCCGCGAGCGCTTGAAGATCGTCAAGCAGCAGCATCTGCACGTCGCGTGGCAGTTCGCGCACCATGCCCCGCAAGCAGACGAATTTGTGACCGTCGTCGTCACCGCGCAAGACCTTGCGGATCGGATCGATCATCGGCGCGCCGAGCGTGACGAGATAATCGATCAGCGGGGTGCAGATCGGCCAGTTGGGATCGGCGGTCCACTCCATGAGCTCGTCAAGGATCGGTGCGATGGCGGGATAGCCGGCCTCGGCGATCAACGGGACGATGTCGGGATCTTTGTCGCGCGGAACGAGATGACGCACTTCGCCGGTGAGCATGGGCACAGACCTAAAGGCCTTCTGCTTGGCGCCGCTCGACGTATAATTGACCGTCCGGATCAATTGCCCGTCTAGTATTTCTGCGCGATGCTCCACTCGATCGTATATTTCGTATTCAGTCGCTTGCCACGCAGCGACATCGTCGCCCGCGACAATTATCCATATTTTCTCGTCCAACCCGGCTTGATCGAGATCCCGGGCCGAAGGTTCGACCCAGCCATTGGGGTGCGAATGCCAATAGCCGACCAGCTTGGGGCCGCCCGCGCGCTCGGCCCGCAGCGCTGCGAACAGCATCGTCGGGTCGATCTCGAACTCGGCGTCGCGGTTCTCCGCGACGTTGCGTGTTTCCTGCCAGCCATCGATCAGCCCGTCTTTGCCGAACAGCAGTCCGCACGCCTCTTCCGGATGCGCCGCCGCCGCCGCAGCGCGGATTCCGGCCAGCGCCTCCCTTGAAATTTCCAACCTCATCCCCATCTCCCTTACGACAATGGGTTCGGGGGTTTCCATCATCGAAGCGCTTGTTTCGGACGCGGCCGATGGCTGGCGGCTGGACCGGGCGCTTGCCGACGCGGTACCGACCTTGTCGCGCGAGCGGCTGAAGGCGCTGATTTCGTCGGGGGCGGTCAGCGACCACAGCGGCGCGCTGCTGCGCGATCCCGCCAAGAAGGCGGTTGCCGGCGACGTGATCACCGTTGCCGTCCCCGCCCCCAAGCCGGCGCACAACGAAGCGCAGGACATCCCGCTCGAGATCGCGTTCGAGGACGAGCATCTGATCGTGATCGACAAGCCCGCCGGGCTGGTCGTCCATCCCGCCGCGGGCAATCTCGACGGCACCCTGGTCAATGCCCTGCTCCACCATTGCGGCGGCAGCCTGTCGGGGATCGGCGGCGTCGCGCGGCCGGGGATCGTCCATCGCATCGACAAGGACACGTCGGGACTGATGGTCGCGGCCAAGACCGACCGCGCGCACGAAGGCCTGGCCAAGCAATTCGCCGACCATTCGATCGACCGCCGCTATCGCGCGATCGTGTCGGGCCATCGAGCGACCGCCAGCGGCTCGGTCGACGCCCCGCTCGCGCGGAGCCCGCAGAACCGAAAGAAGGTCGCGATCGTTAGGTCGGGCAAACGCGCGGTGACGCACTGGCGCAAGATCAAGGCGCTGCACGAGGCCGACCTGGTCGAGTGTAAGCTCGAGACCGGCCGCACGCACCAGGTGCGCGTGCACATGGCGTCGATCGGACACCCCTTGATCGGAGACCCGGTTTATGGTAGAACAAAACAGGTTCATCGGAAGGTTTTGGAAACCCTGAATTTCCGCCGCCAGGCGTTGCACGCGGCGCATCTCGGGTTCATCCACCCCATCACAAGAAACGCTTTGTCGTTCGATAGCGAAATCCCGTCCGACATGCGGGAACTGTTCGATACACTCAGCGATTGAGTTTTGTTGCAGTGCGTCATGTCGCCTCTTGAAGGGGCATGGCGGACTGAAGGTAAGGGAGACTAGATCATGGCAAACCGCAGCAACGTCCCCGCGACGATTCCTGCCCTGGGCGGAGAGGCAAGCCTCAACCGCTACCTGGCCGAGATCAAGAAGTATCCGATTCTGACGCCCGAGCAGGAATATATGCTCGCCAAACGCTTCGAAGAGCATGGCGACACCGAAGCCGCGGCGCAGCTCGTGACCTCGCATCTGCGCCTCGTGGCGAAGATCGCGATGGGCTATCGCGGCTATGGCCTGCCCGTGTCCGAGCTGATCAGCGAAGGCAATATCGGCCTGATGCAGGGCGTGAAGAAGTTCGAGGCCGATCGCGGCTTCCGGCTCGCGACCTATGCGATGTGGTGGATTCGCGCCTCGATCCAGGAATTCATCCTGCGCTCGTGGAGCCTGGTGAAGATGGGCACCACCGCCGCGCAGAAGAAGCTGTTCTTCAACCTGCGCCGGATGAAGTCGAAGCTCGACGCGTTCGACGACGGCGACCTCAGCCCGGAGAATCTCGCCAAGATCGCCAAGGATCTGGGCGTGACCGAGGAAGAGGTCACCTCGATGAACCGCCGCATGTCGATGGGCGGCGACACGTCGCTCAACGTCTCCATGCGCGAAGATGGCGAGGGCCAGTGGCAGGATTGGCTGCAGGATGACGCGCCGTTGCAGGACACGGTCGTCGCCGACGCGCAGGAAGCGGATGTCCGCCACGATTTGCTGATGGAAGCGATGGACGGCCTCAACGACCGCGAGAAGCACATCCTGACCGAGCGCCGGCTGACCGACGATCCCAAGACGCTCGAGGAATTGAGCCAGGTCTATGGCGTGTCGCGCGAACGCGTCCGCCAGATCGAGGTCCGCGCCTTCGAGAAACTGCAGAAGGTGATGATGCGGCTGGCCGGCGAA
>NZ_JBQCCN010000347.1:0-7193 GCF_051962185.1 Sphingomonas sp.
CACCGTCCGCTTCGCGGCCGGTCCCCCTCCCCATCTGTGATGGGGAGGATTTTGCCCACCCAGCTTGCTCTGGAGGAATAGCCTTCTCCCCAAAAATCGGCCAAAGCACGGGCGTATGTCGGCTGAACTCCTTTCCTTCGAACCGGCCACCGGCGCCGAGCTGTGGCGCCATCCGATCGGCGATGCCGACGCCGAAGTCGCGACCGCGCGCGCGAGTTGGGCCGATTGGGCGGCCAAGCCGGTCACGTTCCGCATCGAGACCTTGCGCCGCTATGCCAACGTTGTCCGCGCGCGCTCCGACGCCTTCACCGACCTGATCGCGCGCGAGACCGGCAAGCCGCTGTGGGAAGCCAGGACCGAAGTCGATTCGGTCATCGCCAAGGTCGACATCTCGGTCACCGCCTTCGCCGAGCGCGCCAGCCAGCGCCAGCTCGACGCGCCGATGGGCAGCCGCATGGCACTGCGCCACAAGCCGCACGGCGTGCTGGCAGTGCTGGGACCGTATAATTTTCCCGCGCACCTGCCCAACGGCCACATCGTCCCGGCGCTGATCGCGGGCAACGCGGTGGTGTTCAAGCCGTCGGAGAAGACCCCCGCGACGGGCGCGTTCCTGATCGACTGCCTGCGCGAGGCAGGCGTGCCCGAGGGCTGCGCTCGGCTGCTGATCGGCGGGCCGGCGGAGGGCAAGGCGCTGGCCGGCCATGCCGGGATCGACGGGCTGCTATTCACCGGATCGGCGCGCACCGGCATCATTCTCAACCGCCAGTTCGCCGATCGTCCCGAGAAGATCCTGGCGCTCGAAATGGGCGGCAACAACCCGATCATCGTCTGGGACACGCCCGACCTCCACGCCGCGGCGATCGTCATCATCCAGTCGGCTTTCACCACCGCCGGGCAGCGCTGCACCGCCGCGCGCCGCCTGATCGTCGACCAGACGCTGTACGAGCCGCTGATGGCCGAATTGCTCAAACTCACCGGCCGCCTGATCGTCGGCGATCCGCATGCCGATCCGCAACCGTTCATGGGCCCGGTGATCGACAACGAGACCGCCGATCTGCTGACCGAAAGCTTTCTCGAGCTGATGATGCGCGGCGCCCGCCCCTTGCGGCACATGGAGCGCCCGATCGAGGACCGCCCGTTCCTGACTCCCGGCATCCTCGACGCGACCGAGATGAACGACCGCCCCGACATCGAATTGTTCGGCCCGATCCTCCAGGTGGTCCGCACCACCGATTTCGACCAGGCGATCGCGGAGGCCAACAACACCCGCTACGGCCTGTCGGCGAGCCTGATCAGCCAGAGCCCCGACCTCTACAACCGCTTCTGGGCGAACGCCCGCGCTGGCATCGTCAACTGGAACCGCCCGACCAACGGCGCGAGTTCCGCGGCGCCGTTCGGCGGGATCGGCTGGAGCGGCAACCACCGGCCGAGCGCTTATTACGCGGCGGACTATTGCGCTTATCCGGTGGTGTCGAACGAGGCCGATCAGGCGCGGGCGTCGATCGGGGTGGGGTTGCGGGAGGGGTGAATACAGTTCTCGATCAATGTAGTGATTGATGAACCAGCACAGTACTGCAATCCAAGTATTTCACTTCACTGACTCGTGACTATGTGTCAAACCTTATTCTCAAAAACCCCGCAATTAGCGAGAGGCCAATTCCCCAACATATGATCCAAATCCATCTTACAAGGCGCGACTGAAAAGCGCCGTTTGATGGCATGCGGGTGTTAATCGCGGCAGGCGGCGTATAAGATGTTTTCAGGCTTTTGAACTTCCATTTCCAAGGGTTTTCCGAACCGCACACACCGCAGCGCCTGAATGAAACTGTAAAGAATGGAAAAACCAACCCAATAGTTCTCTTATCCGCAGGAGAAGACCCGCATAATTCGCATCGCCATCCCATAAGAAAAATTATGTCAATTATCCCAAAAGGCAATAAATAGGCATTCCCAAAAGCCCAGAACTCAACAAAAAGTCCAAGTGCAATAATCTGCAGCCCGTAAATTTCCGCGAAAACTACTTGGAAGTTTTTCATTGTTTATCACACCCTAAGTCATAGAGCGGCCCAGTGCTTCCTCCGCCGGTTGCTTCCACACCCGCTGCCACCTGAAGCCCTTCCCCCTCACCCGGCCCTCCAGAAATGCTGCTCTCACCAGGTGAACTACCAATAATCATGTGGTCCCCGCCAAATGCTACTGGCCCAAACTGTCCGTCAACATAACCACCCACCCCACCGGTAAAACCGCCTGAAAGCTCGCGAGTGGCGGTGGCGCCCTTATCATAGCTCACATGTTCAGCCGCACCGCCGCCAAACCCTAGCTTAAGGGTAACAGATAACCCGACGCTCCCGTTTTTCGGGTCCCGTTCCGACGATGGCGGTCGATACAAGAATGGCGCGCGCGAGCTTATGGCCGAACATCGTTCGTCCTCCCCCTGGAATTGAACTGGAAATGAAATGCGAAAGGCGGCCGCGCCTCAGGGCGCGCCGGTCACGTTCACGTTGACACGGTTATCCGCGCGATCGAAGCTGTAGTTCGTCATGACATTGTTGTTGATCGTGCCCGAATGCGCGACCTTCACCAATCGCCCCTTGGCGTCATAGGTGTAATTGACCGTCTCGGACGCTCCGGCCATGCCGGAGGCCATTGCGGCGAGCGCCATCGAACCGGCGCAGACGATCAGCGCCGTAACTAGTCGAGCCATGATTGCCCCCTCGATTCGGAACAGGGCAAAAGCTGTTCCTCATTCTCCTACATAGCAATGGAAACTATTTGAGAAACCAAGAATTTTGGTCCGCTTTGGATGGAATCGATGGAGGCTGACCAAGCCTTGCTGACAGTCTCGCTCGTCTTGCTAGACAATGCCTTCTCCACCACGGAGTCGTAGCCCGTCGCGGACCGCGCCGACTTCGTCCTGGAGACGCTCGGCCTGGCGTGATTTCCCTCTGCGACGAAGCGTGGAACCCTGCGGCGTTTCGCGAATTACGCGCGGTGTGAAGCCCGCCAACGACGTGTCCATTCCTCCCCGTGCCCTCCGCCTGAAGACCGAAGCCGGCAATTGCCTGACCATCGCGGTCGGCAAGGCCGACCCGGCGTTCGCGGCCGAGCTGATCGACGAGGCCGTGCGCCTGATGCGCCGGGCGCAGGAGCTTTCCGGCGCCGCCGCGGGCAAGGACTGACCTTCCGCAAAGTTTCGCTATTCCAGCCAGTAGGAAGCGTCGGTTGCCCGGTCGGCGGCGCCGGCCCATCTGCCCGGGCATCATGGCGACACTTCTCGATCCCAATGCGCGTGGCCGCGTCATCCTGGTCGGTGCCGGCCCCGGCGATCCCGGACTGCTCACCGTTCGCGCGGTCGAGGCGCTGAAGAGCGCCGACGTCGTCGTGCATGACGGGCTGATCGATCCGCGCGTGCTCGACATCGCGCCGGCCGATGCCCACCGCATCTCGGTCGCCAAGCAGCGTAGTCGCCACACCCTGTCGCAAGACGGGATCAACGCGCTGATCGTCGCGCATGTGAAGGCGGGCGCGATCGTCGTCCGGCTGAAGGGCGGCGACCCGTTCATCTTCGGCCGCGGCGGCGAAGAGGTCGAGGCGGTGCGCGCCGCCGGCCTGCCGGTCGAGGTCATTCCCGGCGTCTCGGCCGCTTTGGGTTGCGCGGCGGAAGCGATGCTTCCCCTCACCCATCGCGATCATTCGTCGGCGGTCAGCTTCGTCGCCGGCCAGTGCAAGGGCCTGACCGACCAGGACTGGTCGGGGCTCGCGGGCAAGGGCCGCACGCTCGTCATCTACATGGGCGTCGCGACCTGCCCGGACATCGCCGACAAATTGATGGCCGACGGCGTCGCCCCCGACATGCCGGTGGCCGTGCTCGAAAAGGGCACGCTGGCGGGGCATCGCGCGCTCAAGACCCTGCTCGCCGACCTCGGCCCGATGGTCGAGCGCGAGAAGGTGCAGAGCCCGGCGATCATCGTCGTCGGCGATGTCGTCGAACTGTCCGATGCCGAGGATAAATTGGCCCGGTGGGCGAAGATCGCGGAGGCTGCGGCGTGAAGATTCTGACCGGTAACGATTTGCCGACCGGCGACGTCATCTGGTGGACCGGCAACGGCTGGTCGCGCCATATCGAGGACGCCGCCGACGTCGGCGACCGCGGCGAGGCGATCCTCCATGCCGAGGACGGCGCGTGCCGGGTCAACGGCGGGACGATCATCGATGCGACCGAAACGCCGGAAGGTCCGCGCCCCGCGCACATCAAGGATCGCATCCGCGCTTTGGGTCCGACCGTGCGGCCCGACCTGACGCTCAAGCCGAGTGATCCGGATGCGGGGAGCTGGGTGATATGATCGTCTCGCACAAAGACACGAAGACACTAAGTTTGTTTTCGCGCGGAGGCGCGGAGGGCGCGGACCTGTCCCGCCCGGCTGCGTCAGCAGCCTTTCGTTATTCGCGGGAAAGCGGCGATAGCGCGCTACCGCGCGCGTCCGCTCCCCCCTTCTTTGTGCCTTCGCGTCTTCGTGCGAGCAAAATCTCCGCGCCTTCGCGCCTCCGCGCGAACCAGAACCAGGCGAGCCACTGATGTACCGCTACGACAAATACGACCAGGCGATCGTCGACGCGCGCGTCGAGGAGTTTCGCGACCAGACGCGCCGCCGGCTCGCCGGGCAACTGACCGACGACCAGTTCAAGCCGTTGCGGCTCAAGAACGGTCTCTATCTCCAGCTCCACGCCTATATGCTGCGTGTCGCCATCCCCTATGGCACGCTCGACAGCCGCCAGATGCGGATGCTCGGGCATATTGCGCGCAAGTACGATCGCGGTTACGGGCATTTCACCACGCGCCAGAACATCCAGTACAATTGGATCAAGCTCGAGCAGGCGCCCGATATCCTGGCCGACCTCGCGACCGTGCAGATGCACGCGATCCAGACCAGCGGCGAGAGCATCCGCAACCTGTCGTCGGACCAATATGCCGGCGCCGCGGCGGACGAGATCGCCGACCCGCGCCCATGGGCCGAACTGATCCGCCAGGCGACGACCTTCCACCCCGAATTCAGCTATCTGCCGCGCAAGTTCAAGATCGCGGTGACCGCGGCCGACGAGGATCGCGCCGCGATCCGGCTGCACGATATCGGGCTCAAGCTGGTCAGGAACGACGCCGGCGAACTGGGCTTCGAAGTCTATATCGGCGGCGGCATGGGCCGCACGCCGTTCGTCGCGCCGCTGATCCGCCCGTTCCTGCCCGCCGACGACGTGTTCAGCTATGTCGAGGCGACGCTGCGCGTGTGGAACCGCAACGGCCGGCGCGACAATATCCACAAGCAGCGGATCAAGATCCTGGTCCACGACCTCGGCCATGAGGAATTCACGCGCCAGGTCGAGGCCGAGTGGCAGCATATCCTCCAGAACGGTTCCAACGTGCCGCGTGCGGAATTCGACCGCATCGCCGCGCATTTCACGCCGCCGCCGTTCGAGACCGGCCTCAGCGACGACATCGACCGCAGCGACCCCGATTTCGCGCTTTGGCTCGACCAGAACGTCAAGCCGCACAAGGCGCCGGGTTACGCCATCGTCAACATCAGCCTGAAGCCGGTCGGCGGTATCCCGGGCGATGCGAGCGCCGAGCAGATCGAGCTGATGGCCGACCTCGGCGAGCAGTACAGCTTCGACGAATTGCGCGTGACCCACGGCCAGAACATCGTCCTGCCGCACGTGCGCAAGGCCGATCTCTACACGCTGTGGCAAAAGCTCGACGCGGCCGGGCTCGGCAGCGCCAATCTCGACCTGATCAGCGACATCATCGCTTGCCCCGGGCTCGATTATTGCAGCCTGGCGAATGCCCGCTCGATCCCGGTCGCGCAGAAGATCGCGACGCGCTTCGCCGATCTCGGCCGCCAGCGCGAGCTCGGCGAACTGAAGCTCAAGATCTCGGGTTGCATCAACGCCTGCGGGCATCATCACGCCGGGCACATCGGCATCCTGGGCGTCGACCGTAAGGGCACCGAGAATTACCAACTCCTGCTCGGCGGCTCGGGCGCGGGGGACGCCAGCCTCGGCAAGATCACCGGCCCAGGGTTCAACGAGGACGGCGTGGTCGACGCGGTCGAGCGCGTGACCGACAAATATCTCGAGCTGCGCAACGAGGGCGAACGCTTCCTCGACACCTATCGCCGGGTCGGTTTCGATCCGTTCAAGGAGGCGATTTATGGGTAAGCCCCACATCGTCGCCCCGGCGCAGACCGGGGCCGCTGGAGGCACGGGCCCAGCGCACCGGCCAACGGCCCCGGCCTCCGCTGGGGCGACGGAGATTTCCAATGACTGACCGCCGCATCGCCGTCCCCGCCGACCTGCGCTTCCGCCACGACGATCCGGCGGAAGAGCCGGCAGTCACGCTCGACGCCTTTCTCAACCAGGCCGATTCCTCGGCGGTCAGGATCGAAGCCGGCGAGGACGTGCGCGCCCTCCTCCCGCATCTCGGCCATATCGCGCTGATCGAGATCGACTTCCCGCGTTTCCGCGACGGGCGCGGCTATTCCTCGGCGCAGGTGCTGCGCGAAGCGGGCTATACCGGCGAGCTGCGCGCCACCGGCGACGTGCTGGTCGACCAGATCGACCATATGCGCCGCTGCGGCTTCGACGGTTTCGCGCCCAACGCGCCGATCGACCTGGCGGTGCTCGAGGCGAGCCTCAACCGCTACGATCATCGCTACCAGACCGCCGCCGACCATGCGGTGCCGGTGTGGAAGCTCCGCCATGGGTGAAGCGTTGCGCAAGATCGACATGATCGACACCGGGCCGGCCTTTACCCAGGCCGATGCCGACGCGCTCAACGCGCGTTTCGCCGGGGTCGACACATTGGCGATGCTGAAGGCGTTGTTCGCCGAAGGATTGCTCGGCAACACCGCCGTGGTGTCGTCATTCGGCACCGAGAGCGCGGTGCTGCTGCACCTGGTCGCGCAAGCCGATCCGGCGACCCCGGTGGTGTTCGTCGACACGCTCAAGATGTTTCCCGAGACGCTCGCCTATCGCGACACGCTGCTGGAACGGTTCGGCCTGAGCGACAGCCGCACGGTCAAGCCCGATCCCGCCGTGCTCGCCGCCAGGGACGCGCAGGAATTGCGCTGGTCCTACGACCCCGACGGCTGCTGCGAAATCCGCAAGGTCGAGCCGCTCAAGCGCGCCAAGGCCGGGCTCGA